>JAKACW010000047.1 GCA_021821045.1 Pseudomonadota bacterium
CCCGCTTGCCAAGATCAGTATCCCCACGCCAACCGTTCACCTGCGCCCAGCCGGTAATGCCCGCCTTGACCATGTGCTTCTTCATATACAACGGGATTTCGTCTTTGAACTGATCCACAAAGATCGGGCGCTCGGGACGTGGTCCCACGATTGACATATCGCCCTTGAGAACATTTAGAAATTGCGGTAGCTCATCAAGACTCGTGCGCCGTAAAAACGCGCCGAAACGGGTGGCGCGGACCTCGCCTTTGCGGGCCCACACCGGGCCGGTCTCCGCTTCGACAGTCACCGGCATCGATCGGAACTTCAGCATCATAAATCGCTTGTTGTTCCAGCTCACGCGTTCTTGTCGATAGAACACCGGGCCCGGCGAGCTGAGTTTTACGCCAATCGCAATGGCCAACATGAGCGGACTGATCGCCGCCAAAATCAACAACGCAAGGAACCGATCCCCCAGATCCTTGATGAACCCGTTGACGCCCTGCAACGGCGACGCGCTCAAATTGAGTATGGGCACACCGGCCACTTCGCCGATAGAGTGATTGACCAGGTTGAAAGCGAAAATATCGAGCACGTAACGAATTTCGACCGTATGGTGACGAAGTGCATGGAGGACCGCTTTGACTTTATCTTCCGCCTTCAGCGGATAGACCACCCAGACCTGATCCACTTCGTGGCCATCGATGTAGCGGCTAACGTCGGCAATGGCTCCAAGGTACGGCAACTTGGGGTCGGACACCTCTCGCCGCGCCGGCGATCGATCGTCGAAGTAACCGAGGACGCGCAAACCGGTCCAGTTCGCCTTGCTGATCTGATCGGCAATCTGAACGCCCCGCTCGCTCAGCCCAACGATGATGACGCTGCGTTGATTGTAGCCGCGGCTTCGGAGTACGCGCAGGACGACGCGCAGAAGGGCTCGAAAACCGGTGAGCAGAACCCAGCCTGCAATGAACCAACTGACTAGCCACTGCGGAAACAGCGGCAGACCGGCGCCGGAGATTGCATAGACGCTGCCCAGCGCCGCAAACACGGCAAGCCAAGCGCCGCTTACCACGCGCAACTCCATCGCCGTGGACGTGCCGCGCCACGCGCGATAAAGCAAGAAATGATTAAAGAAAACGATGGTACAAACCAGGCCGAGAGCGATCTGCAATTTATATGAGTAACTTAACGTCCAGTTTCCCGACGTCCACCAGTAGGATACCCAGCCGGCAACGCCGACGGCGATCAAGTCTAGCGACCGCATGATAAACAGTAGGAGGCTGGAGTGTTCTCTCAGTACACCTTCCCGCGCAATCATCCTTGTTATCCCGGTTGGTTTGCGACTTGTCTCCGCCTGTCCCGTTAACTGCGTCGAGAAAAGGCGGTGCCCGTAACAGCATCCTGCATGGTTTATGTAAGGATCCGCTCACGGGTTCCGTGTGAGGGTGATGGTCGTCGTGATTGCAGCAAACCGCCCGCAACCACCACGAGGGCATAAGAATAGCGTGGAACAACGAAGCCACAATACGTGAAAACCCGAGGCCGGAGGAAGGTCGGTCGGTCGCGCGGCAATGTCGCGTCGAATTCGTATATCCTCCACCGCTCGCCGTCACATAGACTACCGTAGCGATTGGTTGAGTAGGATCTCACCGTGGTCAGTCTTGGATCGACACGACGTGCCCCCAAAAAACTGCGGCATTTTGGCTGCGTGTTGCTGTTGTGCCTTGCCGCAGGTTGTGGTGGGCAAGGCAAAACAGGCGATTCGCCCGCGGACGATGCCGTTCGGACCGCCCCGTCGCCCCACGGCGCAGGCCCGGCCACCTTAAACGGTGCGATCGTCAAAGGTCCGCTGCGCGGAGCAAAAATCACCGTACACCGTGTCGATACCGATCAGATCCTGTACTACGACCCCGCCAATGTCGATACAGCAGCGACATCCGACGATAGGGGTGCATTTCTCGATCTGAGACTCACGGCGCCCGTCTCCGCGCCTCTCGTACTCGTCGCCGATACAACGGCCAGCACCGACGTCTCCACAGGCGTTCGTCCCGTGCTTGACCAACTTGTGGCACTGATTACTAACGAGCACATCGCGCAAGCTTTGCCGGTATATGCCACGCCTCTGACGACGTTGGCGTTTCAACTCGCCAAGCTCGATCCGCAATCGCGCCGCTCGCCGCAAGCGTTTCAGGCCGCTTACCTCGATGCCGGCCGAAGGGTTGCCCATACGTTTCCCTTGCTGGACGAGTCGGGTATCGATATTTTGAACGATCCACCTGTACCGACACCGGCGACGACAACGGCGACGGCCCAACAGCGCGTATTGCGGCACCGGCTAATCATCGAGGCATTTGCCGACGTTCTAACGGAAACGGGCGCGCGGTCGCAGGCGGTCGGGCTGATCGCATCTACTCCCGCCGACATCCTGTCAGCCGTCGCCCTGGACGTGCACAGCGACGGCGTCCTCAACGGCTATGCGGCAAAACGTCGCATACCCACGGTGGTTCCCGACCTGTTCGCGCGCTCCGTGGCGACTCTGAAGCTGCCCGCCACTACGATTCCGCTCAGTTCGCTTCCGCTTTACATCGACCGCGAATCGCGATGGGTCGGTGCGCCGTCCCTTACACCCTATGCGCGCTGGAATCTCGATGTGACCGGTCCGCTGGCCGTGGTACACCCGCCAGCAGTGCCACCGGACGACCCGCTGAACACATCGGCGATCCAATCCTGGACATTGCGCTGGCCGGCGACGGGCGACCCTGTGACCGGTTATGTCATCTACTTTGGCGCCGCGCCCGATGCCGTATTCACGGAAGTGCTGTGGTCGAAAAAGCGCAGCGGCACGACCGATTTCACCGCGTCATTTGATCCCGTGTTCGATTTCAATCTGCGGCCCGGCGATCAGGGTTGCTTCCGCATCCGCAGCTATAACGATGCCGGACTCTCGCCCTTTTCGAGTACAGTGTGCGCGGTTCTATAACGCAGGCACTTGAAGACGCGTCGTCAAATCCCGCTCGTCTCACCGGCCCTAACGCCGGCAACCGCCGCGCCCCGACCAATGTTCTTCGGCACCGACGACGTCAAACCGTACAGCGCGGCCCATTCGGCAATGAAACGCCGTTCTGAGAAGCGGCTTCGTGCGTGAGTGGCGGCCTGGCGCCCGATTTCACTGCGCAACTCGGCATCGCGCACCAAACGCGCAAGCTGAGTGACGCCGTCCTGTTCATTCTTGAAAACGAAGCCTGTCGCGCCGTGTGTCACAGTGTCCCGGTTTCCCACCACATCGGAAACCACGACCGGCAACCCCATCATCATGGCTTCAATGACGGAGATGGGCATGCCTTCCCAACGGGAGGTCTGCAGGTAGATGTCGCCGGCGGCAATTTCTCTTAGCGCCTGCTGCCGAGGCAACCAACCCGTCACCCTGACCCGGCTGCCCAACTCGGACGCGAGCTGTTCTTGCCCCGCGGCGGTGGTTCCGACCCACACAAACTCGGCGTCCACGCCGTCAAATGCCGCGGCCATCTTGGCGAAGAGTCCAGGATTCTTCTGGTATGAGATGCGCCCGGCTGTTACCACACGCACCGGCAGGCGTCGGGAATACTCGGCCTTCGGAAGATCAAAATCGGCGATCGCATTCTCGACGACCGCGATTCGCCGTCGCCCGAGCTTGTCCCGCGCCACGTCGCCTTCTCCCTCGGAGCATCCGACCACGGTGCCGCCACAGACATACGCCAGTCTCTCCAAACTCAAATAAGCGAACCGCTCGCCCTTGCCGAGGTTCTCCTGCAAAAAGGAAAACCCGTGGGGCGAGTAAAACAGCCGCCCTTGCTGACCCAGGAGTCGTGCCACGCGCCACGCCAAGCGGCCCAGAAAACCCGCCTTCGACGAGTGAAGATGGACGACGTCGGGCTTGAGCTGCCGCATGAGGCGAAATATCGCAGCGATGCCTTTGAGGTCTTTACGCAGATCGAGACCGCGCGCCAGATCCAGTTCGTGGAAGTGGACGCCCTCGTCGAATCCGCACGCGAAATCCGCCGGGGTCTCCAGGCGTCTGGAGAAGGCGATGTGAACGTCGGCATCGAGCTGCCGTGCCCCGTTCGCCAACAGCTCGACAACATTCAGTACGCCTGTTGCGAAACTCTCGACAATATGCAGTACACGCACCGGCAACTACTCCTCCACCGAAGACAATACTGCCGCTCGCTTCTGACCGAGTTCTACGGCAACCTCTTCCGCCACATTGAGCAACGCCAGAGCGCTGCGCTTCCACGTGTACGCATCGGCCCGCGACTTGCCGGCCTGTGCCAACGCGTCCCTTAGACCCGGATCGGCCACCAGTCGGCGGATAGATGCCGCAATTTCGTCAGGGCGTTCCGGATCACAATAGAGCGCCGCGTCACCGCAGACTTCCGGCATGGAGGCGCGCCTGGAGACGATCACGGGGCATCCCAACGCCATCGCTTCCAGTGGCGGAAGCCCGAAGCCTTCGTAGAAAGACGGGTAGATGAATGCGGTGGCGCTCTCGTACAGCGCGCGCAATTGCGCGTCCGAAACGTAGCCCAGATGAATGACGCGATCGGGCAACGCCTGGCCGCCGCGAAATACCCGCGGGTCCGTGCCGCCTGCCACGACCACTTTGCAGTCAATGCCGTCGAGCAAGTCAACCGCCTTGACGACCGCTTGGAAATTCTTGTTGGGGTTGACGCTGCTGACGGCGAGAACGAACCGCTGGCCGCGAAGCCCATGGCGTTCGATGAGGCTCGGGTCCGCCGGTACCTGCAAGACGTGTTCTTTGCCTTCCGGTATAACGCGCAGCTTTTCCTCTTTAACCCCGCAATAGCGCATCAGCTCCCGCTTCGAGAATTCGCTCACGGTAAGAACTCTGTGAGATCGGCGCGCCAGCAGCGGCATGAGAATCTTGTACCACAGCCTGAACGTCCTGGAGAATGCAAACGGCACGCCGTAAACGGAAGCATCGTGCATAACGACAAGTTGACGCTTTGCAGCAAGCGATCCGATTTGGCACAGGCTGACCAAGAGATCGCCACCGACGGCCAAGGGAAGATCCCATTGCTCCCACGCGTGCCCGGTTCGCTTCCCCACCACGTCGACTGCGATGTTCTTCAAATCGGGAACGGCAGAAACGTTCTTGGGGATAAGCAGCCGCGCATCCTTAAACACGCCGCGATGACGATCTTTGGACAACAACTCGTCCAGCGCCTTGGTTACCTCCAGCGCAAACCGCTGCACCCCGGTGATCCGCTGGCTCAAAAAGCGGCCATTGATTAGAAGTTGCATCGGTATGATTCTTTTCAATTACCCTGGCAGGATTTCCGCTGCCGCGGGCGCGGCCGGCGTCTGCATGCGTACCGGCGCGGGAAACGTCAGCCCCGGAGTACTGCTATTTTCGATCCGCACTCCCTGACCATCCACCGTGGAGAACAGAACGCCCGTCACCGTGCCGCGCTGGCCCGGCCCCGCACCGATAATGTTGCCCAATGTAGAAGCACGCGTATCAACCACGACCAAACGATTGGCGCTGATCTGACCATTGCCGTCGAACCAGATGGCGCGCGGCAGATCGAAACTGGCCGCCGAATCGACGACAGTCACGTCATCCAGCCTGACGTTGGGCGTATTGGCGATGTAAACACCGTAACGCGGCGCGCCCTCGATTCTCATTCCGTTAATGGTGACATCGGCCGCGCGAATCTCCGCGCCGGAGTTTCTACGCGTGCCGGATATTTTTATGTCGCGCAGGACGATCCGTCCTTGGGGCGAGGAGACCGACAGCCCCCGGTCTTCGCTGTCGACGATATCGAGATTGTCGAACGTTACGGCGCCGGTTGTATCAATCTCGGCGCCGTAGCGATTACCCTTGGTTGGCGTTACGACGCCGCTGCGCTCGATACGCCCGTTGGCAAAAATGACATTGTCGGGAACCCGGGTGTTGTAGGACGCATCATAAGCGCAAAGTACCCCCGAGGACGCCGTGTCGTAAACGGAAAAGTCCCGGACTTCGACATTGGACTGACCGACGACGGTGATGCCGCGCGCCTTCGATGCCTGGACGGTGATGTTTCGCGCGACGCCGCCCGTATTGTTGGCGCCGGTCGCGTAATTTACAAAGGCCACGCCATCGTCACCGGTGTTCGTCGTGCGGCTGTTTTCCACGACGGGCGAGTCGCAATTGGCAAAATGAATGCCGTCGGCCAGCGTATTGCTCACCACCGCGCCGATCACCTGGGGCCTAATGCAGTGATAAAAAATGATGCCGGCCGAATTGCTGCTATCAATGATGGGACTTTCCAGATGGGGATCCAAGGCGTCCTGAAACTCGATTCCGCCGCCCGCAAGCAGACGGGTGACGGGCACATCGCGCCAACCCGCGCGATAGTTCAGTATTTGGGCGTTGGCACCCCCGCTAAAGGTCAAACCCGGCCGAGTTCGATCGGCGAAGCGCAACATTGCGCCGACTTCGAACAGAATCGTTCCGCTGAAATCTCGAATGGTCAGCGGATTGCCGATCAAGTAGGTGCCCGCCGGCACTCTGAGGACGCTGTCCCGCAAGTCGTTGCAGGCGGCCAACAGAGCCGGGCCGTCATCGGTCGTCCCATCGCCCACGGCCCCATAGGCCGTGATGCTGTCCCCAATCTGGGGCGTTACAGTCTGCGCCGCCGGTCGCCGCATGCCTAACACAAGCAAGCCGCCCGCCGCGGCGCAAAACGACACGAATGCGCGACGTTTCATAGCCCATCTCCCGTCACCGCGTTGCGGTTGGTTTTCATCCTTTTCCAGTCAGGGCGCCGTTGCGACAACAACCACACTCCCGTCAACGTCCCGACCACCACCAAGAAGAATCTCGATTCCGTGACATAAAGAACGCGCATCAATTCAAGAATGGAAACGAAAATCGCCGGATAGAGGAAACGTCCGATCCCACGCTGTTCGACAAATTGAACATACAACACGCCGATGACACAGCCGTATATCCAGGCGAAAAGCAACGCCCCTACGATGCCAAGATCGAAGAAAACCGTGAAAATGCCCGACATGTTGTTGAATTCCGGATCGGCATACTGGGCGAGAAAGGCCGGCGAGTGCGGCGGCGCCAATTCGAGGATATGGGCCGCGATGCCGCCGAGCAGCGGCGTCTTGTATAGCCAGCCCAACACGTTCTGGTAGTCATTGGCCGGCCAAGACATCGTGGCCAGCAGGCCTGCGCCGTTGTTTAAGGCGGTGTAATAGTAAGTCGTGACCCGTGAAATCACGAATGGCCAGAACTCGTAGCGATCTTGATAAAACGTCCACGAGCGGAAGGCCTCGGTGACAGCGAAATATCCAAGCAGCGCGCCCACACCAAGAAAAGGCGCCCAGGTAACGACGCCTCCCATGAACTTTCGCCTGTGCAAAATCCCCGAGGCGACGGCAATCACGGCCACCGGAATAACGACCTCGATCAGTGCCAGACGCTCGCCCCACACAAAAACCCTAAATACGGTCAACGCCATAAGCGCCGCCGCCATGAGGTGATGACGCCGCGACAACGCCTGATCAGATCGCCACCATGCATCAAAATAGAACACGAAAAACACGATGCCCAATTGAGTAAATGACGTGATACCGGGAATGTTGCCGTGCTCGGAACGCGTTACGAAAATATTGGCTTCACCGGTAAATATTTGCAGGAGATACCACGGCCGCAGCAACAGCTCGTGAAACCAGATGATATACGCGCCAATGGCAATCATGCCGACGACGTCCAAGAACGGCACCGGCGTGCCCTCCGCGGGAACACTGGCTTGGGTGTTGCGCCTTCTCAAGAGCAAGCCATTGGAGACGCCGACGGCGAACACACTGATATAGGCAAGACCCAACAGGAAATAATCCATCGTAAAAAAGGTCGCTCCGCGCAACAGCAAGCTGTCCTGGCCCAACAGCAGCGGCGCGCAAAACACCAGCAAATAAACGGGCAGCACGAAGCCGAGCACCAACCACAGAGGATTGGTCCACCACACTTCGGTCGTTTTGTTCACATTGCCAGCCATTTGCCAGATCAACCTATCGCCGCGGTGAGGCCTTTTATCCGACCCAGGGCGCGCGCCAGGTAAAACTGCGATTCGGCGATACGCCCTTTCGCGGCAGCCAAACAGGCGCCACCGATCGGCCGCAACACCGCTCGTCCCCGATACCACAACGGATAGCGATGTTTACGGAGCACCCGGCCCATCCCGCACCCATAGAGAAACCCTTTGTGCCGCGACTTTTCATCGAATAGGAGGCCCGTCTCGGGATGGTGCACCACGTGCTCGGGCAGATACTCCAACGCCGCCCCGGCTTCGACGGCCCGGATAAGGTAGTCGGTCTCCTCGCCCGAGCCGAACTCGGTCCCCGACCCCACGCCGAGGGACTCGTCAAACTCACCGATTCGCCGCACCACCTCCCCGCGCAAAAAAATCGTGTAGGAGATGCCCTGCGCCCACACCGCCATCCGATCGACACGCGATCGATCGCACGCGAAACGTCCCTGCGTAGTCCGCCCTGCCTCGTCGACCGATCTGCCGGTGATGCCGTCCACGAACGGATTGGCCAAAAGGAAATCGGCGACGGCACGCAAACAATCCGGCGGGTACCAGCAATCGTCATCGGGAAACGCGACCACGTCGCCGGTGACGTGACGCAGTCCAAGATTACGTGCCCGCGATAGTCCTCGCTGTGTCGAGCGCAGATGAAGCACCTTCAACGCCGGCTCGAAATCCGCCAACAGCGGCGCCAATCGTTCATCCCCATTCTGGTCGACGACAATTAACTCGCAATCCTTATATGACTGGCTGCGCAGCGATGCGAGAAAGCGTTTCAGCTCTTCGACGCGGTCGACCGTTGCCAGAACCAATGAAAACCGCATAACCTCTCCACATAACCGAATTATTGTTGATTTCGTTGCCCGTTGCGTACGCAGAATCCCGCGCCGACGCAGCCGCTCACGAGACGCTTTTCGTCGCGATTGTCCCGGAATCCGCTAACAAGGAGCGAAACACAGTGCCCACACCCTTGAGCGTTCCTTGCGCCCGCTCCCATCCGGTCGAACGCCGGGCGAGAACGGTCTTCGCCACGGCCCCCGTACCATGAAGCACGGCGAATCCCAGCGCAGTCCACAGAAAACCGCCCATTCTCGCCGCGCCCGCACCGCGCGCCTTGAGCAGCAGGAAATGATTCACAATGCGGGTGCGGGCTACATCCTCTTCCCGGTCGCGAGCCGTCGCGGCCTGATGATGCTTCACCAGCAACTGGGGATCGACGAGCAGTGATCCCGCGCGCGACGCACAGTTGGAAACATACATGTCTTCGCCGATGCTGTAGCTATTGAACCATGCCGCGGACTTTAACTCGCTCAATGCGCTCCGGCGAAAAGACATGTTGCAACCATAGAGAAAATCGACCTTGAACGGTCGCGGTTGGAAGCGCCACGCGTCCATGCCGCCGCCAAACCCGCTCCAGCTGTAGCGACCCAACTGGAAGGAGCGGAACAAAATGACATACTCGAACAATCGCCTAAGCAGGGGAGCGCGCGGCTCCAGGACATCCACGCCGCCGGCGCCGGCGAGCGTGGCATCACTGCGGTAGTGGGTCATGAGCCGCGCGAGATACCCCGGCAGCAACTCGACGTCATCGTCGAGAAAAAGCACGATCCCGTAACGCGCGTGACGAAGCGCCTCAACCCGCGACTGCAGCAGACCAGCGCGTTCGCGCTTGTTCGCGTACGCGAATGCGAACCCGGCTTTCTTCGCCTGTGACTCAATGTCGTGCAGCGTCTGCTCGTCGAGCAGACCATCATCGACGATCAGCAGTTCGACGGGAAAGTCCGCCTCTTGTCCCTGCGTCACCGACTTGACTGCGGCAAGCAGCTCTTGCGGGCGATTTCGCGTACAAAACACAACCGACAGTGCCGGCTCAACTTTGCTAAGCCGTTCATTCGTTTTCATCGCTGCCACAACCCTCGCCTCTCCAACGCGCACTCGTGCATTGGAGACGAATATCGTTAACTCTTCCCAGGATCGACTAGGCCATCTAGGCCGTCGCCTCCCGGCTGTATTGTTTGTTTCTTGCGTAGAGAATTGCGATTGTCATCGAGACGGCCAACACGGACTCCGACGCCAAAGCCGCCCAACACGCCCCCATGATTCCATGGGCACCGATCAACCAGTAACACAACCCCACATTGAAAGCCGCCACGGCGATCTGAATGGTGCTACGAACATATTGCAGATTGGCGCCCGTCAGCGTATCCGCAAGAACAAAATGCAACGCCTGCAGCACGGGCAGTACGGACAGCCACTTTAGTACCTCCACAGATCCTACGTAGTCATCCCCCAGGATCATGGGTATCAGCGGGGCGCCTAAGTAGATGCCAACGGCGACCACCACGCCATAGCCAATCGCAAACGGCAGCAGGCGCCGGCCCCACTGCAAGGCCGAAACCACGCCTTTTTCGCCCATTCGAAAAAAGCGTGATGCGCCCGCATATAGCACGGCGCTAACGGGAACAAATGCCATGGCCACCAGACGGTACGCCGCGGTATAGGTTCCCGCCGCCTCGAACGTCGCCAAGCGGCCGAGCATCGCTTTGTCGATGTCGGAATAGACGGTCTTCGCTCCGAGGCCGATCGAAAAATGCACGCCGTGCCGTATCTCGCGCAAAGCACGCCAGGGTTCGGTCCGCGGTCGACCCAGCATTGTAATCGTGATCCAGACCGTTGCGATCATCGCCAATCCGTTCAATGCCACCAGCCAGAGTATCCACTGTTCCGCCGTGGATCCCCCCGCCGACATGAACACCACGGCGCCGGTGGCGCGGGCCGCACTCATGAGGAAAAAGATGTGGGCGGTGTAGCGGTGCCGATCCAACGCGACAAAGGCTTGAGCACACTGCTCCATGCAGCGGGCGAATATGAATTCGGAAACGATCAACCCGACAATCAGTGTCGTGGACGCGGTGCCCGGCAGCATCCACGCCGCCGTAGCCGCAAACAACACGCCAAGGGGCAAACTCGAAACCACCGTTGTCAGCAACGCATTGCCGAAATAGACGGGGTACACTGCCGGCTGTCGCGCCACCCTCATGACCAGAACATCACCGCTGCCCATGCCCGAAAACGTTCCGAAAATCGCCGCTAGCGCCGCCGTCGCCGCCAACACGCCGAACTCTGACACCCCCAGGGTTCGCGCCAGCACAATGAAGTACGCCGCCTGCAGCACGAGCCGTCCGCCCTGCCCGTACAGCATCCAAGCCGCATTGCGCACGACGGGACTGGAAATCGATGACTGAAAGCGCATGGCTGTTGGCCCTTATCCCATCTGACCTGAATGATTGCCGCCCTCGGCGCAGCGTCCAACTAAGACTTACCCCGAAGCGGCAGACGATCCGCCCTGTCGCTGAGCGGGTGTAATTCGCCGAGAAGAAACTCTCCCCGCTCCTGCAGGGCAAGCATTAAATCATTTACAAAGGCTTCGTGCTTCTCGAACTCACTGTCGAGTTTGTCGGTGTTCAGGGCGGCTGCGCTGGAGACCCGCACCATGACGCCGTCGGGCAGCCTCCCAGCCATTCCCTCTTTCAGGAGTTCCCAGCGCATTTCCCAACCGTTGCTGACGAAACTGTCGCCAATGCGAATCCAGTAAGAAACGGGTTCCAGCCACCGATCATTGCTGGTCACCAGGCGAACCAGGGGAATCCCGCCACCATCATAGGCGATCGCATCTTGGGTTCGACTCAGCACGCGAAACCCCTGAGAGACATAGCATAACTCGGGACGGTGAATCTTTATTTCCTGGCGTTGTTGCGCGCCGAACGCAACGGCCAGCATTATCTCATCTCCGCGCCCGTTGCGGTATGTTCGCATCACAGTCTGATCATAAGGTTGGTTGAGCGTTTGCTCGCCAAGTTCCTGCTGCGGAACCAACGACATCGGCAGGGCCGCGCCGCCCGCCATCGCCCACTCGCCGAATTGCTGGGGTATTAGCGCCTCCAAGTCGGGCGCGACTGCAACGGCGTGCGGCTGCGGCACGTACGTCCAAGCAATCAGCGCCGCAAGCATCATTCCCAATCCGCTCAGCCGCACCCCGCCGTTCATCGGAAGCCTCGGTTTACGCGCTGTTCGACATTTCTAAGCAGCAAGGTGTAAAGCGCCATAAACGCACCAAAAGCAAACGCAATCTCCAAGTATCCGGCAATGTCGTGGAAACGCTGGCCAGCGGCATCGCCGAAGTGATACGTGGTCAACACCAACACGATGACGCGCAGGAGATTTGCCACCAGCGCCACTGGAAACAGTCCGATAAGCAGGAGCCAGCCCATGAGACGGCCATGGAACCCGGCCAAGTAGACGAATACCGATCCCACCGCGGTCAGCGCGATCATCGAATTAAGCCCGGCACACGCATTGGCAATAAGCAATTGATACGGACCAATGGTCAAAACCACACCGCTGCGCGCTATGGGATACCCGAGCGCATAGAGAAGTTCATCGACTACAACGGAAACAAACTGCTTCAGAGGCAGCAACAGCGCATCGAGCAATGAGCCGGGCCACGGCACCAGAAACAGCAGATACGCCAGCGGAAACCACAACGTGCGCGCGCCTTCTGCTCCGCGCACCAACAAGATCAGGCCGAACAAGAGTGGTATCTGCGACCCCGCCTCAAAGACCAGCAGGCCTTGCGTGCGTCCCATGACGTATAGAAACAAGGCGCCGACAATCAGGACGGCGCCTGTTCGCGGCATGGGCCGGTCGAATGCCGTAGGCGTAAAGTCCCGGCGTTGCCGCCAGAGCAGCCACAGGACAATCGCGAGGATCACGGGGCCGTGAGCGCCATACTCTTGGCGCCAAAACGTGCGCGCCAAATCAAAATAGGTTGGCCCGTACATGAGCACAAAACCCGCGATGATCGGCCACCACAGTCCCAATGCAGACGCTGCAACGGGCGCCGGCACTGCTGTCTGTCTAAGTTGACGCTGGTGCTGTGCGCTGCTTCCACCGAACATGTCTTCGTCCACCCATTACGACACTTTGCGCGGCTCTGGTCGAGACTCGCGATCGATGTCCCAAAACAGATCGTAGTCCGCCTCGACCGTTTTTGGGGCGCCGCGGTCGATCTCAACCTTCGCGGCGGGCCGCTCAGGCTGGTAGGTCAGCAGTTTTGGCTTGTCGTTTTCGCGACGCTTTTTGAAGGCTTCGCGGACGCGTTCGGCGACACCTTTTACTCGGGCGGTCAACCAAACATCTACGGACCGCCTTTCCTTCTTCGATGGCGGCTCCGCCTCCGCGGCGGGCTTGGGAAGTACCGGAGACGGCGCGCTTACCCGCGCCGGCTGAGCCGCCGCAGTGAATTCGGTCAGGACCGATCCGACCAATACCGTCTTCGTTCGTTCAAGTCGCTGCTCGAGCTGCTGCAACATCTTCATGCGCGTGACGTCGCGCCGCGCCACGAGCAACGCACCGCCGGCGCGAACCGCGACAGTCTCGGCGTCCGCGCCGGTCATGCACGCCGGCGTATCAATCAAGATAACGTCGTAGAGCTTACCGAGTTCGTTCAACAGATCACGAAAGCGCGGAACAGTGAGCAGTTCAAGCGGATTGGGTGGAACGGGACCGCTCGGCAGCACCCACAGATTGGGAAAATGCGGCACGCTCACGGCGACAGTGTCCACGGACAACATGGTGCCGACCGCCACGCCCCCGGCGCGCCCGGATAGCACGCCAGCCATCCCCCGGTCATTGCGCGCCTTGAATAGTTTGTGCATTCTTCCGCCCCGCAGATCGGCGTCCACGATCAGGGTGCGTTGCCCGAGCTGCGCGAAAACAATGCCAAGATTGGCAGTCAAGTAACTGCGCCCAGCGTCATGGTCCGGTCCGATCACGGCAAGCGACTTGCGACCCTTCTCGAACCACCGCAGCAGCAATTGGGCACGCAAGCGACGAAACGCCTCGACTTCCGGATTAAAGGGCTGGTAGGCCGCAACCAATTCGTTCGAATACCCGCCTTCGCCCGGTCGCAAACAGGAGTAATCGTATTGCCGCGCGAGCGTGTACATCACGTCCTCCCGCGACAGCAGCCCCAACGAGACCGCGGCCTCGCCGAACCGTTCGCCGCTCGCCCGTTGCCGCGCGAGGATGGCGACAACGTCGTCCAAAAGCAGCGTGCGTTCGGACAAGAGAATTTGCCCCAGCGCTTTGCGTGGCGTGGGCATCGGCTGTTCGCCAAGCGTTTCGGATGCGCCGCGGATTCCCTGTTCGTGGGCCGGCCGATCGCCGTGGGCCACGACGGCCAACAGCGGCGCGCGCACCCCCAGCGCAAGATCATCCTCGCTGCGCACGCGGCGATCGTACAGCTCTCTTGCGATGCTTAGGTTTATGCCAAGGAACAGCCCGATAAACAATGCAACGCTCATGTTGAGCATGGGACGGGGGCGCGAGGGGTCCACGGGCGCCACGGCCGGTGTCAGCACGGCAACGTTGGTCTGGTTGACGCGACTTTGCAGTGTGTTTTCGTTAACGCGGGCCAATGCCGCATCATAGGAGCGTTGCGCACTGTCCACCTCGCGCAGAAGCGCCGGGAGCGTGTCACGCTGCTCGCGCAAGTTGAGCACCTTCTCTTTCTGGGCCTCGACCATGCGGCGAAGTTCATGTTCGCGCTGTTCCGCCAGTTTCGCGTCATTGCGCATGCCCGCCATAACAGTCCGCATTTCGGTCTTGAGCTTGGTCTTCAGACTCGTCAGCTCAGACTGAGCGGCTTTATATTCCGGATGATTCCGACCCATGCTCTGGGCAAACTCGGTCAGTCTCGACTCTTGCTGCAAAATTTGTCCCTTGAGCGTCTGGATGAATGAATTCGACATGATGGCAGGAAGCGTTTCTGGATCCCCTCCCTTGGCGATTATCTCTTCCATCTGCAGGATGCGCTCGTTGGCGTTTTGCGCTTCGAGTTGGCCCATGGCAAGCTGATAGCTGAATTCGTTCAAGCGCGATGTCTCGAGGTCCACCCGCTCGTCGGTGGCCACGATGCCTTGCTCTTTCTGATACACCGTCAATCGCCGCTGACTCTCCTCGACGCGCCGTCGTAAATCATCCAACTGGCTATCGAACCATGCCACGCTCTGTCGCGCCGGCTCCACCGCCAGTTTGAGCGTCGTCTCGATGTACGCCTGAGCGAAGGCATTGGCCGTTTGCGCCGAGAACTCCGGATCAAGGGAGTCAAAACTGATGTCGATCACGCGACTCTCGCGCGCCGGCATCACGGTCATATCTTGAAGCAGCGCCTCGGCGAGCCAATCCTCGATGCGGCCGCGTCCCTGCGTTTTTTCGATGAACTGATCACGCGCCGCGGGGGAATTGGACAGGTCCATGATTTCAACCACGCGCCGTGCCACCGCCATGCTGCGCACAATATCGACCTGGGTAGCCAAATAGCCGCTCTGTGCTTGGGCAGGTGACGCCCCGGCAGCAAGCGGTTCGCTGTAATCAAGGACCAAAGACACCGTCGCCCTGTATTGCTTGGGCATGAGATAGGTTATAGCCGCGCCCAACAGAAGCGTCGCCGCCGTTACCAGCGCTATGAATCGAGCGCGAGCCCGCAGAATGGCCAGAATCTGAGTTAACGTCACGATTGATCTCGCTCTATACGACCCGCTAGAACAGGCGCTCTTTTACGCGGATCACATCATCCGCCAAGACCTGCGTTTCCAAACTTGCCTTGATCACTGCATTCTTGCCGTCAGCACCCATCCGATGTATCTCGATGTTGTTTTCCGAACCTTCGGCCCGGGAACCCTCGACGTAGAGGCCGCCCGCCAAGGCAAGCGCCTGCATCACGGTCATATTGCGCTTCAGTCGGAAGGCGCCGGCGTTATCCACGGCGCCATAGATAAAAAACTGGCGCATCGGGGGCACAAAGAGCACGTCATTTGGCTTTACCTCGCGGTTATCCTCCTGACGGCCGGCAGCGAGAATGGGAATCAAATCGACTTCATAAATCTCGCCCGTCTCATGGCGCGTCAGCACGACCCGATCATCACCGTCGTCTTTGATGCCTCCCGCCAGGGCAACCAAGTCCACGATACGGCCGCTGCGAGGAATAATGTATTTGCCGGGCTCATTGACGTAACCGAGCACGGACGCTTGCCGGCTCCCGTACTCTTCAATACTCACGGTTACCTGCGGATTCTTGACGAATCCACCGCTCGAAAGACGTTCGGCGATCGTTTCCTCCGCCTCCCGCTCCGTCAGACCTTCCAGTTGCAGGCTTCCCAGCAAAGGCACACTGATGTTGCCTGACGGACCAATGCGTATGAGTGTTTCCAAGTCGGGATGTTTGAATACGGCGATCCGCACTTTATCGCCCGATCCGAGCGTGTAGGGCTCCTGTGCGGACAATGCCGCCCCAGCGCCGATGGCCAGCAAGAAGAATCCGCAGACGATTCGAAGTAGATGTCTCATCACAAGCCCTCTAGCCCTCGCTCTATGTGCTTGCTCTTGGTCGCAGTCTTGTCCGCTCCCTCATCGCCGGCGTGAGATTCGGACGAAAAGGCGCCTTTCCACGCGACTCGTGCCGACGCCTTCACGCGTTCTATCTCCGAGTCCACCGCACCCTGCTGGGCCTGCGCGAACAGCAACTCGCCGATCTGCTCCTGCACGGCTTCATAACTCAGCGGCAAATCCACCGCGTCGATAAGCTGCACGGCGTGCACGCCATCGGTCGCCTCAACCAGCGCCATCTTGGATTGCTGTAATTCGCGCAGCTCCGCCAGAACCGCAGGGCTGATCAACTCAGCGGGCGCATACACTTCGCGGGTGGCGAATACGGCGTTTTTTTCCTTTAGCCATCCCACGAGGCCGTCCATGGTGCCGTGTTGCGCGACAGCACTTCGGACCTCATCGGCGGTAATAGGTTCTCCCGCAATCATTTCCATAAAATGGTAGCCGCGGCGTTGGGCAAACAGCTCAGGATGGGCCGCGTAGTAGTCGCGTCGCTGTTCCTCGCTCGGAGGCGTAACGTTGTTTACCGTTCGATTTAGATAGGCGTCCGCCAGCACTTGATCCCGCGCGGAGCGAAGCGCATACACGACCGTCGGATCGCGATCAAACTCCATCTTGATGGCATGTTGGGCAAGCAGGGCGCGCTCCACCAGAGAGACCGCAACCTCACGCCCCGCCGGCGACGTCGGTTCGTCGCTCATGCCTAGACGCGCCAACTCATAGTCCAGTTCATGCACCGTGAGTTCCCGATCGTTCACTTGCGCAACGGCTTGACTTGTTGCTTCGTCGACCCGGTCGCCGCAAGCGGCGAGCGCCGCGAATGGCAACGCGCACAGTAATAGCCGGACGTTTGCGAATCTTCTTTGGAAAGTGCCCATTCGAATCCAGTTCCGTACCCGTGAAGCCAGTCGCGTAATCGAACTCGTCTTACGTTGCCCGTGCAAAAACGCAGTGGACGACGGACAAGACGTAGGAACACGTGGGGAAGACCCTGCAGATCCTTTGCGCGTGCCTAACTCAACACACCCAAACGGGGGAAGCGGAGAAGATTCGCGGTATCGCCCGCCTCGAGTCCATGCGCCGTGGAGAGAATACCGCTGTGCGATCCAGACTAAGCTGGTGCCGAATGACGTTTATCGTCTGTTGTTTTGATCGTTCGCGCTGCCACCGGCCTGCATTATAACCGAGTGATCGGATCTAAGACAGACCAAGCGGCAGCCTGGGAAAAACATCTCTGAGGAGGTAGGGCCTGGGGAGTACCCTAAGCCACGACGCTTAGGCGTTGGGATCGTCGGCGAGCGAACCAACCGAGCGCCCCGATACCGCCGACCATCATGAGCCAGGTTTCGGGTTCAGGAACAGCGCCCACCATTCCGGGCCGCTTCTTTGGGCCGCCCCCGGTGCTCCAGGCTGGACCACCCACTTTCAGCTTATTCTTCGAAAGAAAGGCGTGACTGAATTTACCCGCAACAGAATTAGCAATCGGCGGGAGCGAACTCGGAAACTTGGGCAGACCCTTGAATTGCGCGACACCACCTTGCGTAGCGGACGATCCGAAAACCTTCCATCCACTCTGCGACGGCTTAACGGCTGGAGTGCTGCTATAACTGGACTGATTGAACTTCAGGCTTCCGCAGGTTCCAACGGTTGAACCCCAACTACAGTTCGTTCCACCCGCGGCTGCAGTACCCGCGGTACACAGCAGACCGACTGCGATGGTGAATCCGGCCACACGAAGACGGGACAACATATACCCTCCTTGAACGCGCTTTTGAATGTTTCGCGTATCTTAATCTGATTGCGGCAAAATGCAACAACTCGCGGGAAATCCGCCAACAACTGCGGCGCGACAGGACTCAATTGGAAAGATGCTAATAGGTAGTTATACCTACTCTTATGGATATAACTCCTAGCACGCTGCAGCCTTCACCTTGCACCGCTGAGATCCGTTGCGCAAAATAGCGCGACCGTTTGCATTCGCCCATGACAACATAATTAATAAGCGTCCGAACGCAATACGACGCCGGGACTCTTTCACGTGGACAACCACATCGGGCCGCTCCGCCGCCACTTGCCGGCTGACGGCGCCCCGCTCATCCGCCGCGCACTCGAACACGCTCTAACCTCTTGGCGTTGGTTAGTCGACGCGTTGCGTACGGACTGGCTGTCGTTAACGGTCCTCGGACTGACCGTCGCGGCCGCTGCGCTCTACTTCCATAACCTTTCCGGAAAACTGCCGGCGATTCTGTACGAGTCCGACCAACTACTGGAAAATGTGTGGTTCGAGGCTGACCTTCATCGCGTCTTCGACAATATGACGGATCGGGCCAGCGACCATTACCGCACCAAGGTGCATCCAATTTTTTCTCTTGCTGCCTTTCCCCCGGTGCATGCACTGACGATGCTCGGATTCACGAAGCTTGATGCCGTTCGTTTGTTTGTGGCGGCCGCGGCGGGTTTGTGGGCCGGACTATTCTTGCTTACATTGCGGGCGGTCGGACTGCCTCGGCTCGACGCGGTGTTGTTCACTCTGCTCGCCTGTGCCAGCGCCGCCGCCACATTTTTCGCCTCGGTTGCCGAAACCTACCTGTTTGGCTCAATCACCTTACTAGTGGTCATGGCCGTGGCCGCGCGCGCGCACGCGCATCCTCCCCCGCCACTCATTCAGACGGTCGTGAGCGCCGGTTCGCTGAGTATGACGGTAACCAACTGGATGGCGGGTCTCGCCATGGCATTTGCGCTGAACCGCCCGCGCGGTGCGCTGGCAATCACGCGCGATGCGTTCCTGCTGATCGTGGCGGCATGGTGCGTTCAGAAGCTTATTTTTCCGTCTGCCGAGTTTTTTATTTCACGCGAAGAGCTGAAGTACACGACGTTCGCGATGACGGATACCGGAGGTCCGCTGGAACGTTTCATGGTTCTGCTGTCCCATGGCATGGTCATGCCGGCCATCGCAACCGTCGACAACCCGCTTAACCATAACTGGCCGCTGCTGACCGTGCAGCGTCAAATGCTCACCACCCATACGCCGTCGGGCGCCGTGGCAGTGGTGTTGTGGGCTGTGCTCCTCGTCGCAGGCACCGTTACCATGCTCAGACGCATGGACGGCCGGATACTCGCCGCGGTCATCGGGTTAACCGTTGTCGGGCAGGCGGGTCTGCATCTGGTCTACGGCAACGAGTCATTTCTTTACACATTGCACCTCACTCCGCTCCTGGTTCTGCTTGCAGCGATGGGTGCGCTGTCTCGCATCCGTCCGTGGGTATTGGTTGCGGCCGCGGCGCTCACTGTCCTGGCGGGTGTTAACAACCTGACCCGTTTGGACAGCGCCGTAGAAATCATCGCATCGGCGGATGAACAAGCCGGCGCGACACAAGGAGTCAACGAGCGACGACGCCTCGCCGCCATGGCCCGTTCCCATCCGACGGCCGATTGGCCAAAGTCCTCGGGTCACGTTGTGCTCGCCCCGGCCCACGCGCCGCTGGAAGGCAAGGGTTATCACGTGCCAGGGGGAAGTTTCAGCCCGGGCTTCGGCAGCTTTGGCATTTCGATCGCTCTGTTCAACGGCGACGGATCAATGCGCGCTTCGTCCAACAGCATCGCGCCGGAAGACATTCGCCAGCGGCTGCTGGAATCGGAATTGCCTGGCCGATACGCGATTGAGACGACGACGCCAAACTATGACGCCGTGTGGACAAGCCGCGATCCGGGCGAGTGGGAGCTTGAACTCACGCCCGCGCCGATAATCCACGGCAAGGTCGCATTGCGCATCACCAGCGCCGGACCTGCCGGCGGGCGTCTGCGTTCGGTTGTGCGAAGCGGCCACGATGTCATCGTTAATGACCGATGGCGCATGAGAATCGATCCACCGCCTCTTGATCTCGCCTACCAAGCGGAATGGGATGCCCCTCGGTGGTCCACAGCGGATAAAGCGCTGACGTCCGATACGTGGCGCCACGGTTTCGGCGCCGCCGTCATCCTCGTGGATTCCATGGCGCGAACTCGAATAATCGTCACGGACACAGCGCTGCCGCGCGAGCAAGCACGTCAGCACTCTGCCCAGCACGCCTCCGACCTGCGTATTGATCTGCCCGACGCCGCGTTCGCCTCCAGCTTCCACGCACAGATCGCCCATCTGCGCATGGGTCTGATCGACAATGAAACGCGTCCCGGTGATCCCGGTAACTACGATCAGCCCTGGACCCGCGATGGCGGCTACACCATCGTGGCACTGGCGCGCGCCGGCGACCAAATGCTAGCGGAGTCCTTGGCCTTGGACTATGGCCGTGAGGACTTTTTCGGCGGCTTCGGTGCCGAGGCGGACGCACCGGGCATTGCCAATTGGGCGCTGGGCGAAGTGGCGTTGCGAACGACCGATCCCACGGTGCTTGCCGCGCTCTGGCCGCACATGATGCGCAAGGCGGAACTGACACTTGAGATGCTCAATACAAGCACGTCCCTTTACAAAGAGTTTGCGGGAACGGTTATTCCGGAACTGAGACGCGAGAAACACGCCGATATCACCCACGTGGCCGCCCCGGGTACGGATGGTTTGATCAACGGCACGATGGACCATCACCGCCCCGTGCTCTACGTCACCGCCATGAACTACTTGGGGCTGCGGCACGCCGCGGCAGTCGCCTTGCGACTCGGCCACCCTCAACAGGCCGCCGCGTGGCAAAGTGCCGCCGATAAAATGCGAACGTCCTTCGTCGCGCAGCTCGGGACTCATCCCGACCGATACAACGACCGTACGGCGATCTCCGCGTTATGGCCCAGCGGCATCGTCAATGCTGACAATCGCGATTTTCACCACGTCCTCGACCAACGCTGGCGGCAAACTCGAACGGCGGGCGGCGATTTTCACGAGGTGCCGCTTTGGACGTACTTCGAGCTGGCCAACGCCCATCAACATCTGATGACGGGTCAAGTGAGCCGCGCATGGGAAACCCTGCACTGGTTCTGGCACAACCAGGCATCGCCAGGCCTCTACACCTGGTGGGAAGGCAATGGCGAAGAAAATAGCGCGGGTCTGTGGCAGAAAGTGCGTGGCTGGATCGCGCCGCAGCACGTGACACCACACTACTGGACAGCGGCCGAGATGCTGCTGTTGCAGCTGGATATGCTGGCGATGGAAAATCCAGGTTTCGATCCGGCCGACTGCGGCAATGTCCAACTCACCATCGGCCAGGGCGTTCCCGCCGACTGGCTGGCGGAGACGGTCCGCATCGAAGGCATGCCCTTACGCTGCGGCCGCATTGACTGGACATGGCAGAATGGCGTCGTCACCGTAGCGTGGCGAGGACAAGCGAAGCCCGTGGTGAAGCTGGGCCCCGGATTTCCGCAGAACACGCCGGTTGTGCTGCACCACGTTACGCCGCACGCAAGCGGGCAAGGCTAACTCTAAGCTCGCCGGTGTTAGGAACGCGCCACCAAACTTACCCCGACCACAACCAACAGGGTGCCGATAAGACGGGGCACCGTTACCGATTCTTGCAGCAGTAAAATGCCGAGAATCATGGTGACGAGGAAGCCCAGTCCCACGAAGGGATAGGCCTGGCTGACGTCCAGCCGGGCCAGCACCAGCAACCACACCACGGCTCCGATCCCGTAGGTCAACAGGCCAAGCAGCACATAACCATTACCGCCGTACGCCAGGAGCGTACTCAACATCCCCATTGGGTCCGCGGCCGGCCGCACGGCTTCGACTTTCGACACGCCAAACTTCAACGCGATTTGGGCAAGAGCGGACAAGGTTACGCTGAACAGAATCAGCAGCAGTATTTTTAGGGTCATGTGTGTGTCCTAAGAGCAAGCGCTACGAAAATTCAACCGATACAAAAGCGCGGTCGCGGCAGCATCAATGCCATTACGGACAGCTAATCTAGGCGCATTACCCGCCGTCCGCTGGGTTAATTTGATTATTTTTGGCGCCGGAACAGGCGTGAGTCCTCTTACCCGAGACTCTTTGGCGAAATGATACCAGAGTACAGCTACGCCACCGCCTCAGCGTGATACATTCGTGACGAGTGGTGTCTATACTGTTAGACAGATCATCCTAAACAGGTGGCATTTGCTCATGAATTTCAAACCGATGCTCATCCTTCTCGCCAGTGCGCTAGCCTACACACCCAACGCGTCCGCTGACAAGGCCGTTTTGGCCGGTGGGTGTTTCTGGTGCATGGAGTCGGATTTTGAACCGGTCGAAGGCGTCAGCGATGTAATATCAGGCTTCACCGGCGGCACGCTCGAAAATCCGACCTACAACGGCAACCATACCGGCCACTACGAAGCCGTTGAGATTACCTACGACCCGGCAAAAATCAGCTACGCCCAGCTTCTCGAGCACTATTGGAAGAACATCGATCCGTTCGACGATGGGGGCCAGTTCTGCGATCGAGGTCATAGCTATCTGAGCGCGATTTTTGTCGCCAACGACAGCGAGCGCAAAATCGCCGAGGCATCTCGCCAGAAAGTGATCGAACAGTTTCCGGGTAAAAAGGTCGTTACCCCAATTCTGGCTGCATCCACCTTCTATCCCATCAAAGGCTCAGAAAACTACCACCAGGATTTCTACAAGAACAACCCTGTGCGATACAAATTCTATCGCTGGAACTGCGGGCGCGATCAACGCCTGAAAGAAATCTGGGGCGAGCAAGCGGGACACTAGGCGTCGGACGTAACAAACCGCGACCAGGCCGGGAATTACCTCGGCTCGGTCGCGGCTGCAGTCAAATTACGCTAGATCGAACCGGTCCAGGTTCATCACCTTGTTCCAAGCCGCGACGAAATCTTTCACGAACTTCGCCTTGGCATCGTCACTGGCATAGACTTCCGCCAAGGCGCGTAGCTCGGAGTTGGAACCGAAAACCAGATCGACCCGTGTACCCGTCCATTTGACCTTGCCCGACTTGCGATCGCGTCCTTCGTATACCCCTTCAGTTCCAGAAGGCTTCCACTCGGTGTTCATGTCGAGCAGATTGGCGAAGAAATCGTTGGTCAACGTTCCGGGGGCGTTGGTGAACACGCCGTGTTTGGTTTGCCCGAAATTCGTGCCGAGCGCACGCATGCCGCCGATCAATACCGTCATCTCGGGAGCGGTGAGCGTCAGCAACTGAGCACGATCCAACATCAGCTCTTCGGCGCGCGTCACGACGTTCGCGCGCGCAAAGTTGCGAAAGCCATCGGCGACCGGCTCCAGCACGGCAAACGCCTCCACATCGGTTTGCTCTTGCGAGGCGTCCGTGCGTCCGGGCGAGAATGGAACCTTCACGTTGTGGCCGGCCTTCTTCGCCGCCTCTTCCACCGCAGCGCAGCCGCCCAGCACGATGAGGTCAGCCAGCGACACCTTTTTCTTGCCCGATTTCGCGTTGAACTCCTCCTTGATGCCGTCAAGCTTTTGCAGCACCTTGGCCAATTCGGCCGGTTGGTTCGCTTCCCAGTCTTTCTGCGGCGCGAGGCGAATCCGCGCGCCATTCGCTCCACCGCGTTTATCGGAGTCGCGGTAGGTTGACGCTGAAGCCCAAGCCGTCGCCACCAATTGGGAGGTAGACAATCCCGCTGCGAGAATCTTGCTCTTGAGTGACGCAATGTCCTGTTCGCCAACCAGTTCATGGTTCACTGCCGGCACCGGGTCTTGCCAGATCAACTGTTCTTTCGGCACCTCGGGGCCGAGGTAGCGCGAGATCGGCCCCATGTCGCGATGGGTCAGCTTAAACCAGGCGCGGGCAAAGGCGTCGGCGAACGCTTGCGGATCCTTGTGGAAGCGCCTCGAAATCGGCTCGTAGATCGGATCGAAGCGCAGCGACAGGTCTGCTGTGGTCATCATCGGGCGATGTTTCTTCGACGGGTCGTGCGCATCGGGAATCATGTCCTTCTCGGCCACATCCTTGGCCCGCCACTGATGGGCACCGGCGGGGCTCTTCACCAGCTCCCACTCATAGCCGAACAGCATGTTGAAGTAGCCCATATCCCACTTGGTCGGGTTCGGCTTCCAGGCTCCTTCGATGCCGCTGGTGGTAGTGTGCACGCCTTTGCCGGTGCCGAACGCGTTCTTCCATCCCAGGCCCATTGCTTCGAGCGGCGCCGCTTCCGGTTCGGGCCCGACCAGCTTCGGATCGCCCGCGCCGTGGCACTTGCCGAAGGTGTGACCACCGGCCACCAGTGCAACGGTTTCTTCGTCATTCATCGCCATGCGGCCGAAGGTCTCGCGCACATCGCGGCCCGAGGCGACCGGGTCGGGATTGCCGTTCGGACCTTCGGGGTTCACATAGATCAAGCCCATCTGCACGGCGGCAAGCGGGTTTTCCAGCTCGCGCTCACCGCTGTAACGCATATCGCCCAGCCATTCGGCTTCGGCTCCCCAGTAGATGTCCTCTTCCGGCTCCCAGATGTCTTCGCGCCCGCCGCCGAAACCAAACGTTTTGAAGCCCATCGATTCCAGCGCGCAGTTGCCGGCGAGGATCATCAGGTCGGCCCACGAGATGCTCTTGCCGTATTTCTTCTTGATCGGCCAGAGCAGTCGGCGTGCTTTGTCTAAATTAGCATTGTCCGGCCAACTGCTGATCGGCGCAAAACGCTGATTGCCGGTTCCGGCGCCGCCGCGCCCGTCCGAGATGCGGTATGTGCCTGCGCTGTGCCAGGCCATGCGAATGAACAATCCGCCGTAATGTCCCCAATCGGCAGGCCACCAGTCTTGCGAGTCGGTCATCAGCGCGTAGAGGTCTTTTTTCACCGCGGCCAGATCAAGCTTCTTGAATTCCTCGGCATAATCAAACTGCTCGCCCATGGGGTTGGACTTCGCCGAATGTTGGTGCAGAATCTTCAGATTCAGCTGATTCGGCCACCAATCCTGATTAGATTGCGCAGCGGCCTTGGTTCGGGCGCCGTGTATCGCGTACGGGCATTTTGCTTCGGCTGACATGATCTTGCTCCTTGTCGGGTTCGGTAGCGTATGCGCTCCAATCTATCCTTCCGGAGACTGTCGTGCCAATTCGTTTTATGGATTGACGCGATTGATTTTCTGAATCGCACCGAATTTGTCTATTTTTCGAACACGAGACTCTGTGGACGCGCGCCGAGATCCTTTAGCGCCGCGGTAATGGCCTCCATGAACTTCTTAGGCCCGCATAAATAGAAATGCTGATCGAACCGGTCGATGGTTTCAGCCAATACTGCTTTATCGATGCGACGATTCAAATAGCCCGTCCCCGCTTCGGCGGTGCAAGTCAAAATGCAATGCTCGCCCAAATAATGCCGCAACTCCCGTTCGCAAATCACGTCGGCAGGGGTCTTGTTGGAAAAAAGCAGAACATTTTTGTCGACATCGACCGTCTTGGCGCGTTGGCGGAAGATGGCGAGAAAAGGCGTGATCCCCGCGCCGCCGGCAATAAACACGCCCGGCCCTTGATATTTAATTGTGCCGAACGGATTCGACATCAGCAACTTCGCGCCCGCTTCGAGTTTGTGCAGTTTCCGCGTGACGCCGCCTTCATGATCGGCGTAGCCCTTGATGGTGAACTCGAGCACGTCATCTTCGGGCAAATTGGTAGGCGTGAACGGACGGCCTTTGTCCGCCCAGCCCGGCGCGTCGATCGCTAGTTCAACGCCTTGACCGGGCTCAAATGTAAACCCCTCCGGTCGGCTCACCACGAATTGCTTGACGTCATGAGTGATAAACCGCGTCATCAAGATTTTTACGGAGTGTGTGTCGGCCATGGTGGTGTCCTCTCGCGTTTTGGATCTCGATTGTAGGACATCGCGAGATCGGCGTGGTTGCGAAACCGTAATCCGTACATTGCCGACGATTTGGCCGGTCTCGCTCCCATCTCGACCTTTGGATCTCACAACGCTATCCTTACGCCTGGAGCGCATATAATTTGAACAACGAATCAAACGCATACGTCGCTTTATTCAACCGCAGCAGAGGGAGAGCACAGTGAATCGCACACGTCTAACAGCAGTTGGTGTCTTTGTGTCACTTGCAGCGTTCGGAGTAACCGGTGCCGCGCTCGCTAAAGATCCGGATATGACGTTTTTCGTAACCAGCATCGGCAAAGGCGACGGCGCCAATCTCGGCGGACTCGAGGGCGCCGATGCTCACTGTGCATCACTCGCCAAGGCAGCAGGATCATCTCACGCGAATTGGCGCGCCTATTTGAGCACGACGGCGCCGGGCGGCGAGGCCGGCGTCAACGCACGGGAGCGTATCGGCAAGGGCCCCTGGCATAATGCCAAAGGCGTGCTCATCGCGCAGAACATCGACGAGCTTCATTCAGCCGCCAATAACCTCATCAAAGAAACCGCGCTGACCGAGAAAGGCGAAGTCGTGAGTGGACGCGGCGATCCGGTGAACCTTCACGACGTTCTGACCGGCTCCGACCCGACCGGCATGTACTCCACAGCGGGCGGCGACACAACCTGCGCCAACTGGACGAGCAACGGCGAGGGTTCGGCCATCGTCGGTCATCACGACCGCGTCGGCCTGAAGGATACGCGCCACATGAAGTCATGGAACTCGTCCCACGGCACGCGTGGCTGCAGCCAGGACGGCTTGAAAAGCACAGGCGGCGCCGGACTGTTTTACTGCTTCGTTGCCGAATAATCCGTAGAGGGAGAAGATGTCTACCCGTGGCTTGACTCTATTCGTACTTTTCTCGCTGGCGCTACCCGCTGGGGCGAACTATGACGCCGAAGAATTGAAACGACTCATTACCGAGCAACAGAGTCTGTTTCAAATCACGGAGTGGAATGGTAACGATCAGGACGAGCGCTGGAGCGCAAGCTCGGCCATCAAGTGGCTGAGCGTGGAGATAAACGCTCAAATGACGGAAGTCGGCTCCCCCTATTTCAGTCCTCCACAAAGGACCGCGGCACAGGAGCGCTGTAAGGCCATCGCCTCACTCGCACTGCGACTCGAGACGAACGAGCACATGAAAGCCATCGAGAACGTTTTGACCAAAGCGACGCAACATCACCAGAACTACTCTTTCGAGCTCAACAACGTGCGTTTCGAAGCCATCCCCAGACTCAACGGCGCGTTTGTGCGCTTGTTCTGCTCGGTGCGGCCGCTTGTCAATTGACAGCGACGCGCAAGTCCTTCAATTGCGCCCATGGCACGCCCGGCAGCACCTCGTCGGCGATGCTGTCATTGTCGGTGTCGCGCTCGACGCTGGAATCCGGGGGAATCCGGGTCGCACCACGCCAACCCTCTGATCGTCATTCTAATCCTTCATCACAACGGGCACATTTCGACTTTAAACCGGCCATTTCGCCTTCAAAACGGCTGCCCATGACGCGCACGCACCGCACGGGGGAATCCGGGTCGCACCACGCCAACCCTCTGATCGTCATCCCAATCCTTCATCACAACGGGCACATTTCGACTTTAAACCGGCCATTTCGCCGTCAAAACGGCCGCCCATGACGCGCACGCGCCGCATGATTACGCTTTAGCTTGTGGAAATGGACCCGGCGAGCCGGGCGACACGGTCGGCGGCGGCAGCGCCAAATAAAACGTCGCACCCTGCCCTGGCTTGACTTCAGCCCACACACGGCCGCCGTGCCGTTCGACGATGCGTTGCACGGTGGCCAACCCGACGCCGGAACCGGGGAATTCGTCCTTGCCGTGCAGCCGCTGAAACGGCTTGAACAGCTTGTCGTAGTACTGCATGTCGAACCCCACACCGTTGTCGCGAACGTAATGAACGTTATCCCCGCCCACCCGCGTAGTAGCGATCTCGACTTCGGCGCGCGGCTTTGATGCGGTATATTTGAACGCATTGCCGATCAGGTTCTCCATGACCAGCGACAGCAGTCGCCGGTCGCCGTGCACGGTCATGGCCGGTTGAACGGCCCACTTGATGTTGCGTTTCGGTTCGGTCTCGGCAAACTGGCGCGCGATGTTTTCGCTCAGGGCGCTCAGATCCACCAACTCGGTCTGCATGTCCACACGGGTGACGCGCGAGAGTTCGAGAATCTCGTCGATGAGCTTGGCCATGTGCGCACCCGCATTGGCAATGCGCCGCAAGCTGTCCTGTTCCTGGGCGTTCAATTTGGGTCCCGCATCCGCCAGGAGAATCTGGCTGAAACCGGTGATCGCACGCAGCGGCGTGCGCAGATCGTGCGCAATCGAGTAACTGTAGGCCTCCAATTGGTTGTTGGTCTGGGTAAGCTGCAAGGTGCGCCGCCGGACTTGCTCCTCGAGGTGGTCGCGCGCATTCATCAGCGATTGGCTCATGGACCACTCGCGTAGGAAATGGCAAAGCCAATGTACAGAGCGGACTCCTGCGACTGGGAGATCTGCGGATAGAGAATGACGCTGCTGACAATGATGACGGTGCAGACGATGATCCCGAGATTGCCAATCTGGATCTGGGTCACATAGCGGACAGAATGGGTGTCGCGGAAATAGAAGATCCCCACCATGACCGCCAGCGCGAAGCCGGTGAACAGCACGTCCGCCACCGACGGATACGGCGTGACGATCCCGCCGACCAGCTCCATGTAGTCCCAGACCAGCATGCCCGTAAACCACAGCAGCGCGCCCATCCCAAAGGCATACCAGGCGCGGCGCTCGTTCACTCTCGCAAGCATGCGGGCGGTGTGCAGACACTTCAGACCGGCGGCGAGCGAAATGATGGTCCACGCCATGTCCGACCACCACAACGGCGCGGAACCTTTCAGTATCCCGCTGTATGCAACCAGCGCGTATATAACGACGTAGGCCGCCAACGCACTTGCCGTCACTGCGCGCGATTCGGATAAAGAGGTCATCTGCATGCGGAAAATATAGACGATCGAGTTCGGGAAACCCAGAGTCGTTGCGCGATGGCCGCCGTAGACTGGGGATGGTACTGCGCTGGCGAGGATTGGGAACGTTTGGATGTGGAAATTCCACCGCCGCGGGCATATGATAGCGCCCGTCGGTTACCCATATGGCACACCCTACTTCTCATCTCGAATTACTTGCACCGGCCAAAACGGCGGAAATCGGCCGCGCGGCGGTGTTGCATGGCGCCGATGCCGTGTATATCGGCGGGCCGTCGTTTGGCGCCCGCGCCAATGCCTGTAACAGCGTGAGCGATATCGCCGGGTTCGCGGAATTTGCCCATCGCTATCACGCCCGCATTTTCGTGGCCCTCAACACGATCCTCCACGATGCGGAACTGGATGCGGCGCGCAAGCTCATTTGGGAACTCTACGATGCCGGCGTCGATGCGTTGATCGTGCAGGACATGGGCTTGCTGGAGCTGGATTTGCCGCCGATTCAACTCCACGCCAGCACGCAGACCGATATCCGTACGGTGGAGAAAGCGAAATTTTTGTCCGATGTCGGCTTTTCGCAGATCGTACTGGCCCGGGAGTTATCCTTGCCCGAGATCCGCGCCATCGGTGACGCCGTGGACGCGACATTGGAACACTTCATCCACGGCGCACTGTGCGTCGCATTTTCGGGTCAGTGCTACATCAGCCACGCCCACACCGGCCGCAGCGCCAATCGCGGCGATTGTTCGCAAGCGTGCCGCCTGCCCTACACGCTGACGGATGCGCAAGGCGGCGTGGTCGCCTATGAAAAGCATCTGCTTTCGATGAAGGACAACAATCAAAGCGCAAATCTCAACGCGCTTATCGATGCCGGTGTACGTTCGTTCAAGATCGAAGGGCGCTACAAAGAAATAGGCTATGTGAAAAACATCACGGCCCACTATCGCCAGCTGCTCGATGAGATTCTCAAACAACGGCCGGAGTTGGCGCGCGCCTCCAGCGGCCGCTGCACGTTTCGTTTCCAGCCCGACCCGGACAAAACCTTTCACCGCAGCGCGACGGACTACTTCACCAACGGCCGTCAACCCGACATCGGCGCCTTCGATTCGCCCACGTTCATGGGCGTGCCGGTGGGCACGGTTACGCGCATCGGCCCGGACTGGTTCGAGATGGACAGCGCCGAAACGCTGCATAACGGGGACGGCCTTAGCTATTTGAATAAGCGCACTGTGGTGGGAACACGCGTGAACCAAGTGGAGCGCGCCGGCGATTTCTGGCGCGTATTCCCCAACGAGGCGATTGCCCAGCTTGCTGGGTTGAAAGTCGGTACGTCGATCTCTCGCAACCGGGACCATGCCTGGGAGCAAGCGCTGCTGCAACACAATTCGGCGGAACGCCGTATCGGCGTGGATGTACGACTCACGGAAACCGCGGATGGCCTGGCACTGACGCTCAGCGACGAGAACGGTTGCAACGCCACCGCTCGCGCGTTATTAGCATTCGAGCCGGCCCGCTCGCCCGATCAGGCGGATGCCAACCTGCGCCAACACCTGAGTAAATTCGGAAACACGCTGTTTGTCGCGCGCAAGATCGAACTGGCGCTATCACGTCCGTGGTTCGTCCCGGCCTCGACACTCAACGCACTGCGCCGCGAAGCCGTAACGCAACTCGAAGCGGCACGCAACGCAGCGTGGCAACCGCCGCCCCGCAAGGCGCCAGTCGAACCGCCAGCGACCTATCCCGAAGACACGCTGAGCTATCTCGCCAACGTGTACAACCACAAAGCGCGCGCCTTCTACGAGAAACACGGCGTCAAACTCATCGCCGCCGCGTATGAAGCACACGAAGAAGCGGGTGAAGTCTCACTCATGATCACCAAGCATTGCCTGCGCTTCTCGTATTATCTCTGCCCCAAGCAGGCCAAAGGCGTCACCGGCGTCCAAGGCCACGTGCGCGCCGAGCCGATGACGCTCGTCAACGGCAACGAGAAACTGACACTGCGCTTCGACTGCAAGGCCTGCGAGATGCACGTCATGGGGAAGATGAAGAAACATATTCTGGTTTCGCCGCCGCCTTCGGGTGTGCCAGTGACGTTTTTCCGCAATCCGGGCCGCAATCCGGGTCGCACCACGCCAACCCGCTGATCGTAATCCAAATCCTACGCCACAACGGGCACATTTAGACTTTAAATGCGCCGTTTTGCCGTCAAAATGGCAGCCCATGACTCGCGCGCATCGCATTTTCATTCCTGGGCTGGTTTGGCATCTCACTCAACGCTGCCACAAGCGCGAGTTTCTGCTCAAATTCCACCGCGATCGCGTGCGTTGGCGCCAGTGGCTGTTCCAGGCGGTGAAGCGCTTTGATCTGTGCGTCCTGAACTACGTCGCGACCAGCAATCACATTCACCTGCTCGTGGTGGACGGCGGCGACGGCAACATTGCCAAGGCCATGCAACTCATCGCCGGTCGTACCGCGCAAGAGTTCAACCTTCGCAAGCGGCGCTCCGGCGCGTTCTGGCAAGACCGCTACCATGCCACCGCGATCGAGACCAACGAGCATCTCGCGCGCTGCCTGACATACATTGATCTCAACATGGTGCGCGCCGGCGTGGTCGAACATCCGAGCCAATGGCCCGTCAGCGGATTCAACGAGATCCAATTACCGCCGCAGCGTTGCCGCATCATCGATCAGGAAACGTTAGCGAAACTGTGTGGCTTTGATCACATCAAGAGGCTACGGGCCGCCCACCTTCAATGGACTGAGAGTCAACTGCGCAGCGGTGTACTCGCCAGGCAAGCGCACTGGTCCGAGGCCATCGCGGTCGGAAGCGAATCGTTCGTGAACGACGTTCAAGGAAAACTGGGCGTGCGCTTTCGCAACCGATCAATCGAACGTGACGGGGAGTACTCGGCATTGCGGGAAGGTCCAGGGTTGTACGACCCATTTTCGCGATGAAATGGTTTGTTTAAGCGATTTTTGGCTGCGTTATTAAGCAGCTTTTGGCAACGAATCAGGGAATTGGTGGGGTGCGACCGGACTCTGGGTGACGCTCTTCCAGCAGGAACGCCATTACCGGCGCATCATCGACGGGTAGTCTGTCTAAGACGGACGTGGTCTTTCTTCCGCCCTCCTGCGTCACTCGTCGCAATTCAACGATCTTTTGGGAGATAGTGTGGAAAGGCACACCTTGCCCGGCCCACAGCACCTCACCGTTGATCGAAACTACACCCTCTAATGGTGATGGATACAGTTCGATTTTCTCGCCTGGCTTCGCTCTATCGTCAACCCGCGCGTAAACGTGTACCAAGTCCGAATTGACACCGAAAATATTCTTCGTGGAGACCCCGGTGAACCAAATGGCGCAGGCACCGACAACGAGTGCAGAAAAGACGCCCCAGAACGTTCTCTTGATGAAATCCTTGGGTGCCTCATCGATGACTTCCCTGAGGATGCTCCTTTCCGGCTTCTCGGGGGTTTTGGACTGTTCTGGCTTTTTCCGTGCCATTTACCACCTCCTTATCTGGCCTTGTATTTTCGTTCGCCCGCTACCCCAAGATGCATCGCATCGCCGAAACCGCGCCTCATAGAACAATGGACATCACGTGTTTGCTGCTATCCACTGGTCCAGAGTTTTGTTAACTGCTGCCTTCAAAAAGTTCGAACTTAGGTCGGAGCGCAACAGGATGTCCATAAACTGCGCCCCGACATCCTCCCGGCAGCTCGCAACGTTCTCGGCGGTTGGACGTTTGCCGCAAGCCGTCTGTTTGTCCAATAAGTCCTGGGCGGATGCTGATTCAAAAATCACCTGCTGAATTTCTGTCGCCAACATTTCCTCTAGTGCCGGGGTAAGGAGAGGGTCCGCAATGACTCGCAGCAAATCCCAGGAGCGAACGAGATCCCAGATCCATTGGATACCGATGGTTGCAACTGCACGCGGTTGTAGCTGCGTCGGATCAATCTTTGTTTCCAACAGCTCGCCCGCATTCAGCACCCCTTCGCCCATATGCTCAACGGTGTATTCAGCCGGTTTTTTTGCCGACCGAATGAGAGCTTGGTACACCGCCTCCGCTTTGCGCCAGTCTCTCCAAAGACCCTTCTGCTCCAGGTCATCGCGATTAAACTGGAGCCATAGCGAAGCGGCGGCAGCCACCTGCGGGGTTGCGTGTGACGCCCCGCCTCCGTCTAACGCCACAGCAGCCCTGTCGGATGTCGACGGCCATGAGTGGAGGATATTCGGAACGTAGGCCACCAGAACATGACCTTCCATAACCGAGGCGGGTCCAAAGTTGCCTCGAAACATCCACGGCAACAAATACTGGTTCCATTTCCAAAACTTCAATAGGCAGCCGTAACAGGGTGCCTTGCCGTAACTTCTTCCACGCTCGGTGATTCCGGCCACACCAATCACTCGATTAAATCGCGCAGGGAACCCCACTGTGCTAGGCGTTAACGTGAAACTGGTAAAAGGAAACACGAAAAAGTCGCCTGTTGCCGCAATGATTGCCGTGCCCTTGTTATATGCCTTGTTGACAGCCTTGCGCTGGGCGATCGACGGCAACCCACCGGCACTTAGAGATATCACATCGGCGCCTTCGTCGACCGCGCGCGCGATCGCAGCCGACATCTCACTCGGGTTCAAATGAACGTAACCGGTCACTTTCCGACGTTCTTCCCTCGCGCGCCTCTCGCGCGTAAAACGTGAAGCCCAATTCGGCGACATTGTTTTGCAAGGGGGCGTGATGAGCAAAGGGAAACTGCGCAAGGTGTTT
>JAKACW010000005.1 GCA_021821045.1 Pseudomonadota bacterium
TCCGGCGGCGAGCAAGGACAATGTTGAATGGCAAGTCTCCGGCTGGAAGATAGCCGATATCGCTCTATCCAAGGGCGGTACGCTCCCGATGCAACTGCAAAGCGCAAGCGTGAACGTCAACGGCAACCTGGCGTTGGCGGGCGAAGCCCTGAATGGAGCGGTCGACGCCAAGTTCCTCAACGCCGCATGGAAGAGCGACGCCAAGGACGGCTGGGCGGCGCAAGTGGCGAAAACACTGGCCGCCATCAACACATTTTCCCTGACTGGCAATGTTCAAGGCGCGCTCAACTCGCCGGACATCTCAATCAAGTCCGATCTCGATCAACAAATCAAGGGCGCGGCCAAGGCGCAGCTGAAATCCCAACAAGCGGAGCTTGAGCAAAAACTAAAAGTTCGCTTGGAGCAGGAAATCGAGAAGTCCGCTGGCCCCTACAAAGATCAGGTCGCCATGCTGACCCAAAGCGAAGGCAGCCTCGATGAGCGCATCAAGAAAATCGAAGAAATGCTAAAGGCGGAAATGCAGTCGGCGGTGGATTCGAAGAAGGAAGAAGCTGAGCAAAAGCTTAAGGACAAGCTCAAGGGTTTGAAATTCTAGTACATGTGGACATAGTAAACGTGCACGCTCCCACTAATCAGCAGCAAGAACAATAGGGGCACATGGGCGTGGCGCCAGAATGCGAAGAACCGTTCGTAAAAGTTGAAGAATGCGACCTTTTCGAGGGTTGACATGAAATTCTTCACATCCCGCTCGCATTGGTTCATTTCTGCGTCGCACTCAACACGGCTTTTCTTCTCGCCATTCTCCGCCGCTTTCAACTCATCTTTTAGACTACGCATGACATGTCGACGAACGCGCCGGCTGCGTTGCCCGTACCAAAGCAAATGCCAGCCCGCACGCAGCAGCGACTTCGACGCCGTCAATGTCGTCCTCTTGAATGCGTCCAGTTGAGTTTGACCGTAGTCGCAGGTCAACGTGGTCATGGCTGCCTCAACATCCTTAACCTGAGCGCGCCGACCACCCAGTCCATAATGGACTTTCGAGTACAAGTAACGGCCGATCACGCCGCTCAAGAACACCAACAACATGGTCGTCAGGAACACGCCGCCATTCAACGATTGAAAGGTGAATGTCGAGTGCAGCACGCCGAGCAAGGGCCCGACCACGCCGAACACAATGTGCACCCGCAACCAGGCTTTCATCATGCCGGTGGACCGAAACAGCTTGAGATGCTTGCTCGCACTGTAGGTAAATGCCAGCAACATCATCACGCCACCGACGAGGCCCATTGAGTACCCGATTCCTTCCTCCGCGGTATACATCGAGTCGTCCCAGTAGGCTCGGCCGACCACAAACAAACCTGCAAAAAGACCGACCAGTCCAAATGCCAAGAAAATCTCACCGCCTTTGGCCAGTTTCTTCAACTGCGACGGGCTCACGGTTGCCGGCGCCGGAACCGTCGTCCCGCCGCTTTCGGTTTCTGCCGACTTCTCTGGGGCCGCCCGTCGTTCTCGATTGCTCTTTTCCAGACCGACGGCGCCGTCGGCGAGCGTGGAGGGGTCCGCATGGCGTATTTCTATCAGTGCATCTCTTATTTGCGCCAATTCCCCCATTGGGTCCACGGCCCGTGTGGTCGGCTTGAGCGGTTCGCTTGGACTCGGTGCCACATTTTGATTTGGTGATGGTTTCGTCATTTTGCTAAACACCTTGTTGTGCCGACTAAATGTTTTCCGGTGCTACTCCGCTAGCGTGCGGTAATCTTGAGGACGCAGTCGAGACGTCGAATCTGCTTCGACCGCGTTTCGAAAAAGTTTTGCGATGTATGCCACAATTCCCGCAGTATGCCAGGAGTAGATGCCATGAATGTGAATCCGTTGCTGTCGCTGGTCGGCGACTACTCATTCCTACTGGTTTACGCGGTTCCCGTTTTGGTCATGTGGGCGTTCTACATCGGTCGCCGAAAACTCGCATCAAAGAGTAACTCCAGAATTCTCGAGAGCATGCTAAAGGCGGGACTGACGGAACCGGCATCACTCCATCCGAAGATCAACCGCGACCTATGCATCGCGTGCAATTCCTGCGCCATTGCGTGTCCCGAACAGGATGTCTTAGGCATCGTGGATGATAAGGTGGAACTTATTAACCCCACTCACTGCATCGGGCACGGTGCCTGCGCCGCGGCCTGTCCAGTGGGCGCGATCGAGCTGGTTTTTGGTAGCGAAAAGCGCGGCGTCGACATTCCAAAGGTCGACGCGACTTTTGAAACCAACGTCCCGGGCATCTACATCGCCGGCGAACTCGGCGGAATGGGCTTGATCCGCAATGCGGTTTCACAGGGACGACAGGCTATGGATGCCATCGCCAAGCGGCGGGACATCCGTACCGGCAAGGGCTATGACGTCATCATCGTGGGCTGCGGCCCGGCCGGTTTTTCCGCGACACTGAGTGCGAAACAGCATAAGCTCAACTATCTCACCATTGACCAGGAATCTTTCGGCGGCACGGTATCGCACTATCCCCGTGGCAAGATCGTAATGACACAGCCCGCGGAATTGCCGCTGATCGGATCGGTGAAGTTCACGGAGACATCCAAGGAGGCTCTCATGGCGTTTTGGGAAGATGCGCGCAACAAGGCTCAAATATCCATCAACACGGGCGAGCAGATGCTGAGCGTCAAAAAACACCAGGGAGCTTTCGAGGTCACGACGTCCAAGGGGGTCTACAACACCGCCACGGTGCTGCTGGCGATCGGCAGGCGGGGCACACCTCGGAAACTGGACGTGCCTGGAGAAGACCTGCCCAAGGTGGTGTACCGCCTCGTCGATCCCGAACAATACCGCGACAAACATGTACTGGTCGTTGGCGGCGGCGACAGTGCGCTGGAAGCGGCAATAAGCATTGCAGAGCAACCGGGAGCAACGGTCAGCCTGTCCTATAGAAGCGCCGCCTTTAGCCGCGCCAAAGAGAAAAATCGCGAGAAAGTCAGCGCTGCCGAAACGGCAGGGCGGTTGCGTGTATTGCTGAAATCCGAGGTAAAGGAAATAACAACGGAATCGGTCGCCGTAGAACATGACGGTCAACTCCTAGCGCTGCGCAACGATGCGGTTATTGTCAGCGCGGGCGGCGTATTACCGACGGGAATGCTCAAGGAATTGGGCATCGCGGTGGAAACGAAGCACGGAGTCGCGTAACCACGACAAGCGTGCTCATCGGGCTCCCGCCTTTTGAGACGCGGCTCGCATAAACCATCCGAACGGCCAAAGGATATCTCGGATTGTGTGATGGGCGTTACATCCCCCTCCGCGAAGAGGCCGATAATCCCAAGCATGAACGACGAAATACCTGGCACGCGGACAGAGTCAACGGCAGTCATCCACCGCCGTAGCTCGTTGAAGTCGCAAGCAGGCGACGCCTTGCGCAGTCCGTACATGCGCAGGAGCCGGACGGAGCCGGCAGACGATAACAAACGGATTATCCATCCATTCAATTACCTGCGGCTACATCACATGTCATACATTCCAGACCTGGGATGGCGACGGAAATTCTGGCACGAATTCTGCCTAAAAACTCCAACGTCCGAACAGATCTGTGGACAACGTCCCGATTGGTTGCGACCAACACTTCTAACATGACCCAACATCCGAGATTGCCGTGCAATTCCGACCGCTGCAGCGCAACATTCGCGGAGATCGATCTCCGCGTCCCCTCCGACGCGACAGCGCATGGCTCGCGCCGCTGCTCCTGTTGCTCTTAGTCGCCCTCGCCCAGAACGCTTACTCTGAATCGAAGCCTTTCGACCATCTCGCCACAGGGTTTCCCTTAACCGGTGGCCACACCACTGTCGCTTGTGAACGTTGCCATATCGGTGGCGTCTTCGACGGAACGCCTACCCAGTGCGCTGCGTGCCATAACAACACCATTGCGCCGGGCCCTTCGTCGGACCATATCCCCACGACTGAAGCATGCGACGTGTGCCACGAAACTGTTGAGGAGAACTGGGCCATCCCGCAAGGAAGCTTTAATCACCTGTCCGTTATCAGTGCCTGCGTGACCTGCCACGACAACAAAATCGCACCCGGAAAAGGCTCCTCTCACATCCGAACGTCGGACGATTGTGAAAACTGTCACCGCACGAATACGTGGCAGGTCTACACAGTCGATCATCAGGACCTTTCTGGACAATGCGGCGTTTGTCACAACGGAGACGACGCCCGTGGCAAACCGCTGGTTCACATTCAATCGACTAACAACTGCGAGGCGTGCCATCACACCGAGAGATGGTCGCCCGAGAGGGAAGTTGCCCACGACGAGGTGCTGGGCACCTGCAGCAGCTGTCACGACGGCTCGTCGGCAACGGGACGGCCGGTCGACCATATACCGACCAACTCTGACTGTGGGACATGTCATTCCGTTTCAACTTTTGCCGGCGCTTCGTTTGATCACGTCGGCGTCGCTTCCGGATGTGCGAACTGCCACAACGGCGACGCCGCGGTCGGAAAAAGCGCATCGCACATTCCGTCCACCGCCGTATGCGAAGCCTGCCATTCGATGACAGCATTCTCCCCGGAACTTGCCGTCGCTCACACTGAGGTCATTGGACTGTGCAGCGTATGCCATGACGGGACCGTCGCAACTGGAAAAGACATCGGTCACCTACCGACGTCAGCGGCGTGCGATTCCTGCCACAATACGACCGCTTGGTTGCCCGCCGCCTTCGACCACAGCGGCATCACTCAACCATGCGCGGACTGTCACTCGCACGCGCAGGGCTTCGTGTCCGCGGCCTCGCCCGGGCCGTCGAGCCACATTCCCACAACGGACGAGTGCGGCTCCTGCCACGGCACCGACTCGTGGACACCCGCCACGGTCAATCATCAAGCAGTCTCCGGCACCTGCGGCAGTTGCCATGACGGCACTACCGCCACCGGCAAGTCCGCCGATCACATCACCACCAGCGAAGACTGCGGCATCTGCCATACGACACGTAGCTTCGCCGGTGCGACGTTCGACCACACCGGCATCACGGATAACTGCGTCAGTTGTCACGACGGCACGGCCGCCGTGGGTAAATCCGCCAGTCACATGGCGGCATCGACTGTCTGCGAAGCCTGCCATGCCACCTCGGCATTCACGCCGGCCACCGCCGTCGACCACGCCCAGGTGCGTGGTACCTGCAGCAGCTGCCATGACGGCGTTACCGCCACCGGCAAGTCCGCCGATCACGTCACCACCAGCGAAGACTGCGGCATCTGCCATACGATTCGAGCCTTCGACGGTGCGACGTTCGACCATAGTTCCATCACGTCGGGTTGCATCGCATGCCACAACTGCACCAATGCCACAGGTAAAACGCCGACCCACATGCCGACGACAAGCCTGTGCGAGAACTGTCATCTGAGCGACACGTGGCAACCCGCCGTTACGGATCACAGCGAGGTCGTGGGAACCTGCTCCGACTGTCACAATGGTGAACGAGCGACCGGAAAGCCGGTGAATCACATCACAACCTCCGCCAATTGCGACAGCTGTCACCAGACCAATGGGTGGCAACCCGCCACATTTAATCATGACGGTATCACCGATAACTGCACCACCTGCCATGACGGTGTCCGCTCCACCGGTAGGCCGGTTACCCATATTTCATCGACGAACATTTGCGAGGATTGCCACTATGTGCAGGCATGGACGCCCGCTACGGTCGATCACAACCAGGTACTTGGCACTTGCGCCGGCTGTCACAACGGCCAAACGGCGCCCGGCAAGCCCACCAACCATATCGCGACAACTGAGGGTTGTGACACCTGTCATAGCGTAAATGCCTGGACACCCGCAACATTCGACCACGCCAGCATTGTGGACGGCTGCGCAAACTGCCACAACGGCACCCAGGCGGTTGGAAAACCCAACAACCATATACCGACGAGCAGCCTGTGCGAGACATGCCACTTCGTGCAGGCCTGGCGGCCCGCTGTGGTCGACCACGACGAAGTCGTCGGACCATGCAGCGGCTGTCACAACGGATCGCGCGCAACGGGCAAGCCGACGAACCATATCACCACGTCCGGCGAGTGCGACACGTGCCACGGCGTCAATGGCTGGTCACCGGCCACCTTCGACCACGGATCGATCACGAGCGGATGCTACTCGTGTCACAACAACTCTCGGGCGCAGGGCAAGACGAACAACCACATTACCACCACCAACGTCTGCGAAGATTGTCACATCACGCAGGCTTGGCGACCCGCCGTTGTTGACCATTCGCAGGTCTTGGGGACGTGCGGTCACTGCCACAACGGCCAGACGGCACCCGGCAAGCCGTTGACCCATATCAGCACGACTGCCGAGTGCGATGCATGCCATTCGACCAATGCGTGGAAGCCCGCCACCTTCGATCACAGCACTATTACCTCGGGCTGCGGCGGATGTCACAACGGAGTTAGCGCGACCGGAAAACCCAACGGTCATTTTGTAACGAGCATAGAGTGTGTCGAGTGCCACAGCGTATCGGCGTGGCGTCCCATAGCCTACGGTCATGCCTCGCCCAACTATCCAGGCAATCATCGCGGAAATCCGCCCTGCAGAGCTTGCCACAGCAGCAACACGGAGTCGGTCACGTGGACATCCCCTGCATACAAACCCGACTGCGCCGGCTGCCATGCAACCGACTTCCGCAGCGGACCGCACAAAAAGACGGAGAATCCGCAAACCATCAACTATACGGTGGACGAACTGCGTGACTGCAGCGGCAGTTGCCACATCTATACGGACAATAGTTTCTCCCGAATTAAGGAATCGCGAAATAGTGAACATCGCCCTAGCGATGAACACTTTTAGGGTTGACGATGCGTTGCCTAATTCGACAGTGCTGGCATCTGCTAGTCGCGTGCGCAATAGCCGCCCCCGCGGCACTGGCGGATTCCCACGGTCTGATCGACCGCATCGACTACGAACAGGATGGCGAGAATCGATTCGCGCTGGTAATACTGACGGAGCGGCTGATGTACCTCTCCCACTACCCGCCGGGAAACGCCGCAACCATTGAAATCAGGCTGAAGTCAGTCGACAACGCAGCGGGCGGTTTGCCCCCCGAAACGTTCCAGCGCACCCGCAGCGTCATGCTGGCGCCTCTTGCGCAGAAGTTCCCTCTAATCAGCGTGAGCTATGAGAAGGAATCGAACGACAACGTCGTATTCGTTCTGCGCTTTTCCGAAAACACACCTCTCCGAATTTCGCAGTCGAGGGACTTGCGCAGCCTTGAGATCGCGTTAACGGACTCCTTGCCGTCCAAGCAGGAAAAACGGCGGACAACCGTCGCCACGACCAGCGCCGACGAAAACCTCGTGGCACGCGCCGATCGACTGAAGCAACTTATGACCCTCGGCCAACGGTCCTTGGAGTCACAACAATATGAGACTGCGCGCGCGGTGTTCGCGGACATTATCTATTTGGGTCCCCACCCCTATATGAGCGAGGCGGAGAAGCTTCACCGCCTGGCCCAGCAAGGAACGTCAACCAAAGCCTCTAACTCCGGCGAGCACTTCTTCACCATTGACGAACTCGAAAGCCTTGTGTCCCGGGCGGATGCGGTCATCAACAAAGGAGACAACCGCCAAGCGATCGTGCTGTTCACCAAAATCGGCCGGCTTCCCGAGCACCCCTACTCGCCCCACGCGTTGGAAATGCTTGGTGTGGCGCGCCAACGCAATGGCCAGAGCGCTCACGCCAAAGCAAACTATCGGGACTACTTGGCCCGGTATCCGTCGGGCGACGGGGCCGTGCGGGTTCAGCAGCGGTTGGCCGAGCTGCTGGCCACGGGACGTACTCCCGAACCACGTCCCATGGAGAAGCTTAAGCAGGACGGCGTCGCCTCTACCGACACTGGATCCTTTCGCGCCGACCATTTCGGCATGCTGTCCCAGAGCTACTACCACGGAGACATCTCTTTCGACGGACTTGAGGAGGATCGGTCCGATCAGTCTCTATTGCTGACGCACCTTCAGGCGACCAGCCGCTGGCGCAATAGCAGATTCGACCTGCGCAGTAACATTTCCCTGGACCACGAGGAAGATTTTCTCGAACAACAGACCAGTGACGGAAGGATCGATATCTCGACTCTGTACCTGGAGAGCCGAGACAGCCGTTTTGACTACGCGGTCCGCATTGGTAGACAACCCGCGAACGCCGCCGGCGTGCTGGGTCGCTACGATGGTGCCTGGCTGCAATACCGAGTTTCCGCAAGTCAGGCCGCCGACGTAGCAGTGGGTTTCCCGGTCGTGCTTTCCGACACCGACACCTTGGATACCGACAAACGCTTCGTGACGGCGTCTTACGAAATGACGAATCTGTTCCAAAGCCTGGACCTTGTTCCCTATTTCCACGTTCAGCAGGACACCGGTGTTACCGAGCGCAGGGCAGTCGGGCTCGAAGCGCGTTATTTCTTGCCGCGCGGCAATTATTTTGGTCTTCTCGACTACGATACGTCGTTCAGTGATGTCAACATTCTGATGCTTAACGGCAACTTGGTCTTGAGCACCGCACGATCGGTTCATTTCAGCTTTGACAGACGCAAAAGCCCACTGCTCTTCCTCAGTAATGGATTGATCGACAACGTCGCAGTCAACTCGCTGGAGCTCGCCAAAGCGATCTTTTCCGAAGAGGAGCTGCGCGCCTTAGCGAAGGATCAAAGCGGCACCACTACGTTGCTAAACCTGGGCTGGACGGAGCAACTGCGCGGCACGGTCCAAGCGAGCGTTGACATATCGCGTTCCACACACGATTACTCCGCCAACCTTCGTGCCGCCGACCCGGCCCTTGGCGAGTCCGAATCGGCCACCGGCTTATCCGGGCAACTGCGTTTTCAGGACCTAGTCATGCCTGGCGATCTAACCGTCCTCGGCGTTTTCTATGCAAATTCGGATCGCTACAACAATAAAGGCGTGTCGGCGCAGAACCGGCTGCGCATTCCCGGCAGCTGGTCCATCGAATCCAGACTTCGAGCCGATTCCCGCGAGGACACAAACGGCAGCCGGTTAACGCGTCTGAGACCATCGGCAAGGGCAATTTTCGATAGGAAACGAAGCTACACCATCGAAGCGGAGATCGGCTGGGAATTGACGGACTATGGTGGCGCCAGCAGCAACGCCGATACTCAGCGCTTTTTCTACAACGTGGGGTATCGCTGGACGTTCCGGTAACCCGATCCAAAGCTAGCTACTTCCCCGGCTCGGAATCCGCCAACACACCCGTCTCCCCCTCTAACCGCGCGATGATCACCGCGCCGCAGGAGTCGCTGAATACGTTGACGGTGGTGCGAAACATATCGAGTATTCGATCCACAGCCAGAATTAAGGCGATACCTTCGGCGGGCAAACCGATGGTGCCGAGAATGACTGCGATGGCCACCAAGCTGGCGGACGGAATGCCGGCCACGCCGATGGAGGTGAGCAACGCCACCATCACGATGGTGAATTGCACCGCGAAGCTGAGCTCCAAACCATAGACCTGAGCGATGAACATGGCCGCGACACATTCATACAAGGCCGTGCCATCCATGTTGATCGTCGCCCCAAGCGGCAGAACGAAGCTGGAAGTGCGGTTGGAAACTTTTGCGTTCCCCTCCACGCACTCGATGGTCACGGGCAACGTCGCGGACGACGAACTGGTGGAAAACGCCGTCAATAGCGCCGGCGCCATGGCCCGATACTGGCGCAGTGGATTCACCCCGCCGATGAAGCGCAACAGCAAGGGCAGAACAATCAGAAAATGGGTCAACAGCGCCAACAATACCGTGGCGAAAAACAGCGCCAACGGCTTGAACGCGGCGAAGCCTGTCGTCGCAAAAACTTTCCCCACCAACGCGAAAACGCCATAGGGCGTAAACTTCATCACCCAGTGGGCCATCAGCATCATGATATCGAACACGCCCTGCCAGAACTGGCGCAAGGTGCTGCCTTGCGGTTCTTTGATCTTGGCCATGAAAAAGCCGAACAGTAACGAGAAGAAGATTAAACCCAGCATGTCGCCTTCCACCGCCGCCGCAACGGGATTGGTGGGCACCATGCGCAGGAAGACATCCACAACGTCGCTCGCACCCTTGCCCTCAACCTTTTCGGTGACAGCGGACGTGTCGACCGCGCTGTCGCGCAGTTCCTCGATGGGCCGACCGTCTTCGAGTCCCGGTGCCAACGCGTTCACGAACATCAGCCCGACAAGGATCGCCAGCAAACTGGTGGAGAGGTAATAGAGGATTGTTTTGAACCCGAGACGGCCCAGATGACTGCCCGTGCCGATGCTCAGGATGCCGGTAATAATGGATGCGGCAACCAGCGGCACCACCAGCATTTTGAGGGCATTGAGAAACAGCGTTCCAACGAAGCCGAACACCGCCACGAACGTGACGCCGCCGACTTGAGCATCCGGGCCGACGAGGATGCCGGCCACCACCGCCAGCGGGAGCGCAATCAGAACCTGCCAGTGCAGCGCCAGCCCGCGTGACTTGTCCTGTTCCTTAACGCTACGGGCTGAGTCTGAATGCTTCATCGCGCTCCGTTTTCAGTCCCGCCCGCGCTTGATTAGAGATTGTCGGGGAACACCTTGATGTTGGCTTTAGCCTTCCATGCCTCCGCCAGGGCCTGAAAATGTTCGATGGCCCGCGAGCGAAGCTGGCCGTCTTCCAGCACCTTGCGGTCGTCTTCCGAAAGGGCGCTTGGATCGCCGTCCTTGCGGCCAAAAACACCGAATAACGCGATATCGCCCATCGGCGTCGACACACGGCCGAATACCGGCGCTTCGGCCGTGGGGTTCGCCGCCGCGAACACGTCGGCGAGAACGGTACGGTCAATCTCCGGATCATCGCGCGAGACGAAGCCGGGGCGGCTCCACTCGGCCCCAACCGACTTCAGCACCTCTTCAGGCGATTCCTTGTTCTTCAAGCGTTCCAATGCGGCTTGCGCGTCCGCGGTCAACTTTTCCGTGGCCTTTTCGCGTTTGAGCTTGGTTTTGATTTCTTCCTTCACATCGGCCAGCGGTTTCTCCGTCGCCGCGCGGCGCTCCTTCAAACGCAGAACGACAACATGATTCGGAGCCACTTCGATGACCGAACTGTTATTGCCCGCGGTCAGTACATCATCATCAAACGCCGCGCTGCGCACTTTGGCGTTGGCCGCGATTCCCGCCGCCGGCCCCCCGGATTTGGCAAAGAATGCCGACGTCTGAACCGTCAACCCGAGCTGATTCGCCGCCGGCTCGAGGGATGTCGGATTCTCGAATGTCAGTGTTTCCAGTAGATCGAGCTCGCCGAAATAGCGTTGCTCGGCCTGGCTGTTGCGATAATCCTGCTCCAACTGGGCGCGAACCTCCTCGAACGGTTTGGCCTTGGTCGCTTCGATGTCGGTCACCTCGATGATGTGAAAACCGAAAGCGCTGCGCACCACGTCGCTCACCACACCCTTCTCCAGCGCAAACGCCGCGTCTTCAAAGGGCTTGTCCATGATGCCGCGGCCGAAAAAGCCCAAATCGCCGCCTTGGCTCGCGGAGCCGGGGTCGTCGGAGTTCGTTTTCGCCAATTCCTCAAATGAAGCACCGCCCTTCAACTTAGCGAGCAAGTCTTCGGCTTTCTTGCGCGCCGCTTCCACCGTCGCGTCGTCGGCATCCGATGGTGCTTGCACAAGAATGTGTCGCGCGCGGCGCCGCTCGGGCGTAACAAACAACGCGGATTGTTCCTCGTAACGCGCCTTGAGCGCTTCCTCATCCACGGTGACTTCCTTGGCCAGCGCGTCGAGCGTCAATTCCACGTATTCGACCGCAACTTGCTCCGGTGTTTTGAATTCATCCTTGTGCTGATTGTAGTAAGCATCGATGTCCGCGTCGGCAACCTCGATGCCGTCTAAATAGCCGGCGAGCTTGATCACGCCATAGCCTACATCGCGCTGCTGATCGCGCAGCCGCACGATGGCATCGAGTTCCTTCTTCGTGACGAACGCGGTGTTGAACAGCCCCTTGCGCGGCTGATCCAAAATCAATGCGCGCCTTTGCTCATACTCCCACGCCGCCGTGGAGCGATAAACGCGGCTTACGACTTGCTCATAAAGCTCGGGATCGAACTTGCCTTCGCGCTGGAACTCTTGAATCTGATTGATGTAGCTCGCCAACTGGACATCGCCGACCCGGAATCCAAGATCGACAGCTTTTTGGAGTTGCACTTCTTCACTCACGAGCTGGTCGAGAATCTGGCGCTTCATGCCAAGCTGCTCCAGCAACTCCGGATCGAGGTTGCCGCCGAACTGGGCTTGCATGCGGTTGCGCTGCATCTCGAAAGCGCGCAGGTATTCTTGTTGGCCGATGTCGACACCTTCCACTTGGGCGACGTTCACTTTGGAATCCGGCTCGAAGTAAGCGTTGATGCCCCACACGGCGAAGACCAAAATCAGCAGCGAAATGATGACCCAGGAGATCCAACTCTGGGCACGGTCGCGTATTGCTTGCATCAACATAGTGAGAATCCGCTTCTTTATAAAGGGTAATGGTTCAAGGCGCCGTACGCCCCGCCGACCGTTGCGAAGGGGGCATTTTGGCGAAAAACGCGCATTTCATCAACCGCTTGAATTGCGCAAACGAAAAAGGCGCGAAACAGAGTTTCGCGCCTTTCGTCGATATGGCGGAGTGGACGGGACTCGAACCCGCGACCCCCGGCGTGACAGGCCGGTATTCTAACCGACTGAACTACCACTCCTAAACTACGGAAACCGCGGTCAGTTATCGCGGCCCCAAAAAAAGCAACGCTTTTTAATGGTGGGTGCTGTAGGGATCGAACCTACGACCCTCGCCTTGTAAGGGCGATGCTCTCCCAGCTGAGCTAAGCACCCGTGAAAGGGTGCCTATTGTAAGGCAAGTATGTCCATTCGCCAATAGCCAAAACACCACGCCCACAAAAACAAAACGGCCCGCGGGAGTCGATCCCGCGGGCCGTCGATTTCGCCTAATGCGCGCGGATTCGATTGCGTTCCTTGGAACGCTTCGAACGCGCGGTCTTGCTCTCTTCGACCTTTTCCAGAACCGGACTCGGTACGGTGGTCAACGCCACCTGCAACACCTCGTCGATCCAACGTACAGTGCGAATATCCAAACTGCTGGTGATATTCTTCGGAATGTCCGTTAGATCGCGGGCATTCTCATGGGGAATGACCACGGTTTTGATTCCGCCGCGATGGGCCGCGAGTAGCTTCTCCTTCAAGCCGCCGATGGGCAGCACTTCGCCACGCAGCGTGATTTCACCCGTCATGGCCACATCGGCGCGCACCGGGATCCCCGTCAGCACGGAAACCAACGCGGTGCACATACCTACGCCCGCGCTTGGGCCGTCCTTCGGAATGGCGCCCTCGGGCACGTGGATGTGGAAATCGTTCTGCTGATAAAAATCAGCTTCGATCCCCAACGCCGCGGCTCGACTTCGCACCACGGTCATGGCCGCTTGAACGGATTCTTGCATCACATCACCCAACTGGCCGGTAATGGTCAGCTTGCCTTTGCCCGCAACCGTCGCCGCTTCGATGGTCAGCAAATCGCCGCCCACTTCGGTCCACGCCAGGCCGGTGACTTGGCCCACTTGATCCTTCTCTTCCGCCAACCCGAAACGGAAACGCTGCACGCCAAGATATTTATCAAGATTGCGCGAGTTGATAGCGAGCTTGCGCTTGGTCTTGCCGAGCAAAACATCCTTCACCACCTTGCGACAGACCTTGGAAATTTCCCGGTCCAAATTGCGCACACCGGCTTCGCGGGTGTAGTAACGAATGATGTCGAGAATCGCCGCGTCGGCTATCGTCAGCTCGTCCGGCCGCAAACCGTTGGCTTCGATCTGCTTGGGCACCAGATAGCGCATCGCGATATTGAGCTTCTCGTCTTCCGTGTAACCCGCGAGGCGAATCACTTCCATACGATCCAACAGGGGACCCGGGATGTTGAGACTGTTGGCCGTCGCGATAAACATCACGTCGGACAAGTCGTAGTCCACTTCCAGGTAATGATCGTTGAAGGTGTGGTTCTGCTCGGGATCCAACACCTCGAGCAGCGCCGCCGCCGGATCACCGCGGAAATCAGCGGACATCTTGTCCACCTCGTCCAGCAGGAACAGCGGATTGCGCACGCCGGTCTTGGCAAGATTCTGCACGATCTTGCCCGGCATGGAACCGATATACGTGCGACGGTGACCGCGAATCTCGGCCTCGTCACGCACCCCGCCCAGCGACATGCGTACGAACTTGCGATTCGTCGCGCGGGCGATCGATCGGCCCAGCGACGTTTTGCCCACACCGGGCGGTCCGACTAAGCACAGCACGGGGCCGCGCAGTTTTTCGACGCGCTGTTGCACCGCTAAATACTCGAGGATGCGTTCCTTGACCTTCTCCAGTCCAAAGTGATCTTCTTCCAGCACCTGTTCGGCAACGGACAGATCACGGCGAACCTTGGACCGTTTGCGCCACGGCACGTTGACCATCCAGTCCACGTAGTTGCGCACCACGGTTGCTTCCGCCGACATGGGCGACATCATCTTCAGCTTGTTGAGTTCGGCTTTGGCTTTGGCCTTCGCATCCTTGGGCATGCCGGCCTTTTCGATGCGCTTGGCCAGCTCCTCGACTTCGTTATGGCCGTCTTCCAGTTCGCCCAATTCTTTCTGAATGGCCTTCATTTGCTCATTCAGATAGTACTCGCGCTGACTCTTTTCCATTTGCTTCTTGACGCGCCCGCGGATGCGGCGCTCGACTTGCAGCAAATCGATTTCCGACTCGATCAAACCCATCAGGCGTTCCAAGCGCTCGCGCACGTCGACCATCTCGAGGATGTGTTGACGCTCTTCGATTTTGAGCGACATGTGAGCGGCGATGGTGTCCGCAAGGCGACCGGGATCGTCGATGGTGCTCAATGACGAGAGAATCTCCGGCGGAACCTTGCTGTTCAATTTTACGTATTGATCGAACTGACCGAGCACGGAGCGGGTAAGCACTTCGGCTTCGCGCTCGCTGATGGTTTTCGCCCCCAACACCTCGATTTCCGCTTCGAAATATTCGGGATTGTCGGTAAAGCGAATGATGCGCGCGCGCTCGGCGCCTTCCACCAATACTTTGATGGTGCCATCGGGCAGTTTTAGTAGTTGCAGGATCGTGGACAGCGTCCCGATCTCATAGATGTCTTTTTCCTTCGGATCGTCCAGCGCCGCGCTTCTCTGCGCGCCGAGCAAGATTTGCTTGTTGTTCGCCATCGCCGCTTCGAGTGCGCGAATCGATTTTTCGCGGCCGACGAACAGCGGGATGACCATGTGAGGATATACAACCACATCTCGAAGCGGCAACACCGGCGCCGCACGCGGAGTAACGATGCCGATCTTCTTGTCCTCACTGTTTGACATGAAAAACCCTCCGAATTTTTGGTGAAGGACGGACGGTTTGCCGTGGCAAATTTCGCAACTGAATTTCCCCGTCCCGCCTTCTAATCGCGTCGCCCGAATTCGGGCGGCGGCAAGGGCTCATAGGCAGCCCGTTTGATTAGATATAAAGCCCCGTGAGACTTAATTCAAGACCAGAAAAGAAAGGCGTTGGCCCGATCTTGTGTAAGTCGTTGGGCCAACAGCACGCACAGCGGAAAAATCAATCAGTGGACGCAGCCCGTTGCTGTTCAGACCCTTCGTATATGAGTATCGGATCGCTGTCCTCGGTAATTACCCCCTCATCCACAATGACTTTGCTTACGCCAGCCATGGACGGGAGTTCATACATCGTTTCGAGCAGGGCCTGTTCAAGAATTGAGCGCAATCCGCGGGCACCGGTGCGACGATCCATGGCTTTGCGAGCGACGGCGCGCAATGCCTCGGGGCGAAACTCCAGATCAACGCCTTCCATCTCGAACAATTTCGAGTACTGCTTGGTAATGGCGTTTTTCGGCGCCGACAAAATCTCGATCAACGCTTCCTCGTCCAGTTCATCCAAGATCGCGGTGACCGGCAGCCGGCCGACGAACTCAGGGATCAGCCCGAACTTGATCAAGTCCTCCGGCTCGGCGGCGTGCAGAAGCTCATTGTCGCGCTTCTTGCTGTCCTTGCTTTTCACTTCGGCGGAAAAGCCAATGCCGCCCTTTTCGGAGCGATTGCGGATAATCTTCTCCAAGCCTGCAAAGGCGCCACCGCAGATGAACAGAATATTGGAGGTGTTCACCTGCAGGAATTCCTGCTGCGGGTGCTTGCGTCCGCCCTGCGGCGGCACAGACGCGATCGTACCCTCGATGAGTTTCAACAACGCCTGCTGCACGCCTTCGCCGGACACGTCGCGGGTGATGGACGGATTGTCGGATTTGCGTGAGATCTTATCAATCTCGTCGATGTATACGATTCCGGTCTGCGCCTTCTCGACGTCGTAGTCGCACTTCTGCAGCAGCTTCTGGATGATGTTCTCCACGTCTTCGCCGACGTAACCGGCTTCGGTCAGCGTGGTCGCGTCCGCGATGGTAAATGGTACGTTCAACACCCGCGCCAGCGTCTCGGCCAGCAGCGTCTTGCCGCAACCCGTCGGCCCGACGAGCAGGATGTTGCTCTTTGAGAGTTCGATCTCGTCCTTACGGGCGCCGACTTCCAGACGCTTGTAGTGATTGTAAACAGCGACCGAGAGGATCTTTTTGGCGCGCGATTGGCCGATCACATACTCGTCGAGAATGGCGTTGATCTCGCGCGGCGTCGGCAGCTTGGAGCCCTTTACACCGGTCGCCTTGTCCTGCATCTCCTCGCGGATGATGTCGTTGCACAATTCGACGCACTCGTCGCATACGAACACGGACGGTCCGGCGATGAGTTTGCGAACTTCGTGCTGGCTCTTGCCGCAAAACGAACAGTAAAGCAGCTTCTTTCCATCATCACCGGAACTGTTCTTGTCATCGCTCATGGTCGTACCTCTGCCGCTCGATCAAACTTACTCATAACAATGGCGCCGTCCTGTCCGTGGCCTTAGGCGCGTTGCGTCAGAACCGAATCGATCAAACCGTATTCAACGGCTTGTTGACCGCTCATGAAATTGTCGCGATCTGTATCGATCTGTATATTTTCTATCGGCTGCCCGGTGTGTTTCGCCAAGATTCGATTTAATCGGTCCCGAATAGCAAGAATTTCCCGGGCGTGGATGTCGATATCCGACGCCTGACCCTGAAACCCTCCGAGTGGCTGATGAATCATCATGCGGGAGTGTGGCAAACAATAGCGCTTGCCTGCGGCTCCCCCCGCCAGCAGAAGGGCGCCCATGCTGGCGGCCTGGCCGATGCACATGGTACTGACGTCCGGCTTGATGAACTGCATGGTGTCGTAGATGGCGAGCCCCGCCGTTACGACGCCACCGGGCGAGTTAATATATAAAGAGATATCTTTGTCGGGGTTTTCCGACTCCAGAAAGAGCAATTGGGCCACGACCACATTGGCCATGTAATCTTCGACGGGACCGCACAGAAAAATGATGCGCTCCTTAAGCAAGCGGGAATAGATATCGAAAGCTCGCTCGCCCCGCGCCGTTTGCTCGACGACCATTGGGACAAGATTCAGAGCCTTCTCGGGGGACATCCCACCATAGACGTTGCCGACCATCAATTACTCCTTAGCACCAATCGCTCAATTTATCAACGGGTTGTGGTCTCGGTACTGCGGCGACGGTTCCCTGTCGCCTCTCTTGTGAGATGCAAGATTCGTGACCGTTCTGCGTAAACGCGTGGGCAGAAGCCATAGCTAATCAACAAATTACCCTAATCGGGCCCGAGACGCCAGCTTTCCACCTTCCCCTTACACTACATCAAATTAGTACACGCTAGCCCTTGGCGGGTTCCTCGATCAGCTCTTTTACTGAACTGGGTGTCTCCTTGATTTGCGCCTGACCGGCCAGCCATTGGATGGCCTTATCCTCCAGCAACAGCGCTTCAACATCGCTGAGCGCCTTGCGATTCTCGTAGTACCACTGGACCACTTGCTGGGGTTGTTCAAAGGTTTCGGCCCGCTTTTCAACCGCCTGACGCAGTTCCTGGGGGGTCACGGATATAGACTGACGGCGCAAGATCTCGGCCACCAGGAGACCGACTGCAACGCTCTTGCGTGCCGGCCCCTCAAACGGTTCGCGAGTCAAACCGACTTTGTCCTTGGGTATGCCGTGTCGCATCATTTCCTGAGTGGCACGGGCGATGCGCGCGTTGACCTCATTGTCGAGAAGCGCCTTCGGCACGTCGATGGAGTTGGCCGCCAGCAAGCGCTCAATCACCTGGTCTTTGACTTTCTGCGCCACAGCGTCGTCCACCTGCCGTGCGATGTTGTCCTTCACTTGAGCCCGCAGCGACTCCACACCGCCGGTGACGCCGAACAACTCGGCGAACTTTTCGTCCACCGCGGGCAGCTCCGGCGCGCTGACGCTGTTGATCTTCACGTCGAAATGGGCCGTTTTGCCGGCCAAATTCTCCGCCGGATAGTTCTCGGGGAATTCGATGTCGAAACCTTTGCTCTCGCCGGCACGCACGCCAGTCAGATTCTTCTCGAAATCGCCCACCAGCGAACCGCTGCCGATGATGATGTTGTAGTCCGCCGCCTCGCCGCCGCTGAATTTTTCTCCGTTCAGCGTGCCGACGAAATCGACATTGACTTGATCCCCGTCTTGGGACGCGCGATCGACGGCCTTATACGCTTTGTTTTGTTCGCGCAAACGATCGATGACGCGATCGACGTCGGCGTCAGTCACTTGCACCGCCGGCTTGTCGATGGTGAAGTTGCTCGGTATTTGCACTTCGAACTCGGGGTAGACTTCGAAGCTGGCGGTGAATTCCAGCGGCCCGCCCGGTTGAAAGTTGGCGTGCTCGATCACCGGCTGGCCGACGGGACGCAGCTTCTCCTTCACCACGGCTTCGCGAAAACCGCGTTGCACCATGTCGTGACTGACTTCATCGCGCACACGCTGGCCGAACTGCCGTTGCACCACCTTTAGCGGCGCCTTGCCGGGACGAAACCCGTCGATGCGCGCCGTCGCAGCCAGGGACTGAATTCGTGCGGCGATCTGCTTTTCGATTTCGGAAGGAGGAATCGCCACCGTCATGCGACGGCCAAGACCTTCGGTTTGCTTGATCGAGATTTCCATGACTCTTGAACCTTTATCTATCGTTGCCTTAGTAGCCCAGCCGGGGATCGCCAAATGCGCTGAATATTGTGCGCTGATAATCGATACTCATGGTGCGAAAGGAGAGACTCGAACTCTCACGGGTTACCCCACTGGAACCTAAATCCAGCGCGTCTACCAATTCCGCCACTCTCGCGTCGCCATCGGGGATGAATCCGAGCGCGCCATATTATAGGGCGGTACCCTGGCCCCGTCATCCCCTGGGCCCTGTTCCGCGTCGGGTTTTTTCCCATTTATTGAACCACATAGCGTTTATGGTCCGCGACTTAGGCCGATTTCATCCGGCTCGTTAGCGCGGCGGCGGATAGCGAATCGGCCCACCCGGCGTGCCGATCGTTCCCGAACTCAATGACGCGCTGCCGAAATCCACCAAATATGCAGTGCCGAAATTCAACGACGATTTATCGCCGTCGGTTACCGTAACCAATTCCGGCAGATCCAGCGTCCGCAGCGCGCCGCAGGCTTCGCCCGGATCGCACAGTATCCCGTCTTGATCCATGTCGCTGCCGGCAAAAATGAAGTAGTCGCCCGGCGCGACGGCATCGATCGCGAAGCGGTACTCGCCCTTTTCGGTATCGGGCAACACGTGCACCGTATGCGCCTCCTTGCTCTCATCCTTGGGTAACAGCAACACATAATGCGATCCGGTGTTGGTACTGACCGGACCGTTAAAAACACCCATCAGGACGTCAACGGTCGCGGCGCCGTCACTGGTTGCGATAGCGATCGATGCCGAGTAGTTGCCGTCGGCCAAGTTTCGACGATTGACCTGCGCGGTGTAGATGCCCAGCCCGTCGGTATCGACTTGTTTGCGCACGACGCTTAACCACGGCTGATTGCCCTTGACCGACTCCACTCGCAGCGTCGCCCCGCCGCTGTTGTTGATTCTGAAGTCCAGTGCCACGGATCCAAATCCGAAATTCAGCGCGCTAGGTTGCACCACCAGGCTCGGGGGACGCGGCGACGGATTGGTGCCGCTCTCGGCAAGGGTACGCGCCTCAAACACCGCCTTGAATGCATCGATCAAGCCATACCCAAACTGTTCGTCGCGCCCTGAGGGGCCCAACTCCTCGGTGATCTTTCCGCTGGCCAGCAAGTCGTCGAATATATCGGGCGTCAGCCCAGGAAACACAGACTTCATCAACGCCGCGATGCCGGCGACGTGCGGCGCGGCCATGGACGTGCCCTCCAACATCGGGTAGCGATAGAGAATCGTTCCCGTGCGATCGGATCCGCCGGTGCTCAACACGCCGTCACCCAAACCGTCGGCGTTGGCGTCCTGACTCAAGTCGCCGCCGGGCGCGGCCACGGCGATATGGGCGCCAAAGTTTGAATACGGCGCGAGCTGCTTGGTCGAGCCGACGGCGCTGACCGCGACGACCCCGGGATAACCCGCGGGATACATTGGATCGCCCGTTCGCTCGTTGCCGGCCGCCGCGACAACGATTACGCCGGCTTGGCGTACCTGTTGAATCGTCTCCATAAGCGCATCCGAGAACTCGCTGGAACCGAAACTCAAGTTGAGAATATCGGCTCGGCGTGCCGGCAACGTGTTCGAATCATTGGCTAAACCGGCCGCGAACTGCAGGGCTTCAATCACATCGCCCGTGGTTCCACCAAGTCGCCCCAGAACCCGCAACGGCATGATCTTCGCGCCCCACGCCACACCGGCCACACCTTGATTGTTGTTCGTGGCCGCGGCGATGGTGCCGGCGACATGGGTGCCGTGAAAGGTGCTGCCGTTGGGCCCTTGATCGCCCGGATCGTCGGGATTCGGATCGCGACCGTTGCCGTCACCCGCGCTGGCTGCGCTGCTGATAAAGTCGTACCCTGGCACGGTCTGACCCACCATATCCGGATGGTTCAACAGCACGCCGCTATCGACGACCGCGACAATGACATCGGCGGAGCCGGTGGTCAGATCCCACGCCGCGGGCAGATGCACCAGCGGATAGTGCCACTGCATGTTGTACATAGGGTCGTTTGGCACGGCCAGCGGCTTGACGTAGTAGTTAGGTTCGGCAAACGCCACATCCGGTTGAGCGCGCAAGGCCTTAATGACAGCAAGGGTCTCGTATTTTCGCGCCGTTCTCTCATCGGCAAACGCCCGCGTCGCCGACTTAACGAGCGCCCGCGGGCTTGTGTTCGCCGCGATCTTGTAAACCGCGGCCCGAGACAGATCCACGGCCTGCGGCGTGAGCGCCGCCGCGGCCGGTGAACGAGAGAGACTGCGCGTCGTCGCCGATGCAGCCCACTTGATAATCGCTTCGCCCGGCACAAAATCGCTGCCCATACGCAGCGCTGAACGCGAAACTGCGGCAGCAGACGGCTGCCCCACCGTCAGCACATAATTTGATCCGCCAACCGCCGCGCACTGCCCAATCGTCGCGCATGACGCCACCTCGATGAAGTAATTCCCGTCTTGGCCCGCCGTCAGGCGCTCGGCTTCGCCGGTGCCTATCGAAAAGTCAATCAACGTGCCCGCGCTGTTCCACAGAAACAAGTCAAGGTCGGCGGCCAACGCATCGCCGATGTAAAGCACAACTTGTTGACCGGCGGCCAGACGCACCGAGTAGAAGTCGGACACATCGCCAAGTTCGTACGAGCGACCGAACGGTCCGGTTCCCGGCGCGTTGACATAGCCGCCCACGGTGACCGGATTGCTGATCACTTGGGCCGATTCGATAGCGTTGTTGGCGACGGGCTCGATCAATTCGTCATTAATGTCGCCATCCACGTCCGTAAACGGCGCAATCGCAATGGTGCCGCACAAGGTGAAAGTGCCCGGCGGGCCGGGGATTGCCTCGCGGTCGTTTATCGTGACGCTCACCTCACGTTGCGCGCCGTTACTCGCCGTCAGCCGCAACCGTGCTCGGCTGCCACATTGGTCCGTATCCAAACTGGATCGCACCGACACGCTTTGAAAAGCCTGCCAGTTGTCGGCGGTGAACGTCAGCGGCGCCGGATCGACCAACGTGACGCCAGGGTCGGCGTCGACCAACTCGGGGGTTACGGTGATAGCGGTCGGCGGCTCGGCGTCCAGCTTAACGCCCACGGTGCCGCGCGCGCCCTCTTCCAACGTCAGCGACTGCAGCGTGGTCACAATGCTCGCCGATCCCGGCGCGATATAGGTGTCGACCTCGGAAACGATCCATTCCGCCGCCACGATCCCCGGCGCAACCGCGCGAATAATCGCATTGCCGTTGTCACTGTCGTCGTCCAAGGCCGCCTCCGCCGTGAACGGAACGAAAACGTCCCAATCGGCCGCCGCGATGACGATGTCGCTCGGAGAAACGCTGATATCCTCGTCGCCTTCCACACGCGAGACCGACACGGTGACTTCATCCACGGTGGGACGCGCGGATAGCTTGAATCGGAATATGCGTTGCCCACCTTCGTCGACGGTCAATGGCTGCGGAACAGCCTCCGCGACGATGCTCAGCGGCAAGGGATTGTTGGAACCGTCACCCGTTGTGTCTCCGGGCGCGTCGCTGCCACCGCCGCCGCACGCGGCCAAAATGACGCACGCGACAGTCACGGCCCATGCACGGTTACAAATTGCGATGAACTTGGCATCACTTGCCACGAGGTTACGTCCTGTAATCGGCGACGATGGTTTAAGCGCGGGGAAAAACAAATGAGTTCAGGAACGACCCATGCCAGCACGCGTCAACGGATCGCGCGTCATCCCCGTTCGGGTGCTGAATGCCAATTGTAATCAATATGCGAGCGAAAAAATTGCGGTTTGTGAACAAATTTGTGCGCGGCCGCGCAAACGAATTTACTTTGTGGGGAGTCCCAAAGACCGCACCGGTATTGAACCGGCGGTAAAGTTGATCGGATAGCCGGTGTCGAAGTCCAGCGCCGTCGCGTTGCTTTGAGTAACCACAACCATTTGCGGCTGCTCGAGTGTCCTGAATGCTCCGCATGACTCACCGGGATCGCACAGCTGGCCGTCGCCGTCCAAATCGCTTCCGGCGTAGAGGTGATAGGTTCCCGGCGGCACACCCCTCAACGTGAACCGATACTGCCCGCCCGTAGGCGCAACCGTCGCGCTCGCAATCACTTGGTGGGTATCGGGCTCCAACAGCCGCACCAGTTGCACCCCGGCGTTGGCGGCGATGGGCGCCGCGCGCACCTCGAACACAACGTTCACGGTCATGTTGCCGCCGGTGGTGGCGATCGTGATGGTTCCCGTGCGGGTTCCGCTTGTTTGATTCTGACGATCCAAGCGCGCCGTATACATGCCCACACCTTCGGCATTGACTTGCTTTTGAACAATCTGAAGCCATGGTTGACTTGGCGTCACGGCAGTGACCCGCAGTCCGGGGCCCCCTACCGAGTTGACTGAGAAATCGAGCGCCGCCAAGGTCGCCCCAAAGTTCAAGGCCGACGGCTGCGCGACGGCCTGGGGCGGCAACGGCGGCGGGTTGTTGCCGTTTTGCGCGAGGGTGCGCGCTTCCGAAACGGCCTTGAAGGCATCGATCAAACCGTAACCAAACCGGTCGTCACGCCCGGCCACGCCCAAGTCTTCCGTAATTCGCCCGCTGGCCAGCAAGTCATCGAACGTTTGCGGCGTCAAACCGGAAAACACCGACTTCATCAGCGCCGCCACCCCGGCCACGTGGGGCGAGGCCATGGACGTTCCCTGGAACACCGGATAGCGAAACTGAATGGCCCCGGTGCGATCCGAGCCGCCGGCGCTCAATACACCGTCGCCGGAACCGTCGCCGTTCGCATCTTTCGACAAATCTCCGCCGGGCGCCGCCACGTCGATGTATGCGCCGAAGTTCGAATACGGCACGAATAGTTTCGTGAAATCCACCGCGCTCACGGCGACAACGCCCGGATACCCCGCCGGATACATCACGTCGCTGGTACTCTCATTGCCGGCGGCTGCGATAACGATCACGCCGGCATCGCGCACTTGTTGAATCACGTCTTGCGCCGTCTGCGAGAATTGTGGGCCGCCGAAACTGAGATTGAGAATATCCACCTTGCGCGGCGGAGTCGTTCCGGAATCGTTAGGCAATCCGGCGGCGTAGCGCATGGCTTGCGTGACATCGTAGTCCGTCCCTCCCAGCTCGCCCAGCACGCGCAGCGGCATGACCTTCGCGCCCCAAGCAATGCCCGCCACTCCCTGACCGTTGTTCGTGGCCGCAGCGATCGTACCGCTCACGTGCGTGCCGTGAAACGAGCTGCCGTTGGGACCTTGATCGCCCGGATCGTCGGGATTGGGATCGATGCCGTCGCCGTCGACCGAGTTGTTCGTGCTGCGAATGAAATCGTAGCCGGCAACCGTCTGGCCCTGAATGTCCGGGTGATTCAACAACACGCCGGTGTCGATGACGCCGACGATGACATTGGCCGAACCGGTGGTCAGATCCCACGCCGCCGGCAAATTCAAAATCGGATAATGCCACTGCATGTTGTAAAGCGGGTCCGTGGGCACGGCCAGCGGTTTGACGACGTAGTTGGGTTCGGCCAGCACAACGTCGGCGCGGGCGCGAAGTTCGCGAATCGCGAGCAAAGTCTCGAATTTGCGGGCGAGTTCCTCCGTCGCAAACGTGCGGACCGGCTCGACAGGATTCACCGCTCGAATCGCGCCATTCCCGTTAGCCGCTTCGACCTTGTAAAGCATTTCCCGCGATACATCGCCACCCTGCGCCACGAGCCCGGTGGCCGCTGCCGCCGTAAGACTTCGCGTGGCGGCCGTGCTTGCCCACTTCACGATGACATCGTCGGCGACAAAATCGTCGCTGAGTCGCAACGCCGACGCTGACGCCGCCGCCGTGGGTTGACCGATCGTCAGCACGTAGTTGGACCCGCCCATGGCCGCACAGCGGCTGACGCAAGCCGCGACTTCGACGAAGTAATCACCATCGTTGGCAACGTCGACTTGCAGAAAGTCGCCCGGACCCAAAGCCGCATTAACGACGGTTCCACTGCTGTCGCGCAAGTAAAGGTCCAAATCGACAGGCTCGGCCGTGCCGCGGGCGCCCACGACAGTATCGCCGACATGCAATGTGACCTGCTGCCCGGCGTTGAGCCGCACGGCGTAAAAATCCGACACATCGCCACCCTGGCGGGAACGCCCCACGGGTCCGGTGCCCGGCGCATTGACGTAACCGCCAACCGTCACTGGATTGGAAACCGGCTGTGCCCGAGCGATGGCGTCGTTCGGCGCGTACGGAGCCGCCGGGTCATTGACGTCACTGTCCACGAGGCTAAACGGAGGCGCGGTGATCGTGCCGGTCAATGTGTAGGTTGTCGGGCTACCCGTCGTATTGCCGACGTTGCTTCCCGGCGGGGCTTTTTTGGCGCCGCCGCCCCCGCACGCCGCCAGAAGCAGACAAAACGTCGCGATTATGGCCACGCAAGCGGACGACGAACGGACTGTGGGGATCTTTGGCACCGATTAACGACCTGTTATCGCGATTTTTTTTGTTATTTTAAGCACGACGGACAAAATAGCCATCCGTAACGACAACAGCACGACCCCGGGGGTGGCTAGAACACATTGGGGCTCACCAGCTGATACGGCCAACGCCTACATATTATAAGCACGCCGGCACGCCCAGACACGTCCAGCGTTACAATCGGCCCACATCGGGCATGGGAGAATTCCCGGATAGCACAGCCAAGATGGCTCCTATAGCCTGATCCCCGCTTTCAACAAAACAACGCGACAGGGAGATTTTATGTCATTTCTTTTCAACTACCGTTCGACCGCCGCCATCGGACTGGCCGGCGCCCTTTTATTCGCACCCGCGGCCTTCGCCCAGTCCCATGACCATGGCGGCGACGGCAAATCAGACAGCAAAGGCAAAGACAAGGAGAAAGGCCACGGCGGCGGCATGATGATGGGCCACATGGCCAATCTGCCGGGCAGCGAAGTGGAAAAGTGCCACGGCCACGACGGCATGCCGCCCCACTACTGCGAACCGGTATACCACGTCGTGAGTTCGGTGCGCGGCGTCGCCATCGACGAAGTCGCGGCGGCGGGTGATCGGGCGGTGATCGTCACGCTGCGGGAGTTGAATGTCATGCACCCCGGCGTAACTCAAAAAATCGTTATCGTCGGCGGCGGCGGCGATTTGGCGGGCGCGGCGATCGTCGACGGCGGTTGGAAAGAAAAGCAGAAAGTGCAACTCAACCTCACCGGCGACGGCAGTCTGTACTCCCAAGGGAAACTGAAGCTCCACGTCTTCCCGTTGACCGGACCGTAATCCGCAAATGCGCCGCTCGTCCTGCACGGCGAGCGGCGCATTTGCCGTCAGTGACCGGCGATTCGCCGCCGCACCCACTTCTCCACTTCCAGCAACGCGAACAACAGGACGCCGATGCCGATAATTTCCACGCCGTGCACGAAATCCACGGGCCGCGTGTCGAAGAAGCGCTCCATGAACGGCGCGTAGGTAAATATGAGCTGCAACACAACAACGATTGTCACGGCGATTAGGACTGCCCGCGTACCGATAACCTGCCGCCACCCCAATGATGTGGTGCCAAGGTATCGGACATTGAAAAGATAAAACACCTCCATCACGACCAAGGCGTTGACGGCGTAGGTGCGGGCTTCCTGCAAGGTTGCGCCGTTTTGTTGCGCCCAATAGAACACTCCGAAAACTCCCGCCAGAAACAGCAGCGAAACGAAGGCGATGCGCCACACGAGAAAGCGCGACAGCACGGCTTCCCCCTGCGGTCGAGGCGGCCGCCGCATGACGCCCGGCTCGTGGGGCTCGAAGGCCAGGGCCATGGCCAGCGCGACGGAACTCACCATGTTCACCCATAGAATCTGCAAAGGCGTGATGGGCAGCGTCAATCCAAAGAGCACCGCGGCGAGAATCGCCATCGACTCGCCGCCGTTGATTGGCAGCAAGAACAAAATGCCCTTTTTCAGGTTGTCATAGACGGTGCGACCCTCGCGCACGGCGTGGGCGATCGACGCGAAGTTGTCGTCGGCCAGCACCATCGCGGCCGCCTCCTTGGCGGCTTCGGTGCCATTGCGCCCCATGGCGATCCCTACGTCGGCCCGCTTCAGGGCCGGCGCGTCGTTGACGCCGTCACCGGTCATGGCCACGATATGGCCGCTCGCTTGAAGTGCCTGCACCAGACGTAGTTTGTGCTCCGGTGTGGTGCGTGCAAACACATCGACCCGACCCGCCACGTCGACGAGCGCGCTGTCATCGATCCCCTCCAGCTCCCGCCCGGTCAGGGCTTCGTCGGTACTGGTCAAGCCCAGTTGCGTTGCGATCGCACGGGCGGTATCCGCATGATCACCGGTAATCATTTTCACCCGGATGCCGGCTTGCTGGCACTCGCGAACGGCCTCGATAGCTTCCTCCCGCGGCGGGTCCATCAAACCGAACAACCCCAACATCACCATGTCGTTCTCGACATCTCCGAACTGCAGCTCGCGGTGCTCTGACGTCACACGGCGCAGCGCCACACCGAGGACGCGTTGCCCCTGCGCGGCGGCGTCTCTGACCCCTTGCAGCCAGAAGTCGCGGTCGAAATCGACGTTGTCTTGCCCATGCCGCTGCGCCGCGCACATCTCGAGAACGCGCTCCGGCGCGCCCTTCAGAAATATATAGCCGTTGCCTTCGTGGTCGTGATGCAGCGTCGCCATGAAACGGTGATCGGCATCGAACGGAATCACGTCGGTGCGCGGATAACGCTCCGCTTCAGTCTTTGCCTCGATGCCGGCCTTGAGCGCGGCCACCAGCAGCGCCGCCTCCATCGGGTCTCCCTCGACACGCCACTGTTGATCTTTGTGGTGAAAATGAGAGTCATTGCACAGCGCACCCGCCCGCGCCAACTCCATTAGATCCGGATAGCCGTCCGCGTCGACCTCGCCGCCGTTGAGACTGAATCCGCCGTGGGGATCATAGCCCGTGCCGCTTACGGCGAATGTCCCTTTCGCGGTCACCACGGTGCGCACCGTCATTTCGTTGCGGGTAAGCGTGCCCGTTTTATCGGAACAAATCACCGAAACCGCTCCCAAAGTTTCCACCGCGGGCAAGCGGCGTATGATGGCGTTGCGCCGCGCCATGCGTTGCACGCCGATGGCCAGCGTTACGGTAAGAATGGTAGGCAAACCTTCGGGAATCGCCGCCACCGCCACGCCCACGACGGTCATGAACATTTCGACCGGGCCCAGCTGCTGCACGTATCTGCCATAGAGAAATGCGGCGACAGCCACGCCGAAAATTATCAACGTCAACCAACGCGAGAACGTCGCCATCTGCCGAACCAACGGCGTCGTCAACGCTTCGACATCAGTCAACATGCCGCTGATGCGCCCGATCTCGGTGCGGCCACCTGTGGCGACGACCACGCCCACCCCCTGCCCGGCACTCACCAACGTGGACGAATACGCCATCGACGCTCGATCACCGAGCACGGCGGCGGTTGGCACGGGCGCCGGAGACTTGTCCACGGGAACCGATTCACCCGTCAGCGCCGCCTCCTCTATCCGCAAGCCCTTTGCCTTGATAATTCGAAGGTCAGCGGGTACTTTGTCGCCGGGCTCGATCAACACCACATCTCCCGGCACCAGCAATTCGGCCGGCACGCTGCGCCGCGCTCCGTCGCGCAGCACCGACGCTCGCGGCGCAAGCATGTGCTTGATGGCTTCCAATGCCTTCTCTGCCTTGCCTTCCTGCACAAAACCGACTACCACATTGACGAGCACGACGCCCAGAATCACGCTGGTGTCGATCCAGTGACCCAGGAACGCCGTCACCGTCGCGGCGCCGACCAACACCAAAATCAGCAAATTGCTAAACTGCGCGGCCAGTCGCTGCAGCGACCCGCGCGACTTCGCCGCGGGAATGCGGTTCTCGCCGTACGTGTTGAGGCGGTTTTCACCTTCGGTTTGCGAAAGACCGTTCTTGCTGCTTTCCAGTTTCGCCAACACGGCATCGACATCCATGCCGTGCCACGGCTGATCATGGGGCGCCTTAACGTCGTCCATTTTCTCCTCCACCCTTCTCGCGAAATTCTTTTACAACGGCCAGACCACCAACAACATGGGAATGCTCACCGCCAGCACCAGCAGCTCCAACGGCAAACCCAACCGCCAATAGTCGCCGAAACGAAATCCGCCCGGCCCGAGAATCAGCATATTGTTCTGATGCCCGATGGGCGTGAGAAACGCGCACGATGCGCCCACTGCAACCGCCATCAAAAAAGGATCCGCGCTCACGCCAAGATGGGCGGCCGTACCGATGGCAATGGGGCACATCACCGCGGCGGTGGCGGCATTGTTCATCAGGTCCGAAAGCGTCATGGTGACGATAAGGATCAGCACCAAACCAAAAACCGCGTTCCCCTGTGCAACGTCCTCGATCAGCAGTCGCGCGAGCAATTCCGCCGTGCCCGTGGTGTGCAACGCGCCCGCGACCGGAATGAGCGCGGCCAACAGCACGACCACCGGCCAATCGATCGCGTCGTAAACGGCGCGCAAGGGCACGACCCGCAGCGCCATTGTCGCCAGCACACCGCCTGCGAAAGCGATCGCCGCCGGAAGCAATCCGAACGCGGCCCCGGCGACCGCCAAGAGCATGATGCTGCCTGCAAAAAGCGCCTTGCGTTTGTCCGGGATGCGCAGCGCGCGTTCCGCCAACGGCACGCAACCTGCGTCGTTGGCGAATCCGGTGATCGCTTCGGGCGCGCCCTGCATCAGCAACACATCGCCCGCCTTGAATATCATGGTGCGCAAACGCGTCATCGATCGCGCGCCTTGGCGCGAGACCGCCAGCAAATTAATGCTGTAACGGGTGCGCAACTGAATATCGCTGGCCGATCGACCAACCAGATCAGAGCGCGGCAACACCGCCAGCTCGGTCAGCACGATGTCGCTCGGCGGCGCGGCCTTCTCTTCGCCCTTTTCCTCGGCAGGCTCGGGCGCACTGGACTCGGGCGCCTCGGCACGGTCGGCTTGCGCTTCGGCTGATTTCGCTTCATCGCTTGACTGCTTGGCCGCCTCAGCCTCTTCCAGAATCAGACCAAGACTTGCGAGTGCGTTGGGCAGTACATCGGCTGCCGCCTCGATCACCAGAATATCCGCCGCGCGCAGTACACGGTACGGACTGGGCGCGGTCACCCTGTAGTCGCCGCGCACCAGGCCAATGACTTGAGCGTCGGCTTTGTCCAGCTCGGACTCGACGTCGCGCAAAATCATGCCGACGACTTTGCTGCCCTCGGGCACCCGTGCTTCGGTTACATATGCGCCGGTTTCGAAGCCTTCGGCGCCCACGCGCTCCCGCGCCGGCACCAATCGCCATCCGATTAGGGCAACGAATACGACACCAGCGGCGGCCACCGCGAGCCCCACCGGAGTGAAATCGAACATGCCAAAACTGCCGGCGCCCGTTTGCCCACGAAAGCCCGACACGATGAGGTTGGGCGGCGTGCCGATCAAGGTCGTCATCCCGCCCAGAATCGATCCGAACGCCAGCGGCATCAGCGCCCGTCCCGGCGGAATATTCAGTCTGGCCGCGAGCTGAATCGTCACAGGCATCAACAACGCCAGCGCGCCCACGTTGTTAATGAATCCGGACAACAGCGCCGCAAGCCCCGTCAACGCGGCAATACTCAATGTCACACCGCTTTTGGTGGGCAGAATGCGTCGCGCCAGTTCGTCGACGGCGCCCGTATGCTGCAGCGCATAACTGAGCACCAGAACGCAGGCCACCGTAACCACCGCCGGATGACCGAAACCACTGAATGCCGCCGCGGACGGCACCAATCCAGCCAATACGCAAGCAAGCAATGCGCCCACGGCGACCATGTCGTGACGCCAACGGCTCCACAGAAACATGACAATCGTGACGAGGATGATGGCAAGGATGATCGTTTGTTCTCGAGTCATGAGCGTCCTCCGGCACCAACTCACAAGACCGCGCGGTATCAGTTTGGTGTGCCGTGCATCGGAAATTCCACTGCAAACATCGCGCCGCCGCCGTGCACATTTTGGAATCCGATCGTTCCGCCCATCTGTTCCACCAGCGACTTGGTTATAAAAAGGCCCAACCCAGTCCCGCCTTTCTGGCGCGTATCGGATGCATCCGCTTGGGCGAACTTGGTGAAGATGCGATCGTGAAATGCCTCGGGAATGCCGGGGCCACGGTCTCGAACCGAGATCGCCACCGTGCTTCCTTTGGATTGGGCGGATATGTCGACAGCGCTTCCCGGCGCCGAAAACTTGGCCGCGTTGGATAGCAGATTCGTCATGACTTGAACGAAGCGGTCGCGGTCAACACGAATTGTCACATCGGGAACGGGATGCACGACGTGGAACCCGACGCGGTACTGCAGCGCGCATCCGTGGTTTAGCTCCACAGCCTCGTCCAAAAGTGGGGGCAGCGAAAAATCAGAGGACTTCAAGCGCATCGCGCCGGATTCGATCTTGTCCATGTCGAGAATATCGTTGGTCAACGCGATCAGCCGATGTGTATTCTTATAGGCGATCGCCACCAAGCCCGGCACTCGATCGGGCGTACCGGCCTTCAACAAGCCATCGATCAACCCCAGCGAGCCATGAATCGACGTCAGCGGTGTGCGCAACTCGTGGCTGACGGTCGAGATAAATTCCGACTTCATCCGATCGATTCGCCGGCGCTCGGAAATGTCGCGCACGATCGCAACAAATCGCGGCGACTGTCCGGTCGACTCGACGTACTGCAAGAACACTTCGACGGGAATGAGCTTGCCGTTCTTGTGCCGGTGAACGGTCTCGAACTTCTTCATGCGCTCGGTCGACGCGACAACGTCATCCGCCAAGGCTCGGAAGCTCTGCTGGGTGAACTGCGGTTTGATATCGGCCGGACCTAGCCCCGCCATTTCCTCCGCGCTGTAGCCCACCTGCTCCATTGCGCCGCGGTTGACGTAAATGAACTTCATCGTCACGGGGGAAAACATGAAAACGCAGTCGAGCGTTTGATCAAGTGTGGCCTTGAACTGAACCAAATCCCGCTGTGTCTGCTCCCGCGCTAATTCCAGACTGATCCACTGCGCCATTAACCGCAGAAAATCCAGATCACAATCCGTAAACGGATCCGGCTTGGCTGTCGGGCTCGAGAAATTCAACGTGCCGAATGTCCGGCCGTCAACGTCCACCCGCGTCCCGATATAGGCCTCCAGCCCGAATTTCCGGTAACACGGGTGCGAACGCCAAGCTGTCTGCCCGGCATAGTGAAAGGACACAGGGCCGTGGGCATCCAACGTGCGGCAGCAGTAGGTATCGGCCAGAGGAAACACCGCACCCTTGGCTAAGCCATCGTCCGGCGCTTTGACGGACACTAGCGTGTAGTCATTGCCGACAACGCGAGAAAGTATCCCGATTTCGAGACCGAACGACTCCACGCCCAGGGCCAGCAGCGCTTCGATTTTTTGTTCGAAATTCAAGTCCGACGACGACGTCGTCACCTGCAGCTTGCGCAGACGGTGTTCACCGCTGGAGTAAGTCTCTGACATTGCCGCACCAAAATGGTAACAATTGCAGTCCAGAGAGGCTACCGATCTCGACCCCTCCACCTAAACATAGGCTGTCGTCCCGGGTTGTCCAACAACACCCGCGCTATTATCTCGCGATTTCAAGCTTCTTGACACTCCGTTATCGCGCCACTAAAGTCTGCGACTGCTTCAGGTGTCCCAAGAGATTTCGCCCGAGGGATGAAACGGGAAGCCGGTGCGTCGCCAGTCGAAAACATGTTCACATGAACACCCCCACGCTGATGATTCAGGGAACCACATCGGATGCCGGCAAGAGTACGCTGGTGACTGCACTATGCCGTTGGCTGTTCCGGCAAGGCGTCCGCGTCGCGCCGTTCAAGCCGCAGAACATGGCTTTGAACAGCGCCGTGACCGTCGACGGCGGAGAGATCGGTCGAGCTCAAGCCGTGCAAGCCCGGGCCTGCGGGATCGCACCCCACACCGACATGAATCCGGTATTGCTCAAGCCGAATACCGATATCGGCGCGCAAGTTATCATCCATGGTCGCGCGATCGCCAACATGGATGCGCGAGACTATCATGACTACAAACGCGTGGCCCGCGACGCTGTGCTTCAGTCCTATCATCGACTCGCCGCTCAATATGACGCCATTATCGTCGAAGGCGCCGGCTCGCCCGCCGAGATCAATCTGCGGCACAACGACATCGCCAACATGGGATTCGCCGAAGCCGCCGATTGCCCGGTAATTCTGGTCGCCGACATCGATCGTGGCGGCGTGTTCGCCCACCTCGTCGGCACATTGGCGTTGCTGAGCCAGAGCGAACGCGCACGGATCAAGGGCTTCGTCATCAACCGTTTTCGCGGCGACATCGCATTGCTACAATCGGGCCTCGACTGGCTCGAAAATCACACCGGAAAACCCGTACTCGGCGTGCTCCCGTACCTGCAGGGATTGCACCTGGAAGCGGAAGACGCATTGCCGCGCCACGCCGACGCGACACCTGTCGCCGATCGCAAGGCAGCCGTTCGAATTGTGGTCCCGGCGCTGCCGCGCATCAGCAATCACACCGACTTCGATCCGCTGCGTCTGCATCCGCAAGTTCAACTCCGCTTCGTCGGGCCTGATGAAACCGTTCCTCCCGCCGACTTGATCATCCTGCCCGGCTCAAAGAGTGTGCGCGCTGATTTTGCTTGGCTGCGTCAACAAGGTTGGGAAAGCGCCATCCGCCGCCACCTGCGCTATGGCGGCAAGCTCATAGGTATTTGCGGCGGGTTCCAAATGCTTGGCAAGGCAATTCACGATCCCCATGGCCTCGAAGGCCAAGCGGGAAGTAGCGACGGCTTGGCATTGTTCGACATGGAAACCACTTTGCAACCGGAGAAGCAACTACGCAATGTGCGCGGAACCCTTACCCTGAAGGATGTTCCGGTCACCGGGTACGAGATCCACGCGGGCGCGACCACCGGCCCGGCGCTGGCGCGTCCCGCCGCCTTGCTCACCCACGGACCCGACGGCGCACTCAGCAATGACGGGGCGATATTAGGCACGTATCTACACGGCTTGTTCGAGTCGCCGAACGCCTGCGCAACGCTGCTCGACTGGGGCGGGCTCGAAGCCGACCGAGAACTCGCATTTGACTACCACGCCCTGCGCGAATCCGCCATCGATCGCGTCGCCGATGCCGTCGAGCAACACCTCAAGACCGCAAGTCTGTTGGCGCTGCTCATGCCGAATCCGCTCAATCCCCGATTTGTTTGAGCTGGACGTAAAACCAAGTCATCGGTCTCCGACCAGCAATTCGTCGCGGTGGCTGCGAGTATCGGAGCCAATTGCCAACTGCGGACGCCCCACCCTTGCGGTCTCTTCATAGACAATTTTTGCAATGACCAGCATGGGCACCGTAATCACCACGCCGGCGACCCCCCATAGGAACCCCATCAGCAGAATGCACAGGAAGACAACGATCGGGTTAATAACGAAAACTCGTCCGTATACGAGGGGTTGAAATATCTGTCCTTCGATCAGATGAAGCACTGCCACGCAGACTGGCGGAAGCAGCGCCATGGTGCTGTCTTCAAAGGACAATAACGCGACCAGCGCGACAACCACGACGTTGGTGATCGGGCCAATGTACGGAATGTAGTTGAGCACAAATGCGCCAACTCCCCACACGATCGGATTCGGCATGTTTGTCAGCCACATCGCGACGGTAACGGCGAGTCCGAGCAGCGCGCTTATCGTCGTATGCAGCAGCAAGTAGCGGCTTACTTGAGAACGTGCGAGGCGCGCAATTTCGACGAGTGCTTGCTGGCGCGGACTTCGGCTGAACAATCTCTTGCTGTCATCGAATAGTGCATTTCCAGCCGCCATGAAGAAATAGAGCAAAGTGATATAGGAAATGACGCCAATGATGAACGACTGCGTGCTGGCGAGCAGCGCAGAGAAGATGTTTGGCCCGCTTACCACGACGTCCTGCTCATCGTCCCTCGATGATGCCAGGGTCGCCAAGTCCCCGATGCGCTCCGTGGTGTCCTTCACGCTCTCAATGGATCGCTTTACCGAAGAGAGCTTGCTTTCGAGTGTCAGCATTTCCGCCGGCAGCCGTTCGAGCCACAGTCTCATCGGATCCACCGTGTAGTTCAGCACCACGGAAACGCCAGCGACGAACATGGCGAGAATCAAAAAGGCCGCAACGGCCGGCGGCATCACCCGTTCGAACAAATGAACAACCGGCGCCAGCATAAGCGCCGTCAGAAGAGCGATGACGGCAGGAATGAGAATTGGCTTTGCGAAGTACATCAGCGCCAGCAACGCGAGTCCGAAAAGGCCCCAAACCGGAACGGTCCAGTTCTTGACAAAGGCTGATGGCATTAGCGATGAACTCCTAGAGCAGCGCCCGGGCGACCTGCACCATCAGTTGATTCTTAACCCCGGCGTTTGGGCTGCCCATCGCCAGACCTGCCAGAAACGCGGCACCCAGCGCTGACAGCGGCTGGCGTCGAATCGGCCCCAAAGGATCTATCTCGGCGCAAGCGTCTCTAAACTCGCGCTTGGCCTCGTCAACGGTCTTCGGTCTTTGTATAGTGCGATCCACAACAGCGTTCCTCCACATGCAAGCGCAATTGACCCGACGACCAGGAATCGAACGTCGACGGCTAAATAGGGCTCTAGGCCATAGAAAACCGCCGCCAATACCGACACAAAGAAAATCACTAACAAAAAGCTCGCCGCCGCGATCAAGAGGAGTCTGAAGGCCGTCCGGACAACTTTTTCTTCCAAAAGACGGCCTTCAGCCTCCGCAAGGTCGAAGAAAGCGATGATGGTATTGGCAAGTGCGTTCACGGGCGTCTCGCTATTCAGGCCGGCTTATCCTTGATATTAGATACCCCGCACCGAACGCGATGGCCAGGCTCGCCACAGGATTCCTTTGTACACGGCCACCCAGCTCTTTCACGCTTTCGGCGCCGAACTCGTAGGCGTCGTGCAGCGTACGCTTGGCTTTCTCCTGCGTCTTGTTCAGCCCACTCTCAAGTTTGTCGGCGACTTGGTGGCTCGTTTCCTGACTGGCGCTCTTTAACGCCGTCAGCACTTCGCCGAACTGGTCACGCAGTGCATTCAACTCCTCACGCAGTTCAACTGTGGGATCCGCGCGATGATGATGTACGGTAGCCATAAAGCATTCTCCTTTCATGGTTGCTTCAAAGTGTTGCTTCACCGTAGCTGATTGCATTGATCGGGCCAAACCAGATACACAGATGAAGTGCCGCGCAACGCCATGAAAGATTTGCGAAATCCTGGGCGGTATTGCGCAGAGACAATTCGTACACTGTGATGGCGTGGTGATTTTGAACTGATCCGGTGGATTTGCACCACCCGTTCCGCGCGCACGTCGCCCCCCCGGCTGAATCCTGCAAACCATCGCGTTTGATGGGAGTCATGAAAATTGCATCGTGACTAGATGTCGGCAACTGTAACAGCACGAGGCATCACAGAAAAGGAGGAATAGCCATGATTAGGCGATACACAACGACAGGTGATGACTGGGCCATCTTTATCGGATCACATGTGATCCTGCTCATACTTTTCTTGCTCGGGATGGCAATGGCGCAATGAGCGTTCAGTCGACGTGAGAACGGCATGGCGGTCATCCGCCATGCCGTTTTCATTTTTTTCTAAAATCACGTCACAAGGCGGCCAGAAAAGCCACCAAGTCTTCCTTTTCCTGTTTGGCCAGTTTTGTCTGCAGCACTAAATTGAAAAACTCAACGGTGTCGGCCAAAGTGAGCAATCGACCATCGTGAAGGTATGGAGGAGTGTCCTTCAAACCGCGAAGGGGAAAAGTTTTGATTGGACCCTGGGCCGTTGCGAGCATGCCATCGTAGCGTTGCGGCTTGTAGAATCTCTCCACTTGGAGATTATGCATCGAGTTGTCGGTGTAGTATGGGGGCGTGTGACACTCTGCGCATTTCGCCTTTCCGAAAAACAGATCTTGTCCGCGCAATTCAGCCGGCGTGGCTTTGGCGGGATCGAGCTTTCCATCAATGCCCAGCTTCGGCGCGGGCGGAAAATCCAGGAGTTTCTGGAACTCCGCCATGAAGTGAACCTGACTTCCCCGTTCCAGCGGATTGACGCCCTTCTTCGTTGCAATAACCGGATCTCCGTCGAAGTAAGCGGCGCGTTGCTCGAACTCCGTGAAATCCTCGACCGATGTCAACGCCCGCTGCGAGCCGAAGGAGCGCTGAATATTCACGCCGCGGAGCGCCGGCGTATCAATCCTCCGCCGTACTTCTTGCGGCCGCATATCGCCGACGAGATGGGTCGCGGCATTGGTCCCGCCGTTGGCATGGCAGTCGAAGCACGCGACACCTTCGCTCGGTTCCGCGGTCCGACGGTCTTCAGTCGCATTGAACTGTTGCTGGGGAAAGCGGGTGAGCAGCAACCGCAGTCCTTCGAGATCCTTTGGATTAAGGATGCCATTGAATAGAGAGTTGAAGTTTTGCAGGGTGACCAATTTCCCCTTCGAAACATCGCCCAGATCGGGACGGACGGTCAAAAAGATGGCCGGCGGAAATTCCGCCAGGAAACGCTCGGGGATATCGAACTCGACGTCGAAACGTTCCAATCGACGCCCCTTACCGTCCTGCTGACGCTCGATCTCATCGATCATCGCTTTGGGAAAGACCATGCCGCCTTCCTCATGGTCCGGATGTGGAAGCGGCATAAATCCAGCCGGGAATACGCCTTGCTGGCGAATTTGTTCAGGCGTCATTTCCGCAAGCTTTTCCCACGTCATACCCTGCGGCAGTTTGGCGCGCACGCCATTTTGAAGCGGTTTGCCACGGGTCATTTTCCAAGTAGGGTGCGGTTGATCGCTAAGGTCATAGCGTGACTCCAGAAGTTCCCGGTGACGCTTGCCGCGTTGCGATTGCTCCGACTTGCGGCGTTTAACCATGTCGTCAAAGGTTTCGTCGATCTTGACGTCCATATAGCTCGACTTGCCCACCGGGGGCTGCTCAGGCGGCGGTGGTTCCTGAGTTTGCGCTATCTTGGCAAAGGCCAAGCTGGTGAACATGACTGAATAGGCTGCGACTCGAGAAACTGTTTTCATAATCATTGCTCCTAGTTTGTGCTGAGGAGCCGGTGTCATTGCCCGCGTTGCGCGATGGCCGATTCGTCTTGGGTCGCGCACTGCACATACATCAACCTCACCGGTTCGCTCGGCGTGGGTGGTAAGTGACAGTTGCATTCATCGCGCCAACTCGCCAACGTCGACGAGGAACCGCACAACTCAATGAAAGTGGCGAAAAAAGAGATGCGCTTACGGAATTGGAGATGCGGACAATTTGTTCACGTGGTGTTTTTGACCGGATGCGGTGGATAGTCACCAGCGACAAGGAAAAGCCTATTCGTGCCGCGGCCCTCGCCGGGCTAGACCAGCACTTGACGCGTCTGCGCCATGAACTCGTGAATGGCAGCTTCGACTTGCGAGTCGATCATCACATCGGGCCGCCTGCCTCGCGGACAAGCCAAGCGCGGCGTAGTGCCGAACAACCGACAAATGAGGGGACGCTCCGCGTAGACTTGGCAGCCGCTCGCCCCCAGATGCGGACAACTCAGCGCAGCCAACGCCGCCTCGTGCTCCGCTTCACTCTTGACCGGTAGACGCGCCATCTCTTCGGACAACGTCGTCACCGGTCCGCAGCAATCATGACATCCCGGCTCACACTCGAAGCGCGGAATACGTTCGCGGAAGAAACGGATTTTTCGTTCATTGGATGTCATTTGAGAGCCCTGCTGTTCGGCCGCGCACGCTTGGATCGAAATTGTAGCAGACGGTAGTGCGGTCGAAGTTCATGGACGGGCCCGTGAATTGACGGAGCAACGTTCGAAGTGGTACCGTGCGGCTCCTATTTGGTTTTGTGTCGTCTTTTGCCTTTAACTGCTTTCCTCGGATGCGGGTCGCCATCCAATACTGAGGAGCGGAACATTATCTTGAAGACATCGTCATTGTCGACAAAGTCAACGCGGTAATCATTGACGAGCCCTCGTTGAATTCGGTTAAAAATTCAGCCTAAATCAACATCGAAACCTTCAGCGGCGCGGCTCAATCGCTCACCCCGTCTCCTGCGGTGTGACTTGCGAGTTCGGCGATCCGTTGGGCACGAGCAGTTTCACACTCAAACAATCGAAGGATAGGCACGAATGCATTTTTAGCACCTTATCTTCGGGCGTAGGAGGCGTATCCGACCCCCGCTTAACGGTCTCCCCGCCCGACCTTTCCGTTCAACGCATGAGGATGGTCGACGATAAACTTGTTCAATTTCTTTGGAGTCTGGAAGCGCCTCGAACAGTCTTACGGGACGCGAGACACGCAACGTGACAAGCTGAATACCGAGCCGTTGCGCTCCGAGCTTTTCGGAGCCGAGCAGCTCAAGCGTCACGCGATCACATTGGCGCGCCAGCATCGAATCGATCCACGGCCCAGTCCGGACAAGTTGCTACCGCGACTGGCCGACAACGAGCGCGTCCTGCTTGCCACGTATGATAGGGTAAGCGCCGCCGCGTCGGCGGGACAGCGGATCGCCCCTGCGGAGGCTTGGCTGCTCGACAATTTCTATCTCATCGAACAGCAGATCAATTTGGCGCGTCGGCATTTGCCGCGCGGATACAGCCGCAAATTGCCGCGACTGGCGGAGGGTCCCGCCGCGGGCTCCCCTCGCATTTACGAACTTGCCTTGGAGTTTATTTCCCACCAGGACGGACGTGTCGACACGGACTACGCCAACAGCTTCGTCGCCGCATACCAGAGCGTTCAACCGCTTCGACTCGGGGAATTGTGGGCATTCCCGATCATGCTGCGACTGGCTTTGCTGGAAAACGTTCGGCGTGTCGCGTCGCGCATCGCTCGTCGGCGCCTGGAGCGAGATACGGCGGTCGCTTGGGCCGACCGCATGCTCGAAACCGCCGAGAACGAGCCCAAGCAGCTCATCCAACGGCTCGCCGAGTTCGCCAACGCCGATGTCCCGCTGACCGCATCATTTGTCGATGAATTCTACGCGAGACTCCAGGCGCAGGGCCCCGCGATGTCCTTCGTGCAAACTTGGGTCGAGCAGAGCCTGCTCGACCAGGGCGTAACCGCCACACAGTTGTTGCAGGCGGAGGGCCACACGGTGGCGGCCAGTCAGATCACCATCGCCAACAGCATTGGCAGTTTCCGCTTCATCGGCTCTATTGATTGGACGGTTTTCGTCGAGACGCTCAGCGTTGTCGAGCAGACATTGCGGGAAGACCCTGCAGGAATGCACGCCCGCCAGGATTTCGCCACCCGCGATCGATACCGTCACGCCATCGAAGACATAGCGAAGGTCAGCTCTTATAGCGAATGGGAGGTGGCGCGCCAGGCGGTGGCGCTGGCTCAAGCCGCCGCCCAACGATCGGGAACAGACGATCGCAGCGCCCATGTCGGTTACTACCTAACAGATCGCGGTCGAAGCAGCCTCGAACACGCAGCCGGCTGCAATGTGTCATGGACCTTGCGCGCCTCTCGCTGGGTTCGCCGATCGCGCTTGGCGTTTTACCTCGGCTCGATCCTGTTGCTTACCGCTGCGGCCGTGGCAGAGGTCCTTGTCATGGTTGCCGAGGCCGGGCTCGGAATGTGGTGGTACGGGTTCTTTGCGATAACCGGCATCATTGGCGCATCGGCGTTGACCGTATCGCTCGTTAACCGCCTTATCACGCTTTTCGTACCGCCCCGTTCGCTGCCACGACTGGACTTCTCCCAAGGCATTCCTCCCGATCATCGCGCGATGGTCGTTGTCCCAACATTGCTTAGCAATCCGCTCGAGGTTGCCGGCCTGCTCGAAGCGCTGGAGATTCGCTATCTGGGCAATCGAGATCCCAACCTGTTCTTTGCCCTGCTGACCGATTTTCGCGACGCACCCGAACGTGTCCAGCCAGACGATGAGGAATTGCTCGCCGTTGCGCGCGAGGGAATTCGCGCGCTGAACGCGACGTATCGCGACGATCGGACCTGTATCTTCTATTTGTTTCATCGGCCGCGTGTCTGGAATCCGTTCGAACGGGTTTGGATGGGCTATGAGCGAAAACGGGGGAAGATAGAACAGTTCAATGCGCTGCTGCGAGGTGTGACGCATGGTGCTGCGTCCGAGAATGAGCCCGCGGCGTTCTCGGACGTTGTTGGAGACCCGTCCATTCTCGGTTCGATCAAATACGTCATCACCTTGGACACCGACACGCAGTTGCCACGCGATGCGGCGCGCGCGCTGATTGGCAACATTGCACACCCACTTAACCGACCGGTGTACGATTCCGCCAGGGGGCGCGTGGTTGAAGGCTACGCCATTCTGCAGCCGCGCGCCACGATCAGCCTGTCCAGCGCCGGCCAGTCCCGGTTCACGCGATTGTTCGCCGGCGAAGCGGGCATCGATCCCTACACCCGCGAGGTATCGGACGTTTACCAAGATCTTTTCGGTGAAGGTTCGTTTATCGGCAAGGGCATCTACGATGTGGACGCCTTTCGCCAGGCGGTGGATGGCCGTTTTCCGGAGAACCTCGTTCTCAGTCACGACTTGCTGGAAAGCGGCTACGCGCGTTCGGCGCTGGTGACCGATGTCGAGCTGATTGAGGAACATCCGGCCAGTTACGCGGCGGAGGCCAGTCGGCGCCACCGCTGGATACGCGGTGACTGGCAGCTGTCCGGTTGGCTCCTCCCGCGGATTCCCGCACCGCCCGGATCGAAAGCGAAGCAACAGCCTAACCCCCTCTCGGCCTTGTCGGTGTGGAAACTGTTCGACAACCTGCGCCGCAGTCTCGTGGCGCCGGCGCTCCTTGCTTTTCTGACCATGGGATGGCTGGTTGGTCCCGGCCCGACATGGTTCTGGATTCTGCTGGTGGCGGCCGTGGTCTTCCTGCCCGCATTGGTGGGAGGCGTAATTGAAGTGCTCGGCAAGCCGGCGGAGCGCGATTGGTTGGTGCATTTGATCCTGGCAAGCAGATCCGTGACCCGTCCGATGGTGCTCGCTTTTTTAACGTTGGTGTTTCTGCCATACGACGCGATGATCTGCTTGGACGCGATCCTGCGCTCGGGCGTGCGAATGCTGTTCACTCGACGTGGACTGTTGCTCTGGCATATGCCTACCTACACCCGTCGCAATGCGCGCCGCACACTGGGTGACTTTGTCCGCGAGATGTGGTTCGCGCCCGCTCTGGCGCTGGCCCTGGCATGGGCGCTGTCGGAAACCCGCTCGCCGGAGTGGTACTTTTGGGCCCCGGTGTTGGTGCTTTGGCTGATCGCGCCCCTTGTCGGTTGGTGGATCAGCACGCCGCTGCGCGCCCCCCCGCCGAACTTGTCCACCGATCAGCGGAAATTTCTGCGGACACTGGCGCTACGAACATGGCGTTACTTTGCCGAGTTCATGGGTCCGCGAGACAACTGGTTGCCCCCCGACAACTTTCAGGAGCACCCAAACCCGGTCATCGCCTCGCGGACCTCGCCGACGAATATCGGCATGGGTCTGCTGGCGAACCAAGCCGCGTACGATTTTGGCTACATCGGCACCGAGGAGTTTCTGCGTCGCACGCAGAGCACGCTGGCCGCCATGGAAAAGCTGGAACGTTATCACGGCCATTTTTATAACTGGTATGACACGCATTCGCTGCAGCCGCTGCGTCCGCAGTATGTGTCTTCGGTGGATAGCGGGAACCTCATCGGCAGTTTGCTCACTCTTCAAGCGGGACTGACCGAACTAAAACACCAACCTGTGCTACCGTCGCGGGCGTTTCAGGGCCTGGAGGACATTTTGCTTGTGCTTGCCGCCTACATCCCCGCCGCGCCGGCCACGGCGCGCGCGGCGCTCGCGAAACAGGTCGAATTTCTAGAGTTCACGCTGCGCACGGACGCGCCGACCGTGACGGCCGCGGTTTCGTTGCTGGAAGCCCTTCAAAGCGCCGCTCACGAGTTGCTGGCCGTACTTGCGTTGGAGCCCGTTGCGGACGCCGATCCTTTGGCCCCGCCAAGCAGTCTAAACTACTGGGCCAAGGCCTTCTGCCGTCAAACCCAAGCGCTGCGAGACGACCTAAAGTCCTTGGTGCCGGAACCGCAGCGCTTCGACGCCATCCCCACGCTGGAAGAATTGGCCAAGAAAGAACCCGCCGCCAGTCAAAAGCTCGCGACTGATCGGCTCAGACTAATCGACGACTTGGTCGAGCGATGCCACGAAGCGGCGGCAATGGATTTCGAATTCCTCTACGATACGACGCGCGGATTATTAAGCATCGGCTACGACGCGGGCGAACGACGCCGCGACCCGTCCTGTTACGACCTGCTTGCGTCGGAAGCGCGGCTGGCAAGTTTCCTGCTCATCGCGCAGGAGCAGATCCCGCAGAAACATTGGTTTTTACTCGGTCGATTGCTGACAAGCCACGGCGGCGATGTGAGCCTCCTATCCTGGAGTGGGTCGATGTTCGAATACCTCATGCCGCAGTTGCTCATGCCCAGTTATGAAAACACCTTGTTGGAGCAAACCTGCAAGGCCGCCGTTTCCCGTCAGATCGACTACGGCCGACGCCGCGGTGTTCCCTGGGGTATTTCAGAATCCTGTTACAACCTTACCGACATCAACAAAGTCTACCAGTATCGCGCATTCGGCGTACCCGGCCTGGGCTTCAAACGCGGGCTGGGCGATGATCTGGTCATTGCGCCGTACGCGAGCGCACTGGCGCTGACGGTGATGCCGCGGGAAGCGTGTCACAACCTGCAGACGTTGGCGTCCGGCGGTTTCATGGGCGACTACGGTCTTTACGAAGCGATCGATTACACGCGGTCCCGCGTGCCGCCCGGCATAAACCACGCGATCGTGCGCGCTTTCATGGCCCATCACCAAGGCATGAGTCTGTTGGCGCTAGCCTACGTACTGCTGGACCGGCCGATGCAACGCCGCTTCATGTCCGATCCGCTCATTCGGGCGACCGAATTGCTGCTGCAAGAACGCGTGCCGAAGAAGGGGGCCACGCTGCACCCGCACGCGGCCGAAGTGAGCGCCCCCGAACGCCCCTTTACCGAGGACGAGGGTGCAACCATGCGCGTGTTCACTGATCCGAACGCGCCCCTGCCCGAGGTTCACTTGCTGTCCAACGGACGCTATCACGTTATGGCAACCCATGCCGGCGGAGGTTACAGCCGTTGGCGCGACTTGGCGGTCACCCGCTGGCGCGAGGACGTGACGGCCGACGCCTGGGGCACATTCATATATTTGCGCGACCGTGATACGGGGCATTACTGGTCGAGTGCCTATCAACCGACCTTGTGCAAGGCGGATCACTACGAGGCGATCTTTGTCCAAGCCCGGGCCGAGTACCGCCGGCGCGATCACGCCATCGAATCTCATACGGAAATAACCGTGTCGGCCGAGGACGACGTCGAAATACGCCGCGTTACCCTCGCCAACCTGTCGTCCCGCACCCGGCGGATCGAGGTAACGAGTTACGCGGAGGTCGTGTTGGCACCGTTGAACACCGATCTGGCCCATCGCGCGTTCAGCAACCTGTTCGTGCAAACCGAGATTCTTCCCGATCGACACGCGATCTTGTGCACGCGTCGACGCCGCACGCCACAAGAGCAGACGTCGTGGATGTTTCACCTGTTGGTGGCACCCGGCGCGGTAAGCGGCGAACCGTCCTACGAGACGGATCGTGCCCGGTTCATCGGCCGAGGCCGAAGCGTGGGCCAACCGGCTGCATTGGAACGCGGCGCCGAGCTGTCGAATACCGACGGTCCGGTGCTCGACCCCATCGTGGCGATGCGCCGCGTAATCGAGCTGTCGCCGGACGAATCGGGAACTGTACACGTGATCTCCGGTGTCGCGCCGACCCGTGAGGCCGCATTGGCTTTGCTCGACAAGTATTGTGACCGCCATTTCGTCGATCGCGCGTTCGAGATGGCGTGGCTCCAAAGTCAGGACGTGCTGCGACACCTGAACGCAACTGAATCCGACGCCCAACTCTGGGGTCGACTGGCAAGTTCGATGGTTCACAGCACTATCTTGCGCCGGGCTTCACCCAGCATTCTCGCCCGCAACCGACTCGGTCAAGCAGGACTGTGGCGCTTTGGCATTTCGGGCGATCTTCCTATGCTCCTGGTGCGGATCGGCAACGTGAACCGCATCGATTTGATAAAACAAACGCTGCAGGCCCATGCATACTGGCGGATGAAAGGCTTGGTCGTCGATCTAGTGATTCTAAACGAGGACTTCTCCGGCTACCGCGCCGTGCTCCACGACCAGATCATGGGGCTGATAAACGCGGGCCCCGAAACGCAAATCATCGACAAGCCCGGAGGGGTTTTCGTGCGCCGCGCCGAAGACCTTTCCGAAGAAGACCGGGTCCTGTTCCAGACCGTCGCCCGCGTGGTACTCACCGATACCGCCGAGACGTTTGCCGAACAGGTGCAACGCCGCATACCGGCAGAGCGCTTGCCAAGCCGTCTCACCCCGGCGCATCAACCCGTGCCGGAGGCGATTCAGCCGCTACTCCCACACGACCGCATTTTCTTCAACGGACTGGGTGGGTTCACGCCGGATGGGCGCGAGTACGTCGTCACCCTCGAGCCCGGTCAGAGCACACCGGCGCCGTGGGTGAATGTCATCGCCAGCCCGCACATCGGCACGGTCGTCAGCGAGAGCGGCAGCGCGTACACCTGGGTGGAGAACGCCCACGAGTTTCGACTGACCCCCTTTCACAACGACCCACTGACCGACATCAGCGGGGAGGCGCTGTACATCCGGGACGAGGAAACCGGCGCGTTCTGGTCGCCCACGCCACTGCCCGCCCGCGGCCGCTCCGGGTATGTATGCCGGCATGGTTTTGGGTACAGCGCATTCGAGCACTTCGAAGCCGGCATCTCGTCCGAGCTGTTCACCTACGTAGCGATGGATGCGCCGGTGAAGTTCGCCGTTATCAAGCTGCGCAATCACTCTGGGCGTCCACGGCGGATGTCCCTTACGGGGTATTGGGAGTTGGCGCTCGGCGAGTGGCGACATGCCAACATGATGCACGTTGTCACCGAAATTGACCCACATAGCGGCGCGCTATTTGCCCGCAATGCCTACAGCCGGGAGTGGGCATCGCGAACTGTTTTTGTGCAAGTCAGCGAATCTGCGTTGCGAACCGTGACGGGGAACCGCGTCGAGTTCATCGGCCGCAACGGAACCCTGGCCAACCCGGCGGCCATGCGTCGCACGCGTTTATCGGGCAGAACGGGCGCCGGTTTTGACCCATGCGCGGCGATGCAAACCCGGATCGAACTTGCCGACGGCGAGGAGCGCGACGTCGTGTTCATCATCGGCGCGGCCCGCACCACCGACGAAGCGCAGTATTTTATCCAGCGCTTCAGCGGACCAGGCGGCGCGCGCCAGGCATTGGAAACGGTGTGGGGTCACTGGAACCATGCATTGAGCGCAGTGTATGTAGAGACGCCGGATCGCGCGCTCGATGTGTTGGCCAACGGCTGGCTGGTGTATCAGACGCTGTCATGCCGGCTGTGGGGACGCAGTGGATATTATCAGTCCGGCGGGGCCTACGGTTTTCGCGACCAATTGCAGGACACCATGGCGCTAATTCACGCCACGCCGTGGCTCGCGCGCGAGCAGTTGATCCGTTGCGCCGAACGCCAATTCCTGCTGGGCGACGTGCAACACTGGTGGCACCCGCCCACCGGACACGGGGTTCGCACTCATTTTTCCGACGACTATTTGTGGTTGCCGTATGCAACGTGTCGGTATGTGATGGCAACCGGCGATACCGGCGTCCTCGACGAGCAGGTGCATTTTCTCGAGGGCCGCGCATTGAATCCCGAAGAGGAGGCGTACTACGACCAGCCGCAACGCTCGACGGAGTCGGCCAGTCTGTACGAGCACTGTGTTCGAGCAATCAAATACGGTTTGCGTTTTGGCGCACATCAGATGCCGCTGATGGGCTGCGGCGACTGGAACGACGGCATGAATCTGGTCGGTCGCGACGGCAAGGGCGAGAGTGTTTGGCTGGCCTGGTTTTTGTTCGAGAACTTGCGCTCGTTCGCAAACTTGGCGCGCGGCCGGGCCGATGACGCATTCGCCGAGCTATGCGCAGCGCAAGCGGAGTCGCTGCGCGGCAACATCGAGACGCATGCTTGGGACGGCGGCTGGTACCGGCGGGCCTACTTCGATGACGGGACACCCTTGGGCTCGTCCACCAACGACGAATGCCAAATCGACTCCATCAGCCAGAGTTGGTCGGTTATATCCGGCGGCGGCGATCCCATACGCGCGCGCCAAGCGATGGCGGCCGTCGACAAACGTCTGGTGCGGCGCGATGCGCGGCTGATCCAACTGCTCGACCCGCCCTTCGACAAATCCGCTCTCGAGCCGGGCTACATCAAAGGTTACGTGCCCGGAGTGCGTGAAAACGGCGGCCAATATACCCACGCCGCAATATGGACCACGATGGCATTCGCCATGATGGGCGACCGGGAACGGGCGTGGGAATTGTTCGCCATGCTCAACCCCATCCATCATGGCAGCGAACCGCAGACCATCGATCGTTACAAGGTCGAACCGTATGTCATGTGCGCGGATATTTATGGCGCCCCACCGCACACGGGCCGAGGCGGCTGGACGTGGTACACCGGCGCAGCCGGTTGGATGTACCGGCTGATCATGGAAACGCTGCTGGGCGTGCGCTTGGAGGTGGACAAGTTACGCATAACGCCATGCATACCGGACGGCTGGGATTCGTACAAAGTCCACTACCGCTATCGCGAAACGGCCTACCACATCACGGTCAAACGCGTAGGCGACAAGGCGGAGCGTGTCATCGGCGTGACGGTGGACGGAGCGGACCTCGGAGGGCAGCAAGACACGATTCCCCTCGTGGACGACCGGCGCGATCACCAGGTGGAAGTGGCCGTGGGCTAGCGCGGGCTGCCCATACGGCCAGCCTCTCTAAATGCCGTTAGACCGCAAGCGTAGCAAACGTCATTCCGGGTTCCGCGCCAACCGCGCCGCAATGGACGTCACATGTCGGCCTTGAAAACGAGCGCCGTCCAATTCGTTCGCGCTGGGCATACGCTCGCCCTTGCCACCGGCGATGGTGCTAGCGCCATAGGGGGAGCCGCCGGTGATTTCGTCCATGCGGGTCTGGCCGGCAAATGTGTATGGGAGGCCGACGACGATCATGCCTTGGTGCAGCAAAGTGACGTGAAAGCTGAGGATGGTGGATTCCTGGCCGCCGTGCTGGGTGGCGCTGCTGGTGAAGACGCTGCCGACCTTGCCAACAAGGGCTCCGCTGGACCACAACTTTCCCGTGGCATCGAGAAACTGGCGCATCTGGCCGCACATATTGCCGAACCGGGTCGGGCTGCCGAAGATGATCGCATCGGCGTTGGGAAGCTCATCCACCGTCGCCAGTGGCACGTCGGCGAGCTTCTTTTGTGCAGCTGTTGCACCCATCTTTTCCAGTACTTCGCGCGGAAGCGTTTCGGGAACCCGGCGTAGTGCAGCCTTCGCGCCCTTTACCTGCTCGACCCCCTCCGCTATTGCCTCGGCCATGCGGTGCACGTGTCCGTACATCGAGTAATACACGATCAGCACATTCATATTGCTCTCCTTGCGATATCTGATGGGATTGGTAAAAGACTATATGAAAATTCGAATTCACATAAAGTGAAGCTATGATCGTCGATATTGGCGTGATCGTACGATATGTCGTGCCATCTGAGGCGCAATTGCATGTATTCTTTGGATCCAGCACGCAAGCAACACCATTAAGCCGCACCGCATGAGCAAATCCGACCCGAGCCCAAACACGCCCGACAACGTCCCGCCGGATCTGGCGGCCCGCATCCACCGCGGCGTCGTGGCCGTGCTGCTTCTGGTGATGACCGTCGAGACACTGGTGGCGCTTTACAACCAACAGTGGCTGACCGCCTTCCTGGTGCTCGCCATCATGGCGGTTATCATTGCGCCGGGGGCATTGGGTCGCCGGTTCCAAGTGCACATCCCGGCCGAGTTTCAATTGCTGGCCGTCGTCTTCGTGTTCGCCGCGCTGTTTCTCGGCGAGATACGCCGCTACTACGAACGCATTTGGTGGTGGGACATCGCTCTGCACGTTAGTTCGGGACTGCTGCTGGGTATTCTCGGTTTTCTGTTGGTCTATGTGCTTAACGAGAGCAAGCGCGTCGACTTGCACATGCGACCACGCTTCGTTGCGCTATTCGCGTTTTCGTTTGCCCTCGCGGCCGGCGTGCTGTGGGAAATCTTCGAATTCGCAATGGACCAGCTCGCCGGAACAAACATGCAGAAACCGATGTTCGGCGATCCTTCGGGGCTGACCGACACAATGTGGGACTTGATCGTCGATTCGCTAGGCGCGCTGATCATCAGCCTGTTGGGCTGGTGGTATATGGAACGCGGCCAGCGGTCGTTCATCGAAACCTGGATCCGTAAATTCATCGAACGCAATCCGCATCTGTTTCGGGGCTAAGAACTGAACTCCATACACGGACGCCGGTCTCAACCGGTCGAGCCTCGCTGGCTACAATACCGGTCAGCCATTGGACGACGGAGAGCATAGTAATGACCGCCACGAAAATGCGCATCAGCAACCCCCAAGACACCACGTCTTTAGTGTCCAGCGAAGAAGCGATCTATTCTCGACTTCTCCCCTTGCGAGGCGCAACCGTGGTTGAACTGGGCTGCGGGAGCGCGGTGCACACTCGCGCCATCGCCGAAAGAACCGGCGTGGCCCACATCCACGCTTTCGAGGTGGACGAGATCCAGCATGCGCGAAACCTGGCGGAGGAACGCCCCCGCAATATCTCGTTTCATGCCGGCGGCGCCGAGGCGATTTCCCTCGAGGCGGATGTCGCCGACATCGTGATGATGTTCAAGTCGCTGCACCATGTGCCCGTTCAGCTCATGGACCAGGCATTGCGGGAAGTTGCCCGAATCCTGCGTCCAGGCGGCTACGCTTACATCTCCGAGCCGGTGTTTGCCGGCGATTTCAACAACATCCTGCGCATGTTCCATGACGAACAAGCCGTCCGTGAAGCCGCCTTCGCCGCCGTCACCCGCGCGGTGGCATCAGGCCTGTTCGCCCTCGCCGGTCAGACTTTTTTCCTGACGCCAAACACGTTCGAGGATTTCGCCGACTTTGAAGCCCGCATCCTAAATGTTACTCATACCCACCACCATTTGAGCCCGGAACTCTACGGCGCGGTGAAAGCGAAGTTCGAAAGCCACATGACGCCCGACGGGGCACAATTCGTCATGCCCATTCGGGTGGATCTGCTGCGCAAGGCCTGAACGCTAGTTCCCAGCAACTTTACATAGTTTGAAAGCGACCCGCGGCCGTAGCTGTCAACAGACTCGACCTAGCGTAGAATCGGTAACGCCAATAACAATTAAATGGCCCGGCTAACGGCTGGAAGGGAGGATGAATGAATTTCTCGAGACCGCGGTTTCGCGCAATTGCTTTTTTGATTGCAGGCTTCATTGCCGCATGCGGCAGCGACTCTGGCGATCCGGACCTGGCTTTCACTGGTTCCAGCGCTCCTCCGCTGAGCGACACAAACGCCGACGGCTTCAATCTCGCCGCGCCCGTGGACTACTGGGAGATCAGAGGGCGCAATCCAGATAGCGCATCTGGCCTCCAACCTAGTGAACGCATTTTTCGCTACGACGCGGATCGCTACGCATCACTGAGTGAAGCCCAGATTTCCGACCTCGCGGCCGCTGATTCCCAAACCGGGTTTCGTTACGGCTGCATTCCCGCATCGTGCGCGATCTACGCCGTCGCGGTCACCGGCGACACGACGCTGATCATCAACTCGACCCCATTGCTTCTTGCCTTCATCGGCACCATCGACACCGCCGCGGAACTCACGCTGTGGCTTTGGGCGGCGGACTACGAGCTGCGCCAGTATCGCCGAACCGCGGGCGGTTACGAAGCATTTGTCGTGCAGGACAACGCCTGTGGGCGGGTGCGAACGGCAATTGTCTTCGTCGACACCAACGGCGTTATCACGGAATTGGAGTCCGTCGTCCGCGAGGATCGCAACGCGCCGTGCACCTGAGCGGCGACGCTGGCGACTATGAATCGGTGAACACGCAAGGTCATCACCCACTCTGACCCAGCGTCCCGACCACCCACAGAAACCCGACCCGCTCTTGCTCAAGGCGCAGGCCCTGGCGAACGCGGTCGTGCCGCTGATCATCGAACAATTCCCGTTCCGTCGCCGTGAGGCGCGCACGGCCGTGCTTAACCGGATCAGCCTCCTCGCCCCACGGCCACTCGTCGGCCTGCATTATTCGGCACTAAACGGATTCACAACACGAAGGCCAGGGACCCGCGCGAATTCCGCGACGTTTCCCGTCATCACCGGGTAGCCGAGGGCGAGGCCTGTCGCGGCGATGAGCAGGTCGTGGGCACCTATGGGCATTCCCTGCCGCGCCAGTTCGGCGAATATTTCGGCGTGGACGCGTGCCACGTCCGTCGTGAATGCAATGGCTGGGATACGGCTGATAATCGCTTCGACAAACGCGGCGCGCTTGGCGCGCACTTCAGGCGTCGTCGCTCTATGCACGCCGACCAAAAGCTCGGACACGGTTATCGCGCTAATAAACACCTCGCCCAGTTCTTCCCACCTTGCGAAGTCGACGGTTTCTTTCAGTCGCTCGAAGCGGATGAAAACATTGGTGTCGACGATTAATCCCACTCGCTGGTTTCCTCGCGGCCGGTGGCGTCTCTTATTTCAGCCAAGTCGCGCTCGAATGTCGCGGCGTCACCCTCGTCGAGGGCCGGCAATTGGGCAAGCAGGTTCCCCAAGTCGCTGACGCGGACGGGGCTGGCCGGGCCGGCAGGCACGATTCGCGCGACGATTTCATTGCCGCGGATGACCTCAAAGCTTTGTCCTTGATATTTCACCCTATTCATGAGTTCCGAGAACTGCCGTGCCGCCTCGGTGGCGGTGACTTTTGTCGCCATAATAGCCGTCCTTTTTTGCTAAAAATCAGATTATCTGATTATCAGGCATTTCGTCAATAGGAAAAAAATCAACGCTCACCTAACAAAAATGACGCGGGGCAACTTGGCAACTTTGCGCACGGGCGTTCCGTCGCGCGCCTCCGCCTCTCAAGCGATAGCCTCCCGGGCGCCCTCGTCCACGACACCACCGACTTGAATGCGTCGCTGCCCAGCTAATGAGCACCGCATCAACGAGTTCGATCTCGCATTGTCGCCATTCAGCACATCCTCGGACTATTACCTATAGCTCGCGCAAAATCACAATCTACACTTTTCATTAAGATAGCCACCGAGCTAAAACCATTCTGACAATAACAGGTTAGAACGATTGATTTCGATTGCTCCGGCCACGCCGACGCTCGTTGTATACTTCGCCAGGCCGGCCGGCGCGCGAACATTGTAAGAGAGGGAGACACAGCCAAATTCAGCGCGCGTGACACGCTCGGCGACCAACTCCAAACGGTCCGCGCGAGGGTGCCGCTTCAATCACCCCACACAAGTCACACGGCGGGCTGCTTGCTGTTTTGCTCTATCTCCAGTACTTCTGCGGAGCATCGGATGGGACACACTGTGAGCAATGTCAGTCGCCGCGCCATCATTCTCCTTTTGCTGCTGCCTGCGGTGGCGTTGTCCGATGAAATCGAAACGTACCTCTTCGGCGTTTTTCCCCACGTTCCCACATCGAAGCTTTTCGAAATGTACTCGCCCGTCGCGAAGGACTTCGAAGCGAAACTGGGTGTTCCCGTTTCGGTTAGAACACGCAGTTCCTACTATGAATTCGAAGAAGCCATCATCTCGCAAGTTTACGACATCGCTCTTATACAACCCTACAATTACCCCGATGCACATGACAAATACAATTACCTGCCGGTAGCTCGCCGCTCGGATCAACTGAGCGCCTTGCTGCTTGTCCGCAAGGAGTCGGATTATCAGCGCTTGGCCGATATTCGAGGCAGGATCATCGCCAGCACGGCAAAAACGGCCGCTGTCAGTCGGCTCATGGAATCGGAAGTCTTGGCCGCCGGCTTCGATCCGCAACACGATTTCGTCCGAGTTTACAAGAACAATCATTTCTCCTGCATGCAAACGGTGCTGATTGGCGGCGCCGACGCGTGCATCACGTCCGTGCGGGCCTTGGACCACTATCACAAAGTCAAACTAATCGATAAATTTCGCATTATTCACGAGAGCAAGAAGATCCCCCATGTGCTCTACGTGGTGCACAAACGCGTGCCGCAAGCGCACCGCGACGCGATAAAGCAAACGATCCTGAATTGGCAAAACACGCCGTCGGGCCGGGAAATCCTGGCGCAAAGTCAAATGATCGGTTTCTCCGAAGCACACGATTCGGAATACGACGTCTTACGATAGCGCGAGCCAATGAACGACTCACCGGTAACCATTTCGCCGCGGCATTCCCTCAAGTACCGCATCGCGTTGATCGTTTTCGTGCTGGAGGTGCTGCTGCTCACCTTTGTCTTGACCCACACCCTTTCATTCCTGAAGTCGCAGGCCTTGAGCGACACCGCGGAGCGGCATCGCGTGCAGTTCGATCTGATTCGCGACATGGCGCGGGATGCGCTGTTTGCCGGTGAATTCGAAAACTTGCAGTCGTTCATCGAGAAAATGGCGCTGGACAGCGCGATCATCCGGATTGTGGCGATCAATGATAAGGGCACGGTCGTCGCCCATAACTTGCTGGAGTATGTCGGAACAACGTTTGACCCTCAACGCGAAACGCACTCCGGCCACTGGTCCTTCGAAGACATCAACGGCCTGGGGGGAATCTACGTGCTGTTTTCGCTTGCCTCCCAGGAACAACGGATGGCGGCGGCGCGACAGTTGGGTTTTTCCATCGCCCTAACCGGTGTTTTGATAATCGGCGTGGTCGGATTGCTGTTCGGATATCTGCTCACCCGGCGCTTGAACGCCCTCACCGTTGCCGTCGATGCGTTTCGCGGCGGAAACCATTCCATGAAAGCCAATGTCGCCGGCCGCGATGAAGTCGCGGTTCTGGCGAAATCATTTAACTTCATGAGCGCCAAGATCGTCGAGACGATGGATCACCTCAAGAATGAACGGGAGCAACTCGAGCGGCGGGTATCGCAACGAACACAGGAGTTGCACAGCGCACAACAGGAGCTGCTCCGCAAGAACCGAGAGCTGGAAGTGCTCTCGACGGTCGATCGGCTCACCCAGATATACAATCGCGGTTTCTTGGAAGATACCCTCGCCGAGGAAATCGCCCGCGCCCATCGAACCGGCGAGACGTTCGGCATCATTCTAATTGATATCGACGACTTCAAACGCATCAACGACTCGATGGGCCACGATTGCGGCGATGCCGTGATCAAAGCCGTGGCCACCACCGTCGCCGACGCAGTGCGCGGTTCGGGGACAGTCGGTCGCTGGGGTGGCGAGGAGTTTTTGGTCGTCTGCAGCGATTGCGAATTTGAAACGGTGCGCGACCTTGCCAGCCGCATTCACCGCCTCGTCGCCGAACATCCGATAGAAGGCGTCGGCAGTGTCACGGTCAGCCTGGGTCTGGCAATGTATGTCATGGGCGATGGCGAAACGGAGATTCTCAAGCGCGCGGACCTCGCCCTATACGAAGCGAAAAACTCGGGTAAAAACTGCGTTAAATCCCAGACGGCACTGCGTTAGTAAGTCCTCGCCCTTGGCGCCGAGAGCATGAATTCGCGCAGCTTCGAGTCGCTGTTGTGGGAGCGGTTTCCTACCGCGATTCTTCGCCGAGTCGATCGCGGAATGATCCGCTCCCACAACGAAATCCAACGGGCAATCTCGGATCGATCTAGCCCGCACTCTCCGACCGCGCGATCCGCGCCGCTTCGCGCAACACTAATTGCGAGAAGGCGTGTGCCGCCGGACTCAGTCGCTTGCCTTTACGCTGCACCAAGTACCATTGGCGCTGCAGCGGAAATCCCGCGACGTCCAACACGCACAGACTGCGCGCGATTAATTCGGCGCGCACGGTATGCAGCGATACCACGCCCACGCCTAAGCCGGCTTCCACCGCCTGCTTGATCGCTTCGTTTTTGTTCATCTCCATGGCGTTATTTACGATCAGTCCATGCTGATCAAAAAAATTTTCCACGGCGCTGCGCGTTCCCGAGCCCTCCTCGCGGGTAACGAACGGTTCCGCGGCAATACGCCGCAGATCAATTGCACGCGCGCCGGCCAATGGATGGGGCGGCGCGGCGATGACCACCAAGGGGTTATCCAAGAACGGCTGCGCCTGCAGATCCTGCCCGGACGGAGGTTGCCCCATTAACGCCAGATCAATGCTGTTGTCGGCCAGTTGGCGCAGCAAGGTTTCGCGGTTGACCACGTTAAGACTGATGCGCACTTCGGGATGCAACTCGCGGTACAGCGCCATGAGCCGCGCCGTGAAATAACTCGCCGTGCTCGCCACCGACACGGTGAGCGTGCCGCCCTTCAGCCCTTGAAGATCCGCCAGGGTGTTCTCCAGATTCACCAGCTCGCGACTGATCGCCCGTCCGGCGGCAAGGGTTTCGCGACCCGCTTCAGTGAGTTGATTCCGTTTGCCAATCTGCTCGAACAGGGGCAGACCCAACGCCTCTTCCAGTTGCTTGATCTGCATGGAAACCGCCGGCTGACTGAGGTGCAGCTCGGCGCTGGCCCGGGAGAAATTTCCGCAGCGGGCCACGGCCTCGAGGATGTTGAGCTGATGCAGGGTAAGTCGCAGCATAAGAAATTATTTGAGATCTTATCAGAAAATATGAATTTTTCTTATATCTCCTATCGCGTATAGTCCATGCGTTTCATAAGGTCTTTTTACCTCAACATACTTACGTTTTCACTGGAGAAAAAGAATGGATCAATCAGGTCGTTACGCGAACCTTGATCTCAACGAAGAAGAATTGATCAAGGCAGGCAACCACATCTTGTGCGCCTACAAAATGAAACCCAAGGCCGGTCATGGCTATTTGGAAACCGCGGCCCATTTCGCCGCCGAATCTTCCACCGGCACCAATGTCGACGTTTCCACCACCGACGATTTCACCAAGGGCGTGGACGCGCTGGTCTATTACGTCGATGAAGCCACCGAGGACATGCGCATCGCATTCCCGCTGGAACTGTTCGACCGCAACATCACCGACGGCCGCCTGATGATGGTGTCGTTCCTGACCCTCACCATCGGCAACAACCAAGGCATGGGCGACGTCGAGCATGCCAAGATGATCGACTTCTTTGTGCCGCCGCGCGCCATCCAATTATTCGATGGCCCGTCCAAGGACATCAGCGATCTGTGGCGCATTCTCGGCCGCCCGGTCGTCGACGGCGGTTACATCTCGGGCACCATCATCAAACCCAAATTGGGCCTGCGCCCCGAACCGTTCGCCAGAGCGGCCTATGAGTTCTGGTTGGGCGGCGATTTCATCAAGAACGACGAACCCCAAGGCAATCAAGTGTTCTCGCCGCTGAAGCAGACGCTGCCGCTGGTGTACGACGCCATGAAGCGCGCTCAAGACGAAACGGGCGAGGCCAAGCTGTTCTCGTTGAACATCACCGCCGACGACCACTACGAGATGTGCGCCCGCGCCGATTTCGCGCTGGAAACGTTCGGGCCGGATGCGGACAAATTGGCGTTCCTAGTTGACGGCTACGTCGGCGGCCCCGGCATGGTCACCACCGCTCGCCGTCAGTACCCCAACCAGTATTTGCACTATCACCGCGCGGGTCACGGCGCCGTCACGTCGCCCAGTGCGAAACGCGGCTACACGGCGTTCGTGTTGGCCAAAATGTCCCGCCTGCAGGGCGCATCCGGCATTCACGTCGGCACCATGGGCTACGGCAAGATGGAAGGCGAAGGCAGCGACAAAGTCATCGCCTACATGATCGAGCGCGATGAATGCGAAGGCCCGGTGTTTCTCCAGAAGTGGTACGGCATGAAGCCCACCACGCCCATCATCTCCGGCGGCATGAACGCGCTGCGCTTGCCTGGATTCTTCGAGAACTTGGGCCACGGCAACGTCATCAACACCGCAGGCGGCGGATCCTACGGTCACATCGACTCGCCGGCCGCCGGCGCCAAGTCGCTACGCCAGGCCTACGAATGTTGGAAAGCGGGCGCCGACCCCATCGAGTGGGCCAAGCAGCATCGCGAATTCGCCCGCGCATTCGAGTCCTTCCCGAAAGATGCCGACAAGCTGTTCCCGGGCTGGTGCGGAAAGTTGGGTGTCGCCAAGTAACACTGTGGTTGGTACATCAAATGCAAGCGAGAACGCCCCCGAATTGGGGCGTTTTTGTTTGCAGGCGTAAGCAAAAATAGGTAACCATAGGTCAACTGTTGCCGTTTCACCCACAACGCCGCAAACCGATCGGAGGTAGAGATGAAAGCGTTACCGCCCGAAGTGGCGCCCTACAAGCGCACGCCCGACTTCAATCAAGACACCGTTCCGAAAGGTTTACTGGGCGAACACACTACCGCCGCCGGTGTGTGGGGGCTCATCAAGGTAACCAAAGGCCGGCTGTTGTATCGCATGCTTGAACCGAAAGTCGAAGAACACATGTTGGACCCGCAACACAGCGGGGTGGTCGAGCCTCAGCTCAAACACCAAGTGGAGATCGTGGGCGATGTGGAATTCCACGTTGAGTTCCACCGCGCCAAGGTGGCGTGAAGTTAAATTGGTGGGCCGTGTAGGGGTCGAACCTACGACCAAGAGATTAAGAGTCTAGCAGGCGTCATAAACAAGAAGCGCGAGTAACGGGAAATCAAACCGTTGCCGCGCTTTTTTCATTTCTGGCTTTCGCTGAAAGCTGGCCGGTTTTGGCTTGGCTGTAGCGCGGGCGGTAGCGCTGTATAGGTGTTCAGTCTTAGCGCTAAATTTTATTTTGCAATCTTAATACTTATCACAACGCAAGCGGGGATGAATGTGATGGGCGTCACAGAATCGCCACTTGGTCCTATGTCGAAATGCTCCGGAGAAATATCATGTTCAGCATGAACGGGAAGCAGCTGAGCAAATTATCAGGGATAAGTTATCGCCACGTGATGCGCCTCACGGCCGAAGGAATTCTACCGGCGACACGTGACGCGAGCGGATTCATAACCTACGACCAAAAAGCGCTTGATGTGCTTCTGGCTTACGTAGCGAAGCCGCGAGGTTCGCGACGGCGATGACGCCCCTAGACACTGCTCAAAAGTACATCGCTCGAGGCTGGTCGCCCGTGCCGGTTCCATTGGCCAGCAAGGCCCCCGTTATCAAGGAATGGCAAACCTTGCGCGTCAATGCGCAGACCGCCGCAAAACACTTCAACGGCAAGCCGCAAAACGTGGGCGTCATCTTGGGGGAAGTGAGCGGTCATCTTGTCGACGTTGATTTGGATTGCGGGGAAGCCATCGCCCTGGCTAACGACTTCTTACCTTTCACCGCGTCGATCTTTGGCCGAGACAGCAAACCGCGCTCCCACTGGCTCTACGTGGCGCGTGGCGCGACGTTCGCCAAGTTCATCGACCCGCAACAGGGCGACACTCTTTTGGAGCTTCGAGCGGGAAGCGGAAAACAGACCGTTTTTCCCGGATCAACTCACGTTTCGGCAGAAGCCGTTCGCTGGGACATTGACGGCGATGTTAGTGAAGTTGCCCGCGACGATCTTGAAACCGCCGTGCGCACCCTGGCCGCCGCCGTTTTACTGGCACGCTATTGGCGTGCCGGTGACTATCACGGCACCACCCTGCCCTTGGTTGGCGGAATGCTGCGTGCCGGTGCGCCCGCCGTCTGGCTGTCGAAGGTTCTGAAAGCCGTTGGCAAGGCGGCTGGGCGCCAAGACCTGCAAGACATTGACGACGCCATCAAGTCAACCGCCGCGAAACTCGCGGACGGCCAGCCGGTGCAGGGCTGGCCGACTCTGAAAGAGCATATGCCCCCCGCTGTCGTCGATCGCGTTACGCAATGGCTTGGGTTGAGTCAGGACGCGGAGACGGCGAAGCCCGACCCGCTCCAACCCCCGGCCTTCCATGACCTGCGGTTAAGCGAGGACGAACTTAATGCGGCGCAGCTCGCGCCGCGATGCTTCATCAAGGATTACCTTTACGCCGACGTGGCCACGCTCATAGCCCCTGGTGGGACGGGCAAGACGACCCTTCAAATTTATGAGGCTGTTTGCTTCGCGATCGGGCGTCCCGTGCATGGGCTGAAGGTTGAGTCAGTCGGCTGGGTGTTGTTCGTCTCTGCCGAAGATCGGCGCGAGCAATTGGTTGCCCGACTGCGCGAAATCATGCGAGCCATGGACCTAAGCCCCAGCGAGCGGGCAACCGTGCTAGACCGAATTCGGATTTGGGACGTTACCGGCCAGCAAGTGAAGTTAATCGAATGCGACGGCGGCAACATCGTGCTTTCCGCGCTCGCCGACAACATCATTGAAGCCTACAAGGCCGATCCCCCGGCTATTTGCGTGTTCGATCCCCTGGTGAGCTTTGGTGCGTCCGAAGGGATGGTCAACGACAACGAACAGGCCCTTGTTACCGCTGCCCGGCGCATCGTGCGGGCGCTCGATTGTTGCGTGCGTCTCGTAACTCACACCGGTAAGTCCAACGCCAGAGAAAAAACGTTCGACCCGTACAGCAATCGCGGCGGCTCGGCGTTACCTGACGGCGCCCGCATGGTGGCCGTGATGCATTCATGGGACGCCAATGATCCGGGCAAGTTGCGCCCGCCACCGGCCTGCGCTGTCACGAAGGACGCCAGCATCACCGTCATGGCGCGGCCCAAGCTGTCTTATGCGCCGCCCAACTTGCCATTTATATGGATTCGACGCACCGGCCACACCTTTGAGTCATTCACCGACTTCCAGGTGTCGGAGGAGCAAAAGAAATCCGCCAACGCAGACCAGGTTTTGCGGTTCGTCGAGTCGCAGCTAAAGCAAGACCGAAAGCACTCCGGCCGCTCCCTGGAAACGAGCATTCCCAATATGTCGCGGGCAGACTTCCGCGCCGCGCTGAATGAACTGGTCGTCTCGAATCGCATCACCGAGCGGGACCTTCCCGCGGCGGACCGCAAAGGCCAACGAAAGACCTATCTTGTCCCGGCGCAATACGGCGCATTAGAGGCTTTTTCTGAAATAAACGCGCCGGACGATTATCAATCCAATTGCGCCGCTCCCTTAAGGGAAGAAAAAACGGCGCAATTGAATGCGCCCGTTTCTTCCCTCGTTCCCGAACGCGCCAAAAATCAAATGGCGCAATACGGCGCAATTGGCGCATTAGACCCAATGGAGGACATGGAACCATGACATTGACCACGCCAGTAACGGGGAAATGGAAGGTTGGCCCCTACACGGTCGAAGCAACCATAGGCACGTCAGACAAAGGGGATTTGATGTTTCATTGCGAGTGGGACCCCTTGCCACGACGCCTGAGCAAGAAACAGGCGAATCAATATCGCGAGGGGCGGAATCGGTTCATTCAACGGGTGGCGGAGAAAACAGGGTTTAACTTCGCAGTAGTCGAGGTCTGACATGACGAACGATACAGTTTTCATCCCCTTCGGCCAGCAAATACTCGCATTGACCCGCGATGAATTCGCGCAAGCCCTGCTCCGAGGCCAACAGTTGGAGTCGGCACCAAAAAACCACCAGGTGTTGACGGCCGATCAGCTCGAAGTGATTACCGGCATCCCCTCCCAGTGGTTTGGCATGGCAGCGCGTGAAGGCCGAATACCCTGCTTGCGATTCGGGAAATATGTGCGGTTCGAATTGGAGCCGACATTGGAGGCAGCGAGGGGGGCGCGGGAAGGTGTACAAAGTACACTGACTAAGGGCGCCAAGTCTGACCAAGGGATTTGGAATCCCAAACTCGCGATAAAAGGGTAATGAAAACAGCATATTACATCGGTGCTCTACCAAGGACCTGCCCGCATAATTCCGTATTTCGCCTAGCAGATAGGCCGATGGTATGAGCGGAACACCAGGAATGAAGTCCACGAAAGGCACCGAGCTACCCGAGCAATACAGCGCGGACATGCTCGCGGGCCTCGATCAACGCTTTGCCGTGGTCAAGGAATTCAAGGCACGGCTCCAGGCTTTCTGTAATGACCTTGGAGGCTGGGACACATTGAGCTATGCCCAACGTTCCCTTGCTGCCCGAGCGATTCACCTTGAGGCGCTCCTTGAACGCATGGAAGCGGACGTGCTGGCTGGCGGCGCCGTCGATCCTGGAATCTACATCGCACGAATAAACGCGCTAACGAATCTGTTCAACCGGCTGGGACTGAAACGCAAGGCGAAGGAAGTGTCGCTGCAAGACATGCTGAGGGGAAACCGTGAAACAGAATAGTCCTCTCGAGTTCTTCTCGCACTTGCGATGGTTGGATGGTCGCCCGCTGCTCGATACCGTCTGCCCTTACCGTCAGAAGATATTCATGGACGCGCTCTATACGTTCGACCCCGATGGACGCCCGCGTTACAACCTTGCGTTGTGTGGTCGGGGAAAGAAGAACTGGAAAACAGCCGACTTGAGCCTGGCCGCGCTCTATAAGCTAATCGCCTGGCAGTCGCCGCATGGAAACGACTGCTACGTTTTGGCCAACGATTTGGACCAAGCACGCGACGACCTAGCTTTGATCAAGAAACTGATCGACTGCAATCGCTTGCTTGACGCCGAGGTCGACGTTAAACGCGACACCATCGAAAGACGCGACGGCAAGGGCGTGCTGCAAATCTTGCCGGCACAGGACGCCGTGGGCCAGCACGGAAAAACATACTTGTTCTGTGCGTTCGATGAGATTCACGGCTATCGCAATTGGGATATATTTGAAGGCCTGGCGCACGATCCGACGCGCCTTGATTCCATGCAATGGATCACCTCATACGCAAGCATCCGTCACACTCCGGGCGTTCCGCTGTTCGATCTGGTTGCCCGCGGAAAGCGTGGCGATGACCCTCGAATGTATTTCAATTGGTACTCTGGCGACTACTGCACCGATCCTGCCTTTGCCGATCTCGATCCAGAGAAACGCGCCAATCCTTCAATGGAGTCGTGGGGAAACCCCGACTATCTCGAGCAACAACGGCGCCGACTGCCTACGCACAAGTTCCGCCGCCTGCATCTGAATCTACCGGGCATGCCCGACGGCACGTTTTACGATGCCACGAAGGTTCTGGATTGCGTAGCCGAGCGGCGCCGCTCCCTGCCCTTCGTGCTTGGCCGTGAATACCGCGCCTTTGTGGACATGAGCGGCGGCAGCTCCGACGATGCAGTTCTTGCCATAGGTCATATCGACCGCGAGACGAAACGGCGCGTGCTCGATCTTGTTGCCACACAAACGGGGCGCGCGCCATTCAATCCGCGCGAAGCGGTGAAGAAGTTCGCCGCCATCTGCAAGGAATACGGCGTTTTCTCCGTGATCGGTGACGCCTACGCGGGCGAGACATTCCGCCAAGACTTCACCGAAAACGGGATCGGCTACACGCTGAGCAGTCAAAGCAAGAGCGCGCTTTATGAGGCGCTTGAGCCTTTGATTAATGCGCAGGCGGTTGAATTGCTCGATGAACCCAAGATGCTTGAGCAGTTGCTCGGCCTTGTGGTTCGTGGCTCGAAGATTGACCACATGCCCGGCGAGCACGACGACCTTTGTAACGCCGCGGCGGGCGTGTTGGTCATACTGCCCATGAATGGCGAGATCGACTTGGACGACTGCGTTACCGGCACCGACTACACGGCCGCCGGCTACGACACCCCTTGGAGCACTACACCATGAGCAAAGAACTTTCCGAAATCGCGGGACAGCTCATCAACGAGCTTGTCAAAAAAGAGCGGCGCGAGCATCCAGACCTGACATATCGTGACGCGATGCAGCGGGTCTTGGAGCGCCATCCCGATTTAAAACGTAACTACAACGGCCAACTATAGGAGGCACCATGCTACACAAACACACCTACGAACCCACCGTTCGCAAGTTTGCGGACGTTCAGCAAGAGGTGAATCGCCGCGCTTTGGCATACCAGCACGAACACCGCTGCACGTACAAAGAGGCGGTTGAAACGGTGTTTACGCTCGATCCCGAGCTGAAGAAACAATACGCACTCAGCAAATAACCGGAGACTACCCATGACTCAAAAAACATTTTCAGCCCTGGCGGCAACCGACTTGACCGCTTGCCAATTCCACCTTGCACGATGGAGCGCAGCGGGGCAGGTCAACATCTCATCCCATGCGGCCACGGATCAAGGCGCGGGCGTCATTCAGACCGTAAGCCGAAGCGGTGAGGCGGTAACAGTTGCCTACACCGGGAAAAGCTTCGTCACCGTCGGCGCGGCAATTGCGGCGGATACGTTGTTTACCTGCAACGGATCGGGCCGAGCGATTGCCGCGGGGTCTGGTGAGGTCATCTACGGTCGCGTGCTTGAGACGGCGGCGGCGGATGGTAATTGGGTGCGGTGCCTGCTGTTCGCGCCCTTCATCAACTAGGAGGCACCGTGGCTAAAAAATCATTCGGCCAAAACATCTTGTGGGCCACGAAACTCGAGCGCGAGCTTGCCGTTCTGCAATCGCCAAAGGGTTCGATGCAGTCGAAAAAATCCTTTCAGCGTGACGCGATGGAGATTGCGGAGACGAGTGAGGCGGAGTTGGACGCGCTCGCGCAACGGCTGGACAAGTGGCCGAATGCGCGGGGCTTTGTGAATCGGCTCAAGATGGTGATTCGAGACGGGCGCTTTCCCAGTTGTCCAAAGGACGGGTCGCGCATCAATTGCTACGGTGCAGAAGCGGCGGGCGCTGAAACGGGCGTTGCTCCCATGAAGTTCTTCGCGCTGGCGGTCAAGTTGTCTGACGAAGCGTGGTTTGGCACAGCGGACAGCCGCGAAGTCGTGACGGATCGCATCGACGAACTTTTGGAGCAACGCAAGGTTGCGCTGAAGGCGATTAGGGAATCTTGGGACCATCGCGATGTAATTCTCGATGACCAAGTGGGCGTGCGGTTTCGCTGGTTTCCGGGCTTGTCAATGACGCCCGCGCGGGATTGGCCCATGCGCGTGGTCGCCCATGTGCTGGCTGATCCAAGCGTTGAAGAGGTGATCGTCAAAGGGTAAGAATTCCAGGCTGGCGACTCCTCCGGTCGTCGGCTTGGGGTCTCGGGAGTTGAGACCCGAGTAGGGCTTGCGACTTTTCGCGCAAGGAGCGCACTCCACGGTACCTCACCGCTACGTGCGCATTTATTTGGAGTAACACGAATGGCTTTATCAATGCGAAAAGCGATCAATGCCAAGTGCAGGGATTGCATCTATGACCCCAAGAGCGGGCTTGGCACTTGGCGTCAGCAAGTGGAAGGATGCACATCAACCAACTGTGCACTCTACCCGCTGCGGCCGGTAAGCAAGAAAGAGCCGAAGCGATGAAATATAGCGTGGCGCAATTGGCGCAATTGGCCGGGTACAGTGAAAAGCGGGTGTGGGACCTGTTGCAAGCCAAACTGATTCCCCCCGAGTGCGACAGTCAGACCCTTGCCGCGTTACATGCCCATGCGTTGCGCGGGCGGGTGATTCGATTTGAGCCAATCCCAACACAACCAGCATTGAGAGGTGTCGAATAATGGCAGTTCCCATATTTTTCCGACTTGGTAGCGCGTTGCTGCGCGGTGGTGGTGCGAATGACTTGACCAACGCGGCGCAGGCGGGTGTCGCGGCGCTCAAGCCCAATATCCACGTGGATGATCGCAACCTGAAAAAGAAGATGGCCGCGCTCAAGCGTGAACTTGGCGGCCGAAACATGATGTCCGCCATCGGTATGCGACAGTTGAAATGGATCAACGAGCATTTCGTTACTGGCGGGCATGGCAGTTGGGCGGGCATCAAGTACCGGCCGGGCAGTCCGTTGTTGAACACCGGCCGCTTGCGCGCCTCATTCACGCACCGCGTGGGCATCTTCGGCCATAGCGTCGTGGTGGGCACAAACAACCAGGTTGCGCCCTACCATCATTTCGGCACCAAAGGCCCCTACGACATTCACCCGCGCAATGGCACGGCGCTGATGTTTGTGGGGCCGAACGGGCCGACGTTTCGGCGTAGCGTTCGACACCCGGGCCTAGTGGCCCGGCCGATGCTCCCTGACGTGCAGGAAGTCGAGCAAATGACGGGGGAACTTGTTAAGGCGGCGATGCAGAAAATTGGGCAGAAGTAGCATGGGCTTGCATTTGTGAGTGACGGTGCTACCATTTTGTTAGGGCTGAAAACCCAACTACGAGCGGATACCGCACCCGACAGACCAGCGGTTTTTTTGCGCCTTCAATTTGCCGGGTGTGCGACTAATAAAATACCCTTCGGGGGAATACGTCCGCCGTCTCGTAGCGGTTTTCAACACCTGGCACCATTTTAGTGGCTGAAAACCATACTACGAGGGCAAAACATGAAAACACAACCTTTAATCCCCCGTCCGGACCTTTCCCCGCTCGATACCATCGATTCCATTTATCGGTTCTTGAAGCAGGCCCAAACGTTGGCCACGATCTTGACCGATGAGCAAGTGGAGAAATGGAGCGCGGAGAAGTACAGCGACACCGCTTGGACCATCCAAGGGCTGATTGAAAACTCGCGGGTCATGATCGACCTGTTGTGGTCCCAAGTCCGTCCGCTGCTCAACGCTCGCGCCAACGACTTCGCGGGCCATGCGCTGACGCTGCCGGAACACATGGAGCGGCTCGACTACGTGACAGCCGCATTGAAAGAGTGGATCGCCGCTGCGGATCGTTACCCCACCCTTGGCGATGTGGACGAAATCGCGGCAAAGGTGCTGCCCCTCATGACGGACACGCGGAGGGGCGACCAATGATCGCATTGAAACTCACAGACCGCCGGCACCAATACTTCTGCAAGCTGAAACTCCTGCGGGCCTGCCGTGCGCTCAAGCGTCCGGCACCGGCCTTTAAGTTGGAATTGGAGGGCCAGCACGTCCCTTTTTTCTTGCAGCGCCAAGCGGACTGACGCCCATGGAAGCGTTCAGGGGCTTGGTGTATGGGCTGGCGTTCAGTTTCCTAATCTGGGCGTTTATCGTTTTGATGTTTTCACTGTAATGACGTGGTGCCCCCGTCAGCAATGGCGGGGGATTTATATCGAAGGGGGATTGATTCATGGCCAAGGTAAGTTTTCGGCGCGGCAAATGGGTGCTCGACTATCGGGCGCCGCGCACCGATCCAGACACCGGCAAGACGATCATGAAGCGGATATGGGAGACGACCCAGGGCAACCGGCAAGAGGCCGAACGGTTGTTGGCGGATCGGCTGACGGCCATGGGCCGCGGCGAGTACCAGCACCGAAAGGAGTTCGTGACGATCAACGAACTGGTCCAACTGTATTGGGACGGTCACGTTACCGTGCGCTGCAAGCCGAGCACGCAACACGACTATAAGAAAATCCTAATGGGCCACGTCCTGCCCCACTTCGGCCCCTTCGTGGCTCGAGACCTACAGCGTACGGACATTGAGAATTTTCGAGCACGGAAGGTGGAAGCGGGCGTGGGCGCGCGCACGATCAACAAGGCGCTGACGCTGTTGTCGATGATGGTCAATTATGCCGTCGATTCGCGGCTGATGACCTACAACCCTGCGGAGAACGTCCAACACCTCAAGACCAAGGACGGGTCCAAGCATGACCTTGTAGAAGGGGCCATATTGGCACCATCTGAGGTCACCGCGCTGCTGGCCGCATGTGACCCCAAGTGGAAGCCGATCGTGATGACAGCGATCTACACCGGCCTGCGCCAAGGCGAACTGTTTGCGCTGACGTGGGATGATGTGGATTGGCTTGGGGCTGAAATCTACGTCCGCCGCACCTACTCCCACGGCCGGTTCCAGTCGCCTAAGTCGGCCAAGTCGCGGCGGCGGGTGCCCATGCCTGGCGTTTTGATGGCCGAATTGCGGCGGTGGAAGCTGGCGTGCCCCAAGGGCGATGACAATCTGGTCTTTCCCAACGGCGCGGGCCACGTCGAAAACCCGGCGAACCTGATTAACCGAGGCTTTCATCCCGCCTTACGGCGTGCCGGCTTGCGGCGGATTAGGTTCCATGATCTGCGACACACCTATGCGTCGCTGCTGATCCACAACGGCGAGAACTTCAAGACCATATCGGAGTTGCTGGGTCATTCGTCGATCACGATCACCCTGGACGTTTACGGGCACCTGCTACCCCAGGCGCGGGGCGATGTTGCACGGCGTTTGGATACCCTTTTGGGGGGCGTTGGTAGCGATTCGGTAGTAAATGGGGGGTTGTCTGGTGGGGTTATCGAAGGCGAGTTGGAAAAGTCGTTGATTGCAAAGGATGAATTTGGTGGGCCGTGTAAGATTCGAACTTACGACCAAGAGATTAAGAGTCTCCTGCTCTACCAACTGAGCTAACGGCCCGAGGGAAATGGGGTGGGCGATGGGACTTGAACCCACGACAACCGGAATCACAATCCGGGACTCTAACCAACTGAGCTACGCCCACCATAACACTTGGTGCGATCTGCCAAAATTCGGCAGGCGCCTATTATCTATTTTCTGCGGCCCGGTTTCCAGTCTCGATTGACCGGGCCGCGCCGATGGAGTCGCCGGCGTTGTTGCGGGACTCCGTCCAGGCCGCGCGTATTTTACTGTTTATGCGAGACTTTTCCTAGCCCCCGCGGGCGGGGTCAGACCCCGAGACATGGCGCGTGATGGCGCAGGTGATCCGCCATGAACGTGGACACGAAATAGTAGCTGTGGTCGTAGTCGTCGTGGAGCCGTAGGCGCAACTCCTGGCCGGCGGCGGCGCAGGCCCGCTCGAACAACTGCGGTTTCAACTGCTCATCCAAAAACTTGTCGGCACGCCCCTGATCGACGAGGATCGGGTACGGCAACGGGGTCTGCCTGACCAACTCGCTCGCATCATACGCTTGCCAATCCCGCCGCTCATCGCCCAGATAATTCGCAAACGCCTTGCGCCCCCACGGACACTGCATCGGCGCGCTCACCGGAGCGAATGCGGAGACGGATCGGTACTGCGTCGGATTCTTCAGCGCGCAGATCAAAGCGCCGTGGCCGCCCATGGAATGGCCGAATATACCCTGGCGCGACAAGTCGCCGTTGAAATGGGCGCCGATCAGCGCGGGCAATTCATTCGTGACGTAGCTATACATGCGATAGTGCCGCGACCAGGGTGATTGGGTCGCATCGACGTAGAACCCCGCCCCGGTGCCGAAATCCCAGTCGTCGTCCTCGCCGGCGATGTCCGTGTTGCGCGGGCTGGTGTCCGGCGCGACCAGGATGATGCCCAACTCGGCGGCCAAGCGTTGCGCACCGCCCTTGATCATGAACGTTTCTTCGCTGCAGGTCAGACCGGCGAGATACATCAACACGGGACGACGCTGGGTCAGCGCTTGTGACGGCTGAAAGACAGCGAAGCGCATGGTCCCACTGCACGCTTCCGATTGATGGGCATAGAAACCGACCGTGCCGTCAAAGCAGCGGTGTAGCTGGAATGTTTCGAATGCCGGCATGCTAGTCGAACGTAATCACGCTGCGAATCGAACTGCCCTCGTGCATCAAATCGAACGCCTTGTTGATTTGATTCAGCGGCATGACGTGGGTGATCAAATCGTCGATGTTGATTTTCCTTTCCATGTACCAATCGACAATCTTGGGCACGTCGGTGCGACCCTTGGCGCCGCCGAACGCCGTGCCCTTCCACACCCGCCCGGTGACCAGTTGAAACGGCCGCGTACTGATTTCCTGCCCCGCCCCCGCGACGCCGACGATGACGCTGGTGCCCCAACCCTTGTGGCAACACTCCAGCGCATCACGCATCACCTTGACGTTGCCGACGCATTCGAAGCTGAAGTCCGCGCCGCCCTGGGTGAGGTTGACCAAGTACGGCACCAATTCGCCCTGAACGTCTTTCGGATTCACAAAATGCGTCATGCCGAATTTTTCGGCCAGCGCTCGTCTTGCGGGGTTGGTATCCACGCCGATGATCATATTGGCGCCGCTCATGCGCGCCCCCTGCACCACGTTGAGGCCGATCCCGCCCAGACCGAACACCACGACGTTGTCACCGGGCCGCACCTTGGCGGTGTTGATCACCGCGCCAATGCCGGTGGTGACGCCGCAGCCGATATAGCACACCTTGTCGAAGGGCGCGTCCTCTCGAATCTTGGCCAGGGCGATTTCCGGCACGACGGTATAGTTGGCGAACGTCGAGGTGCCCATGTAATGAAAGAGTTTCTTGCCGCCCACCGAGAAGCGGCTGCTGCCGTCGGGCATGAGGCCGCGACCTTGGGTGGCGCGAATGGCCTGGCAGAGATTCGTCTTGCCGCTGGTGCAGTACTCGCACTGGCGACATTCGGGAACGTAGAGCGGAATGACGTGATCGCCGGGCTTGAGCGAGGTGACACCCGGCCCCACTTCCACCACGACTCCCGCCCCTTCATGGCCGAGGATCGCAGGAAACAACCCCTCGGGATCGTCTCCGGAAAGGGTATAGGCATCGGTGTGACAAACGCCGGTCGCCTTGATTTCGACCAGCACTTCGCCGGCCCGCGGCCCTTCGAGTTGAACCGTTTCGATGTCCAGCGGTTTGCCCGGCGCGTATGCTACGGCGGCACGCACGTCCATGTGGTATCCCTCCCGGAATTGATTTGGAGGGCCATGGTACCAAGCGGGGATGGAGAACAAAACGGCTAAAATGGCGCGCCTGGCAGGATTCGAACCTGCTACCCTCAGCTTAGAAGGCTGATGCTCTATCCGATTGAGCTACAGGCGCTTTAGGCTCAACCCCGAGGCTCGGCGGCGGTGAAAATTTGGTCGGGGTAGAGGGATTACTCCAGGCATCCCTGCCCTCCGCCCCTGCGGGGCCGCACTTCGTGCGTTCAAAACAGCATCCTGCCGTGTTAGTCGAATCCCTTCTGATCTGACCGTCGGGGGTTCGAATCCCTCTTTCTACCCGGGCGCGAGAAACTCATCTCGCGTCAATAATTTGGTCGGGGTAGAGGGATTCGAACCCCCGACATCCTGCTCCCAAAGCAGGCGCGCTACCAGACTGCGCTATACCCCGAATATTGCAAAGAGCGGCACATCTTACGTGGCGGGTTAGAACCCGTCAAATCGACCACACTCGAGATGCGGACGTATTTTACTACGAATTCAACAATATTGGCCCTGTATTGGCTCAAACGCAGGCGATTTCTTTGAGCCGGGCGAAACAAACGTCGCGGATGGTGGCGCGAATCTTATCCGGTGGGTTGGTTTTGAGGACGTAACTCACGGCACCGGCCCGCAGGCAAGCGCGCACCACCTTGGCATCGCTCTCCGCCGTCAGCATGGCGATGCATGCCTTGGGCTCCAGCTCCTTGATTTTGGCCAGGGCGTGCATGCCGGACAGCTTGGGCATATGAATATCAAGCAACACGACGTCCGGGCGCAGTCGATCGAATTTTGCCACCGCGTCTTCGCCGTCCTCGGCAACGCCCACCAGGGAGACGCCGGATAGCGAAGTACACACCGCGCTCAGCACTGTGCGTATGGTTTCATCGTCATCAACGACCATGATGCGCACGGTTCGTCGAGTATTCATATTGGATCACCGGATGATCAGCAAATGGCACCAGACATATCGACGCTCTACCGCCGAAGGTAAAGGAAAAAAGTCTGGTCCAGGAAGGCTATATTTAGAAGAAGTAAAAATCAGCGCGGATTTGTGAACTTGTATTTCAGAATCAGCACCAGCACCGTCAAGGCAAGGGTTACACCATTGGCCAGCACGATCGGCCAAGAGTCGATGACCACGCCGTAAATCAGCCACAACACAAGGCCAACGGAGAACAACGCGAACATCCCCGTCGACAGATCGGCGCCCGAGCGTGTGCGCCAGGTCTTCATCACCTGCGGGACGAAGGAAATCGTTGTTAGCGTGCCGGCGCACAGGCCGAGGACATTGACCAGATCGAGCGCCATATTCAGCCTCCCAGGCTAAGCTTTCAAAACGAACGTACGAATCATCGTGGGAGCAGTGTCTCACCGCGATGCTTCGCCAGGTCAATCGCGGAATGATCCGCTCCCACAACAAGACCCTCGATTCATCGTGGGAGCGGTTTCTTACCGCGATTCTTTGCGCCACAACAACCGCACCGCAATGATCGTTGCCACCGCGCTGCACGCCGCGGCGGCGAGAAACGTCGCTGTCGGGCCGACCGCCTCCCACATGTAGCCGCTGTACAGACTGCCCAACGCACCGCCGGCGCCAAATCCAAAGCTGCTATACAGCGCCTGCCCACGCCCTTGGCTGCGCCCGACGAAATAACGATGAATCAACTGAATCGCCACGGCGTGATAAAGCCCGAAACTGAACGCGTGGAGCAATTGGGCCAAGCCGAGCATGACGACGTTGTCGGCGAAATTGCCAATGACCAGCCAGCGCAACGTCGTGAACGCCAGTGCCACGACCAGCAGCAGCTCCAACGCGTACCGATGAAATATCCGGTGCAATACCATGTACAGCGCCACTTCGGCCGCAACGCCCAACGCCCAAAGCAAACCAATCGCCCCTCGGCTGTAGCCGTGGGATTCCAGATACAACGAATAGAAGGTGTAGTACGGACCGTGACTCGCCTGCATCAAAAAGCAAACGACCAACACGGCGAGCACCGGTCCCTTGCGCAGCGTATCCCGCAATGAGCCGTGCGTGGTGTCATTGGCCTGCGTATCATCGTTGGGCGCCAACAAAGTGGCAAACCAAATCCCCGCCATCAAGAAAAAGCAGACCGCGGGCAGCATGCCCACGCCGTGCCGATCCAGCAAGGGCCCGAGCCCAGCCACCACGACGATGAACCCGACCGAACCCCACACGCGGATCTGGGTGTAGCGGTGCGTATCGCGCCCCAGGTGGTTGAGCGTCGCCGCTTCGAACTGCGGCAGCGCGGCATTCCAGAAAAAACTGAACAGCACCATCACGGCGGCCAGCCACGCATAGGACGTGCCGAAGAACGCGCCGGCGAAAAACAACAGCGCGAGAAAGCAACCGATGCGCACGATGCGCATGCGGTGCCCGGTATGATCGGCGATCCAGCCCCAAATGTTGGGCGCGACGATCCGCGTGGCCATCATGATCGCCATCAATTCGCCGATTTGCAGCGGGCTGAATTCGAGGGAATGGAGATAAACGCTCCAGTACGGCGCGAACGCACCGAGGGAACCGAAAAAGAAGAAGTAAAAGGCCGACAGGCGCCAGTAGGGCATCGAAATCCAGTGTTCGCCGAATTAATCGCGGCAGGAAGCCGCTTGTACACTCGCCAAAATCTCTGTCACCCACAACACGAGCGACACCGCCGTGGGAGCGGTTTCCTACCGCGATTCTCCGTTCGAGTCCACTCTTTCGTCGATTCAATCGCGGAATGATCCGCTTCCACCAGACGGGCCAACACATCGTGGGAGCGGTTTCCGATGCACATGGATGTGCGAATGTCGCGAGAGGGCAGTATGCCCGTAGCGACGACCGCGATTCCTCGCCGAACGCGCTTCAAAGCTTACCGGGAATCTGCGGCGTGATCGATTTGACGTCCAAATTTTGCGCCCGATGGCGCAGCATATGATCCATCAACACAATCGCCATCATGGCTTCCGCGATGGGGGTGGCGCGAATGCCCACGCACGGATCGTGCCGGCCTTTGGTCACCACCTCGGTGGGTTGACCGTTGAGATCGACCGATCTACCTGGCATCAAAATGCTCGATGTCGGCTTCAATGCGATGCTGGCAACGATGTCCTGCCCGGACGAAATGCCGCCCAGAATGCCGCCCGCATTGTTTGAAAGAAACCCTTCCGGCGTGATTTCATCCCGATGTTCGGAGCCTTTTTGCGTCACCGATTTGAAACCGGCGCCGATCTCCACGCCTTTCACCGCATTGATGCTCATCAGCGCATAGGCAAGTTCGGCATCCAGACGGTCGAAAATCGGTTCGCCCCATCCCGCCGGCACGCCGCTTGCGACGACCGTCACCCGCGCGCCGATGGAGTTGCCGTCTTTGCGAATCGCTTTGATGTACTCTTCCAACTGCGGGACCTTGCTGGCATCGGGAAAGAAAAAGGGATTGTTCTCCACTTCGTCCCAGGAAAATGAATCGTGGGCGATATCGCCGATGCGCGCCACGTAGCCCCGAATCTTAACGTCATAGCGTTCAACCAAGTACTTCTTGGCGATAGCACCGGCGGCCACCCGCATGGCGGTTTCGCGGGCCGACGAGCGCCCGCCGCCGCGGTAATCGCGGAATCCGTACTTTTGTTGGTAGGTGTAATCGGCGTGGCCGGGGCGAAACGTGTTCATGATTTCGCCGTAATCCTTGGAACGCTGGTCTTCGTTGTAGATGATCAGACCGATGGGTGTGCCCGTCGTCCGGCCCTCAAATACCCCGGAAAGAATCTGGACTCGATCATCTTCCTTGCGCTGGGTGGTGAACTTGGATTGGCCCGGCTTGCGCCGGTCGAGATCCTTTTGCAGGTCGGCCTCGCTCAAGGCCATACCTGGCGGGCAGCCGTCGACAACGCAACCCAAAGCGATACCGTGACTTTCCCCGAAAGACGTCACGCTAAACAACTTACCAATGGAATTTCCCGACATGGGCGGTATTGTAAACCGAACGCGCGGCTTTTTGCCCAGGCATTCGTGGCGGCGGAACACCGAATCGCGGTTGAAGCCGCCCCTACGACAACGGCGGACGCTGGTGGGAGCGGATCATTCCGCGATCGAGTGGGCTGCGATGGTCAGTCGGGTAAAGAATCGCGGAATAATCCGCTCCCACGACTAACTTTTGCGCTGCGCCCGGCGAGCGCCATAGAGAGCGGCGAGCGGAACCAGCATTAGCCACATTGCGCCGCCGCCATCGTCCCCTCCGCCGCCGCCGGGAAGATTGGGACCACCGGGACCGCCCGAGCCATTGTCCGTGTCGCTGAACTGAGCGACGGACACCCCAGCGCCGTCAATCCCAACCGCGACGAGTCCCCCACTGCGCGCCGCTGAGGCGGTGATGTTTCCCGTAGCGCCGACCGCCAGGGCAACCCAACTAGCGCCTCCGTCGCGGCTGCGAGAAAGCTCCGTTTGCTCCGCGGCATACAACGCGCCGTCGGCTGCGGGGAAAAGACGATTTACGGTTCGCTCGCCGAGCGTGCCATTCAACGGCGTCCAAGTGGCGCCACTATCCGCGCTGGCGAACAGCCCCGCAAACTCGCCGGCAACATAGACCCGGCCGCCGACTCTCGAATCCGCGACGACATGGGCCACCGCGCCCACCGCCAGGCTGGCGCTGACATCGTCCCAGCGAATGCCCCGGTCGACCGATTTGAACAGCGCGCCGCTCGCCGATGCGGCGTAAATGATGTCCGGCTGAATCGCGTCGAGCGTGACCGACACCACGGACTGGTCCGCGAGATCCGCCTGAGCCCACGTCGAACCGCCGTTGAAACTGCGGTAGACGCCGGCGCTGGTGGCCAGAAAGAGCGTATTAGGGATCTGAGGATGCAAGTGCACGCCGTGAACTGCAACGTCGCGAGGCAGGTTAAGGCGCAGTTCATTCCAGGTGCGCCCGGCGGTGTCACTGCGAAACACCCGCGTGGGCGCCACCGCGTAAATAGGCGCATTGGGCGTGTCGGTCGTCACCAGATCCTGAATCAACAACCCATCCAGCGCGCTTGAAGAAATCTGCCAGGTCTGCCCGCGATCACGGCTTGTGAACAGGCCTTGCCGATCCGTCCCGGCGAACAGGATTTCGCCGTCCGCGGACCAGTTCAACGCCGTAACTTTCGCCGGCACTTCGAGATGACTGATATTGCTCCAGGTCGACTCGCCCTCGCCCACGGCGAAGAATCCGTTGCGGGTCGTTGCGGCGAGCCACGCATAGGGGGCAATCTGCACCGGCAGCAAGGCGGCAATCTGCAATTCCTCCAGGCCGCCGTTCAGTCCCGTCCATGTTGCGCCCGCATCGAAGCTCTGCAGCACCCCGCGATCGCGGTGGGAAGCCATCACGTGATCGGCGCGCCGGGGGTCGGCAACGACATCGCTCACGAAGCCGGTGGCCAATCCGCTGCGCTGCCAGGATCCGCCGCCATCACTGCTATGAAACACGCCGGTGAACGTTGCCGCGTAAACGGATCCGGCGCGCTGCGAATCGACTTCGATATCGATGACCGACTGACCCTCGAGCCCCGCCTGCGCGGCGGACCAAGTCGCGCCGCCGTCGCTGGACCAGCGCACAGGCGTGCCGCCACCGCCGCCGACGTAAACCGTGTTCGAGGCAGCAGCATCGACGGTAATGTTGGAAACGATTTCCGGTGCGATCACCCGCAGCATTTCGGTCCAGGTCGCGCCCCCGTCGGCGGTCTTGACAACCGCGCGGTCAATGACCAGGTACGCAACGCCCGGTTGGACCGGATCCAGTCCGATATTCAAGGCTTGACCAATGAAGCCGCCGAGGCGATTCCAGGTCGCGCCGCCGTCCGAACTCTTAAACAGTTGTCCGGCGGCGATACCGAACAGGACTTGCGGGTCGAAAGGATCAACGACAAGCTGGCGAAACGTTAGATTGGTCGGCCCGACGCTGGCCCAGGACAAACCGCCGTCCTCGCTTTTGACGATGCCGCCGTTGCCATGCGCGGCATAGAAAACGCTGGTACTAGTGGGATCGCTGGCGAGAGTAACAATCGGCGAATGGTATGGACCTTGAGGTGTCGACCACTGTGCGGCGGCCTGCGGCAGGGCCACGAGCAACACGCACAGCGCCCAGAAACCGTTAAACAACCATGGACCCCAAAAAGCCACCGACGACGCTCTCCGCGGCTCGTTCGCTCAACTCCGATTTGACCAAAGAACCGATCTTTTTTGTGGACCCCGACTTTAGCAGCATTGGGGCAAAGCGGGCAATAAATCACCTGTAGGTGGTAATACGGATGAGGATGGGATCAACAGCTACCCAAACCGTGGGAGCGGATCATTCCGCGATGCAGTGACGAATCGGGCGAAGAATCGCGGTAGTCGCTACGGGCATCCTGCCCTCTCGCGACATTCGCACATCCCTGTGCATCGGAAACCGCTCCCACAATGGACAGTGCCCTTTCGCTGTGGGAGCGGATCATTCCGCGATTCTTCGCGCTTAGATGACTTTGGAAAAACGCTGTGTCGACCCGGCCAAATAGCGGTCGAACACCATGCAGATGTTACGAATGAGCAAGCGTCCCCGCGGGGTAACTCTAATAGTGTTGCCCAACTCGACCAAGCCATCCTGCTGCATGTTCTGTAGCCGACTCAGCTCCGATGCGAAATAGTTGGCGAAGTCGATCCCGTAGGTGTGAGCAATTTCCCCCGTATCCAACTCGAAATGGCAAATCAGCCGGGTGATCACATCGCGGCGCAAGCGATCGTCATCATCGAGCCTGACACCGCGCAATACCGGCAGATGCCCGCCGTCCAACGCGGCGTAGTATTCGTCCAAGGTCTTCACGTTTTGGCTGTATACGTCCGCGACCATCCCGATGGCGGTCGGCCCCATGGCGACCAGATCGCAATTGGAGTACGTCGAGTAACCTTGGAAGTTGCGATACAGTGTGCGCTCGCGCTGCGCGACCGCCAATTCATCGTTGGGCTTGGCGAAGTGGTCCATGCCGATGTAGACGTAACCCGCCTCGCCCAAACGCTCGATGGTCATGTGCAGGATTTGCAGTTTCTCCGCGGCGCTCGGCAAGTCTTCCTCATTGATCCGCCGCTGCGGTTTGAACAGTTCCGGCAAATGGGCGTAATTGAAAACCGACAAGCGGTCGGGGGCGATGGCAATGACTTCGTCCAATGTCTGGCGAAAACTCGCGACGCTCTGAAATGGCAAACCGTATATCAGATCGATATTGATCGACTTGAACCCCAACGCGCGCGCCTCGTCGAGAACGCCAAAGGTCACTTCCCGCGGCTGAATTCGATTCACCGCTTTTTGCACCCGCTCGTCGAAATCCTGCACGCCCATGCTCAGGCGGTTGAACCCCAACTGGCGCAGCAACGCCAGTGAACCGGGATGAATTTCTCGCGGGTCTACTTCGATGGAGTATTCGCCGCGATCGCCGCCGAGCAAGGTAAAATGCTTGGCCGTTTGCTCCGTGATCGTCGCTATCTGCGCGTGACTCAGGAACGTCGGCGTGCCGCCGCCCCAGTGCAATTGCACCACCGGCCGCGAACGATCGAACAAAGCGCCTTGCAGCGCGATCTCCCGGCTCAAATGCTCGACAAACGGCTCGGCTTTCTCGCGCCGCTTGGTGACCACTTTGTTGCAGCCGCAGTAGAAGCACACCGTGTCGCAAAACGGAATGTGGAAATACAAGGACAACGGCCGTTTGATCGCCTCGGCCTCACTGCGCGCCGCCGCTGCGCGATAATCCGCCTCGCCAAACCGGGAATGAAACTGAACGGCGGTGGGATAAGATGTGTAGCGCGGCCCGGCGGTGTCGTAGCGGCGGATTAGGTCAACGTCGAATTCAATGATTTGTTTCATGCCGGAACACCTGCGCGTTCGTTGTGGGAGCGGTTTCCTACCGCGATTTTTTATATAGGATCCAGGCCACTGCCGACTCGATCGCGGTAGGAAACCGCTCCCACGTCCGCGATTGAGGGCCTGCCATGTGGCTTAATTATATCCCGGCGTACGGCATTAAGTCTCAAATTCCCTACAGAATTCATCAAGTTCTTCGGCGCGCAGCAAGAACACGCCGTCACCGCCGCGAGCGAATTCAAGCCAAGTGAAGGGCACGGTGGGAAAACGTTGCTCCAGCGCCAGCTGGCTGTTGCCGACTTCGACCACCAGAATGCCGTGATCGCTCAGATACGATCGCGCTTGCCTCAAGATGCGCACCGCGTGGGCCAGTCCTTCCTGTTCGGAGCGCAAGCCCAAGTCCGGTTCGTGACGATACTCGGCCGGCAGACTGGCGATTTCTTCGTCGCCCACGTAAGGCGGGTTGCTGACAATGATGTCGAAACGCTGCGCCGGCACCGCGTCGAATAGATCCGACTGTATGAGCGTAACTGCATCGTGAAGCTGAAATCGCTCGACGTTGATGCGCGCCACATCGAGCGCATCGGCGGAGATGTCCGTCGCGACCACCAGCGCATCCGGAAACGCCAGCGCGCAACCGATCGCGATGCAGCCGCTGCCGGTGCACAAATCCAACACGTGCGCGACGGAGTACGGATCGCTCCACGGTTCGAAGCGATTCTCGATCAGCTCGGCGATCGGCGAGCGCGGAACGAGCACGCGATCGTCGACAAAAAATTCCTGGCCGGCGAAATACGCCTTGTTAGTGAGGTACGCGGCCGGACGGCGCTCATCGATGCGCCGGGCGAACAAACTCAAAATGGCGCGCTTCTCGCTCGCGGCGAGTCGGGCGCTCAAAAATTCCGGCGGCACGCTCACCGGCAAACTCAGCGCATAGGTGACCAGATGCAGCGCTTCATCCACCGCATTGTCGGTCCCATGACCGAAGTGCAAACCCGCCGCATTGAATCGGCTGGCGCCATATCGCACAAAATCCTGCAGCGTCGCCAGATCGGCGATCACCTCGTCGGCGTTCCAATGACTCATTTAATTACCATATCGGCGTTGTCCCAGGTCGTCATCCGCGCATGCTAAACTTTCGGCCTGGAAATTAAAAGCGGCGCGGCGCACCTGCTCATTTCCGTGGGAGCGGACTATTCCGCGAAATTACCAGGACGCTCTCAGTCTATAGCCAATCCATGACGCTAATCCGCACATCCCCTCTCGTCTTGGTCGCTGCAGTGGCGCTGCTCGCCCTGTGCGGCATGGCCCGTGGCGCCGATGTATCGCTCGAAATAAAGATCGAAGGTCTACCCGGCGAACTGACCAAGAACGTTGAAGCCGTGCTCAGCGTGGTCAAGCTGAAAGCGCAAGCCACCTTTACCGTCGACCAGCTGCGTCGCGCCCATCGGCGCGCGGAGAAGGAGATTCGCAGCGCGCTGGAACCCTTCGGCTACTACTCGCCCAAAATCGAAACTTCCCTGAAGCAAGAGAACGGCAAGTGGCTGGCCCTCTACACCATCGATGCCGGATCGCCCGTAGTTGTTGAGACGGTCGCCATCGAGATCGAAGGCGAAGGCAAGAATGACGCGAATTTCGAAAAGCTGAGGCGTGACTTTCCGCTCCGCGCCGGAAGCACGTTGGTACACAGCCAATACGATGCGGGAAAACGCGCCTTGATGCGCTACGCGCTCGACAATGGGTATTTGGACGCCAAGTTCCTCAAGCACGAGATCGCCGTCAATCGCGGCGCCGCGCGCGCAACCGTCTCTTTGCAGATCGACAGCGGGCCGCGTTATCGATTTGGGGCCATCGAATTCAAGCAAGACGTCATCGATGAAGAGTATCTGCGGCGCTATGTACCGTTCAAGGCCGGTGATCTTTACTCCAGCGAGAAGTTGCTGGACTTTCACAATGCGCTGTACGATACCGAATACTTTGGTAGCGTCGACATTCGAGCCGATCGCGAACGAGCGGAAGATCTCACCATACCGGTGCTCGCCACATTGGACGCGCAACCGCGCCACCGCTACACCGCGGGCCTGGGCTACGGGACGGATACGGGACCGCGCGGCAGCTTGGGCTGGACCAACCGTCGATTCAATCGGCGGGGCGATCGCATGAAGGCGATGCTGAAAGTCTCGGACGTGATTGACAGCCTGGGAACTGCCTATGTCGTACCCATCGGCAATCCGCGCACCGACCAGTTGGAGTACTCCGTCAATTGGGAGGATGACACATCGGGCGACCAGGAAGACGAGTCATGGGTGTACGGCGTAAGCCGATCGGTCAGTCGCCGCGAAGGACGACTCGAGACGATTTACCTCAATTTTCGCACCGACTCCTACGCCGTCGGCAACGATATCGGCAACACGGATTTTTTGATTCCCGGCATCACGTGGTCGTGGTTGCGAGCCACCAAATCCCCTTTCCCACTCTCCGGCTACCGCTTCTCCATTGACCTGCGGGGGGCCAACGAAGAAGTCTTTTCCGACGGCACGTTCGTGCAAACTATTCTCAATGGTAAAGTCATCGTCGGACTCGGCGAAAACAATCGCGCCCTACTTCGCGGCGAAGTCGGCTCCACCACCTACGGCGACGTGCGCGGATTGCCGCCGGCCTTGCGGTTCTTCGCCGGGGGTGATTTGAGCGTGCGCGGCTATGCGTACGAATCGTTGAGTCCCGACGACGAAGGTGGCGAACAACTGCTGGTGGGCAGCGTGGAGTTGGAGCACCGCTTCGCCCCGGACTGGAGTGTCGCGACGTTTGTGGACGCAGGGAACGCCATGGACGACTGGAGCGCCACGCTGATGAAGGGCGCCGGCGTCGGCATACGTTGGCATTCCCCCGTTGGTCCATTGCGCGTCGATGTTGCCCAAGCGCTCAGTCTGGACGACCGACCGTGGCGGCTTCATATCGTACTGGGTCCCACGCTATGACCTGGCGCCGCGTGCTGCTTTTTTCGGTTGCAATCGTCATGATCGGGGCGGCTTGGCTGCTCGGTTCCGAAAGCGGACTGCGTTATGTAGTGAACACCGCGCTGCGCTTCGTTCCGTTCGAAGTCACGGTGGGAACCATTCAGGGGCGCTTGTGGAACAGCGTCACGCTGCATAACCTGAGCGTGACCACGCCGGCCGCCGCCGTGGAGATCGACAAACTGGCGCTGCGCTGGCGTTTACCGCGCCTGCTGGGCGGCGCGGTGGAAGTGCATAGTCTCGATTTGTCGACTGTATTTATCACTCCCGGCGCACGCACGACCGCGAGCCCCGCACCCGACGAGGCGCCGCCGCCCACGCCCATCACACTGCCCGACGTTGCCCTGCCTTTGGCTATTTCCGTCGACAGCTTCTCCGCCACCGACATTCAAGTGAACTTGGAACAACCGCTGCGCATCGCCCGCATCGACGGCGCCGCCCGCTTCACCGATGCCGGCATCGACGTCGACTTCCTCAGCGCCGCGCTTGTTCAGGGTGGATTTCGGCTGCACGGTCGACTCGCGCCACGGGGCGATTACCCGTTGACGCTCGTCGGCCAATGGCATTGGCGTGACGACTCGGTCGGCGCTCTGGCCGGCGGCCTCGACGTCAGCGGCTCGCTGCGCGACTTGAGAATCAGCCAAAACCTGCACGCGCCAGCGCAACTCCAACTGACCGCACGGGCCCAGGATGTTTTTGACGCTCTGACGTGGGAAGCGCAGCTCGATCTGGCCGCCACAGATCCGTCCCGACTGCGTCCCGATCTGCCGGCGGGCCGGGTCCGTTTCTCCATTCAAGCCAACGGAACGAAAACTGAACTTCAGGCGATGGCCGCGGTGGACGCAGCGTTTGGCATCTACAAAACCCGAAGTCGATTCGACCTTGGCTACGCGGCCAATCGCATTGCGGTGAAGAGCTGGAACACCCGACTCGAACCCGGACGCGCATCGATTGGCGGCCGCGGTGACATTGTCCTGGCAGGCAGGGACACCCGCGCCGATTTGCGCGGCGACTGGCAAAACCTCGCCTGGCCGCTGACCGGCGAAGCGATGGTAACGAGCGCCGCGGGCCAATGGCAGATTCATGGGACGCTGAATCAATACAAGGCGCAGTTCGAAACCGCACTGCAAACCCACGGCCCGGTAACGCGCACGATCAACGTCGCAACCGCGGTGACGGGCGACCCATCGCGAGTGGTAATTGAGTCCCTCTCGGCCAACTCCGACGCGGATCGCTTGGATGCCACAGGTTGGGTCGCCTTCGCACCGGCGTTGGAATTTTCCATCGATGCGTCCTGGCCGCACTTGGCCCACGCCTCGCCCGAACTTGCCGCGCCAGTGATCGTACAACGTGGCTCATTGCGGGCGAGCGGCGGCGCCGAGCATTATACCGTTGCATTGCAGACCGACTTCGCCGGCGGCGGCTTTACGCCCGGCACCGTTAACATCAAGGGCGGCGGCGACATGGAATCGTTTCGCTTCGAGCAACTCAATCTGAAGATCCTCGGCGGCAGCGTTGCCGGCGCCGGACAAGTGCACTGGCAACCATCGCTGCGGTGGACCGCGTCATTGGACGCCAAGGACATCGATCCAGGACAACAGTGGCCCGATGTGCCCGGCGCGGTCGATTTCCATCTCGACAGCGACGGCGCATTGACCGAAACGCTCAGCGCCCATGCGCGCTTGACTCGGCTCGACGGCACGTTGCGCGGGCAGCCGCTGAGCGGATTCGCCGATGTCCGATTCGCCGACAAAGGTGTGGATATTTCGCCGGCACACCTTCGTTACGGCAGCGGGCAAGTCGTGGCGCAAGGACGGCTGCTCGATCGATGGTCGTTGAGTTGGAACGCCGAGTTTCCTCGCTTGGAAGAACTCGGTTTGGGACTCACCGGACAGGTCACCAGCGCGGGTAACTTTTCGGTCAATGAAGCGGGGCCGCAGGTCGCGATGAACATGGATGGCGAAGGGATCGGTTACGAGAAAAATCATGTCAAGTCGATCCATCTGGATGCGCGCACCCAGCTCGACGAACGCCTGTTATCCTACGTCACCCTAAACGCCGAGGACATTAACTTTGGCGGCACCGCCGTGAATCAAGTCCGGGTCACGGGCCACGGCACGCTGCGGCAACACTTCTTAGTGACCTATGTCGAGCAGCCCATGGTTAATTTCGCCTTGCACGCGATCGGCGGATACGCCGACCAACGCTGGCAAGGTCGCTTGGCATCGAGCATGTTCACCCTCGGCCAAGGCGGCCAGTGGAACCAAAAGGACTCCCCGCCGCTGGCCATCGCGCGGGACCGCTTTGAAATCGGCAACACGTGCTGGACCCACAACAGCGGCGAGCTGTGTTTGAAAGGGAACTGGGACGCGACCCAACCGTGGACCGTCACTGCCCAAAGCGACACCCTCCCTTTGAACTTGCTGCTGCCATGGCTGCCGGACAACGCGGCCACCGATGGCGTGTTCAAATTGGACGGAAGCATTCGCGGCCAGGGAGGCGCGATCCATGACGCCGATGTCGTGTTGGGTAGTCCGCAGGGCACAGTGGACTTCGTCATTAACGAGACAGACACCGTGCGCACCCATTACACCGCCGCGCAAATGTTCGCCCGCTGGAAGCAAGACGGCATCACCCTAGGGGCAGGCGTCAAGCTCAATGACAACGATCGCGTGCGCGCCGACGTCCACATCGCCGCCGCTGCCGGGCAGCCGCTAGACAGCGCGCCGCTGCAAGGCGAACTCGATTTTAGTTTCGGTAGCCTGGGCATCCTGCCGGCCATCATTCCGGCCATCGATCAAACCCAAGGGGAACTGAGCGGCCGCTTCACTTTCGCGGGCACGCCGTCCGCGCCAGTGGTCGGCGGATCAGCACAGATCGACAACGGCGTGATCAGCATTGCCCCGGCTGGCATCACACTGCGCGACATCGCGCTGAACATCGAGTCCCACGACTACGCTGTAACCTACGGCCTGCGGCTACGCTCCGGTAACGGCCACCTACGGACCGATGGCCGCTTTGACTTTGCGCCCGGCGAACCATGGAGCAACACCGTCTTGATCACCGGCGATAAATTCGAGGTCGTCAATATACCGGAGTATCGCGTGCTCATCTCGCCGGAGTTGTCAGTATCGGGGCAAGCCGAAAAGGCGGACGTGGTGGGCACGGTAGCCATTCCGCTGGCCAGGATTGAACCCAAAGGATTCAGTGGGGCCGTGACGCCCTCGTCCGATGTGGTAATCGTGGACGACGAGACCGCCAGCGGAAAAAAAATGGTGATCACATCCGTGGTACGCCTCTCCCTCGGGGATCAGGTTGATTTCCAAGGGTTCGGGCTGAGGGCGAAATTCGGCGGCGACGTGGTTGTGATGGACTCGCCCGAGCAAGCGACCAGCGCCCACGGCGAGATCCGCGTCGTGAAGGGTGACTACGACGTCTTCGGGCAAAAGCTGGCGATCGATCGGGGCCGCTTGGTGTTTATCGGCGGCGTGATCGACGATCCGGGACTGGACATTCGCGCCAGCCGCGAAATAAAAGGCACGGAGGATATTCTCGTCGGTGTCAACGTCCGTGGGACTTTGCGCGATCCCAAGCTTTCGGTGTTCAGCAACCCGTCCATGGCGGAATCCGACGTGTTGTCGTACATCATCGCCGGTCAACCCATGAACGCGGCTTCGGGAGCCGAGGGCGATAAGGTGTATTCGGCGGCGAACTCGGCCGCTTTTGCGGGCGGTGCGTTGGTTGCGAAGAAAATCGGGACGGCTCTTGGTTTTGAAGAAGAGCAGATCGAACTTGATTCGGAGAGCGTCTCAGTCGGCCGCTTCATTTCGCCGAAACTGTTCGTCAGCTACGGGCGAGACTTCGTCGACCAGATCAACAAGCTGAAGATTCGATATACCCTTTCGAGCCGGTGGGCGCTGGAGGCGGAAAGCGGCAGTGATCAGGGTGCTGACCTGCTGTACACCATTGAAACCGACTGAGCGCTGGGATTGAGGGAGCGGATCAATCGGCGAATTGAATACGCGCAAATCGCGGTAGGAAACCGCTCCCACAGAAGCCAAGCAGTGAACTTTGAGCGTACTCGCTGTTAAGCAGGATCGGCTCGATTGAGAACAGGACCGTCAGTGCCGGTCGCCAGAAGCGCCGTCGCCCGTCCTTGCAGAACGTAGTCGCGGATTTCTTCGATAAACGTGTTGATGTTGATCGGTTTGGTGATGTGGCCTTCGCAGCCGCATTCGATGGAGCGCTGGCGATCGCCGTCCATCGCGTTGGCCGTGAGAGCAACCACGGGGATGTGCTTCAACTCTGGCGTGCGCTTCAGGCGACGGGTCGCCTGGTAGCCGTCCAGGTCGGGCATGTTCATGTCCATCAGAATCAGATCGGGTTTGTGTTGCTCGGCCATGGCCAAACCGGCCCAGCCGTTGGGCGCTTCCAAAACCTTAAACCCTTCATTGCGAAGCAATTTTTTCACGAGCGCCATGTTGACGGCATCGTCTTCAACGTAAAGGATGGTGGCCTCAGCCTGCATTCAGAAAACCTCTGGTTGCCTCAAGCGCGATTCAACGAACCGCCCATTGGGCGTCAATTTCGCTGTCCATCGGCATAAGGTTGAAATAACGCGCCGGGCCAGCGGTGAAGATCATTACTACAGAGAAACTAGACTTTAAGCGGATTGGGGGGTGGACAAAATAGGGACCACCTCGTACCGGCACTGCGGGACCACCGCTACGCTTGCGGGGGAACAACAGCAAGGCTTGCCGATTATCTTGCCGCGGCCCGGGGCAAATTGAGGTCAACCACGGCGTCTTCGGTGGCCAGAGATTCGTCCGCGGTATGCGGCAGACTGAAATAAAACGTGGTGCCTGCGCCCACGCGACTGCTCAGCCAAATGTGGCCGCCGTGCATTTCAACGATGCGTTTCGATATGGCCATGCCTAAGCCCGTGCCGCCGTACTTGCGGGCGGTGCCGGTGTCGATTTGCCGGAATTCTTCGAACACTTTCGCGTAGTCCGCTTCGTTGATGCCAATCCCCGAATCCTTAACGGACAACAGCACCCAGTGGGTCTGGCCCTCCACGGTTTGACGATCGGCCGCGGGAATTTCTTCCTCGTCCATCTCCACCACGCGACAGCGGATCACGACTTCGCCCTTGTCCGTGAACTTGGCGGCGTTGCTCAGGATGTTGAGCAGAACTTGTTTGATGCGGGTGTTGTCGCCATAGATAACCGGTATGTCGTCGGCCAGTTCAACCCGCAGCGGCAGCGATTTACTCCTGAACAGCACGTCCACCAGTTTCACGGTTTCGAGAATGAGCGCCCGCACGTCGACCGTTTCGAGATTGAGCACCATCTTGCCCGCCTCGATCTTCGAAATATCGAGCACGTCGTTAATCAGATTCAGCAGGTGTTGGCCGCTGTTGAACACGTACTGCACGCTGGTTTCCTGCTCGGAATTGAGCGGCCCGTCAACGCCTTTCAACAACGCCCCGGAGAACCCGATCACCGAGTTGAGCGGCGTGCGCAGCTCGTGAGACATATTGGCCAAGAAATCCGACTTGACGCGCAGTGCTTCCTGCAACTGGGAATTGGTCACCGCCAGCTCCTGGTTGCGGCGCTGCTCGGCCTGGTGCAGCCGCGTCGACTCCATCACGACGAACCAGTACAGCCACACCACGGAGGCGACCAGCATCAAGATAATGATAGCGTAACTTGTGTAGTTCGCCGTGCTTTCCTCGGCGAAACTTTCCGTATAGTCGCGGAACACGACCATGTGGGACAGTGGCCGGTCCTGATAGTCGCCAACGGAGAGTATCGTGACCTGATAGGCGCGCCCGTGCAGATGCTCGACGCTGTAGACGTCCTGGCCCAAGGGCGGAATCAAGTGGCTGACGTCCGGCAGGATATTGCTTTCCACCGGCAAGCCGACGACGCCGCCGCGGTCGGCGATGAAAGACAGCGAAGCGTCCTGCTCCATGAAGCGCTGCAACACGCCGATGAGGTTGCGCCCGAAAGACACCACACCAATCAACTGTCCATACTTCGTGTACAAAGGCACGGCGACAATGGCCATCAGTTCCCCATCATCGTCGCGCTCGATACCCCGAATGACTTTGCCGTCGCGAATGGCCGTACCGATGATGGTTTTCCGCGTCGGCCCCACGTAGTTGTTGGGAAACGCCGCGACAATGTCGCCATGAGTGTCGGCAATCTGTAACTTGGTAACGATCTGGCTGGCCCACAGCCGATTGAATGTCGCATCGAGGCGCTGGCGGACAACTTCAGTCTGACGACCAATCACCGCCTCGCGCAACACCGGATCCCGGGTGACGGAGAACAGCTGGTTCTGCATGCGCTCGAGTTCGTTGATCACAATGTTGCGCCAGATGGACCGCTTGCTGTCGATCTCGGCGGTCAAGAACCGGTTTTCGTGCAACTGCAGGGTGAGGTTATTGGCGACAATAACCGCCAGCGCCACGGCCAGCGTCGTGGTGGCGGTAACGAAAAAGAAACGCGACTTGAGCGTCATAGGCGCACAGCGTAATCAGTTTCAGTCATCGGATAGTAGACCGTCGGCGGCGTACATTTATTGGTGTCGTCCGACTGTAGCAGTAAGAATACGCAGAAACCATCGGGGTATCCCGTAATGACGCCGGCGTCCAGCCCGTAGAACCCGCCATTCAGCCGGGCGGCCGTGCAAAGTGTCGCCAAATGGCTAAAAAATCCTGATATAATTCGCCGGCGTTTCGAGCGACATGGACGAATTAGGTTCGGCAGCCAACGTCGATTCGACGCACCCTCACAATAAAAACAATAAGTTATAGCTGATATCTCGGTTTCTCGTTATTGAGTCAAGCGTTTGGCACAGGTAGCATATGGGCTTTCCCTAAGCGCCAGATTTTTCGAAGAATTTCTCACTCGGCACACAACAGCAGCGTAAACCGTCATGAAAAATCGGACCGATACCCCGTTCACTCTCCGGACCCGCTTTGGGTTACTTGCGTTCTTGACCGTTGCGCTGGCGACACTGTTGTCGGCGTGCGGCGGCGGGGGCGGTGGTGGCGGCGTTCCAGCGGAGCGTCCGGGCACTCACATCAGCGGCGTGGGTTTCGATGGGCCGATTCAGAACGGCGAGGTGAAGATTTACGATTTCGCGGACGGCGCGAGAGGCGAACTTCTGGAAACGGTCCGCACGGATATCGACGGATTATTCGAGGTCAACCTCAACGTGTCGAGCCGGCCGTTGTGGGTGGAAGTTTCGGGCGGTAGGTACAAGGAAGAAGCATCGGGCGCCGTGGTCGACCTCCAACCTGGACAAATGCTTCGCGCCGTTGCCAACTATACTTCGGGGCAACATTTCGGTCTGTCAGTCACCGCGTTTTCCAATATGGCCGCTGGCCTCGCCCAGTTCCTCATCACTTCCGGCGTCGGCGTGTCCGATGCCATCTCCCAAGCGAACAACCGGATATCCGTGATGTTGGGCGCCGGCGTGGATGTGACCGGCACTCAGCCCCTGGACGTCACGGACGTGCGCAATCAAGACGCCGCCCTGTCGCCCGGCCTGCAGTACGGCTTCATCACCGCGTCGATCTCCAGTTTTATCGATTGGGTAAATAAGCAGGGCGGACAACAATTCTCCAGCATCGGTTTCGCCCAATTGGCGTTCGATGACATTCGCTACGACGGGCGCCTGGACGGCCAACGCGAAGCGGGGCCCATCGCCTTGAACAACGTACCCATTAGCGCGGCCACCTACCGCAACGTCATCGCGGAAAACATTCTGGCCATGGCGGCTTCGGCCAACAACGTGACCGCTGTCGCGCCCCGGGATCTGATCGAAACAGCCATCGCCTACACCAGCGCCCCCGACGGCGATCAACTGTTCGGCGACACGCCCTCCCTGCCCTTCGCCGACATCACGCCCACCATCAGCAATATTTTGCCCACCGCCGACAGCGTCGTAGCCGGTACCATCACCGCCGGGGCAACGGTGACCGATTTGGTTGGCCTCGAGTCGGTCCGGTTCTTGATGGACAGCGCCCAAGTCGCCGCCGCATCCGGCGATCTGCAAAACGCCAGCGTAACCATCGACACCACGGCGTTCGAGGACGGGATTCACACCCTAACCATCGTGGCAAAGAACCTGGTGGGCAACGAGGCCGGCGTCGACATCCCCATCAGCATTTCGAACATGGGTACCTCGATAGCGAACATCGCGCCGGGCACAGGTTCGTTCGTTCGCGGCGCCTTCACGATGTCCGCCGCTGTCGCCGATCCGGCCGGCATCGCCAGCGTGGTGTTCTTGGCCAAAGGAACGGGTGCGCCGGATCAGCGTCTCACGGCGGCCAACCCCAGCAGTCCATCCGTGCAAATCAACAGTGTGCCGTTTGACGACGGCCCGCTGGGCGTCACCATAACCGCAACCAACACGGTTGGAAATTCGAAAGCTGTCGATGTGAACTACACAGTGGATAACACTAACCCTACCGTAACGTTCAACCTGCTCGACGCCAATGACGCCCCAGTCGCCAACAATGCGGTCATCAGCGGCACGCTGACCATCACCGGATCGGCGACCGATCCTAGCGGCATTCAGCGCGCCGAACTGCTCGTCGACGGCCAGTCTGCGCAAACCTTCGCCGATCCCGCCAGCATCGACACCCAATACAACACCAGCTTGAAGGACGACGGCCCGCGGGCGCTAGCCGTAGTCGCCACCGACAAAGCCGGCAACACCGCCAACGTGGCACGCAATGTCGTCGTCGACAACGGCGATCCGGCGATAAGCATCATCAATCCCGCCAATGGCGACACCGTCAGCGGCACACTCGACCTTGTTGCAACCGCAACGGACACCGCCACCGATATCGCAAGCCTGAAAATCGTTTTCGACGGTGTGGAGCGGCAAAATCAGTCGACGCTGCCGAATGTCACCACCAGCATCGACTTGAGCGGACTCAGCGGAAGCAAAACCCTAAGCATCGAGGCTGTCGACGAAGCCGGCCATCGAGCGGTATCCACGCTTAATGTTGTTGTCGACAACGACGCGCCGAGCGTGACGCTGAGTGGTATCACCGAAGGCCAAGTCGTCAAGGGCGCCCTGAACATCACGGCCAGTGCATCGGACCCGAGCGGCATCATTTCCGCCACATTTACGCTCAACAATCAGATCATTCAGCAGTTCCCGGCCGGTTCGGACTTCACCAACATGGCGGTCACAATCAACACCACCACCGCGGCCGATGGCCCGGCCACCCTGCGGCTGCTGGTCCAAGATGCTCAGGGCAGCAGCAACACGCTGACGCGCCGCTTCACCATCGACAACACCAACCCGGCGTTAACGGTGAGCAGCCCGACCGCCAATCAAACGTTCGACGGCTTGATCCCGATCAAGGGTTCGGTGAGCGATGCCACCGCCGTTACTCTGCAACTCGCTCTCGCCGGCGCGACCGAAACCATCCCCTTGAGCGGCGGCAGCTTTGACTTTGCCAAAGCTACCGCGGGAATAGCGGACGGAAAACAAACCCTGACCTTCACCGCACGAGACGAAGCCAGCAACACGACGACGCGACGCATCGACGTATTCATCGACAACACTGATCCGGTTATCAGCCAAGTCAACGTGCAAACCGGCCAGCACGTGCACGGCACATTCCAAGTCACCGCCCGCGCCACCGATGCCGGCGGCAACAATCTAGCGTCCGTCGCTTTTTTTTTCTCCGGGGTTAGCGTAGGAACCGCCACCAGCGGCTTCAACAACCTCGCAGTCGACATCGACACCTCGTCGCTGAGCGATGGAATCCATCCCCTGCGCATCGTCGCCACCGACCAAGCCGGCAACGAAGGCCGCTTCGAAGCCAACCTGGTGGTCGATAACACTGCTCCCGTCTTCGGCGCCCTCGATGACATCACCGCCAACGCCACGGCGGCGAATGGCGCAGTCGTCAACTTCACCGTCACCGCGACGGACGCCCTCGCGCCAAATGTTTCAGTCGCCTGCACCCCGGTCTCGGGCACGCGCTTCCCCATCGGCACCACGCCGGTAAGCTGCACCGCAACAGATCAGGCGGGGAATTCGGCGAGTGGGGGGTTTGATGTGATGGTTGCGGACACTGGAGCACCGACGATGGACGCCGGCTCCGTTCCAAACCCCGGGCCGTTTGAAGCCACCAGCGCTGACGGCGCAGTCGTGACCTACACGCTACCGACCGCAACGGACAACACCGATCCGAGTCCGACCGTGAGTTGCGCTCCGCCGGCAGGCTCGACATTAAACATCGGGACCCACACTGTCAGCTGTACCGCTCGTGACAGCGCCGATAACGTGTCCGGTGCAGTCACATTTGACGTTGTTGTTCGGGACACAACCGGCCCCGTGTTCTCAAACGTTCCCAGCGATATCACGCAGACCACAAACGATCCAGCCGGCTCGGTCGTCAACTACACCAAACCCACAGCCACGGACCTGGTCGATGGCACCGTCAACGTGACGTGCTCGAAGGAACCGGGCGATACATTCCCTGTCGGTCCGACGACTGTCTCGTGCTCCGCACAAGACAGTCGCGGCAACGTGGCAGCACCTGTTTCGTTCAAGGTCACCATATCCTACACGGACAACGCCAATCCGATAATCAGCGCCGCTTCGGTTCCAAGCCTTAATCCCTTCGAAGCCACCAGTGCCAACGGCGCAGTGGTGACCTACACGTTACCCACCGCAACTGACAACACCGATCCGAATCCGACCGTAAGTTGCACTCCGCCGTCAGGCTCGACATTGGGCATCGGTACCCACACTGTCAGCTGTACCGCTCGCGATAGCGCCGACAACGTGTCAGATCCGGTCACGTTCGATGTCATCGTTCGGGACACGACCGGCCCCACGATCTCCAACGTTCCGGGCGACATCACTGAGTCCACTACCGACCCCACGGGCACCATCGTGAGCTACACCAAGCCCACCGCCACGGACCTTGTCGATGGCGCCGTCAACGTAACGTGTTCGATGGAACCGGGCGACAAGTTCCCCGTCGGACCGACTACCGTCTCCTGCTCCGCACAAGACAGCCGGGGGAATGCGGCGACCTCAGTTTCGTTTACAGTCACGGTTACTCTTACCGACGCCGTCGCGCCGGTAATCAGCCAAGTCAATGTCAGCGACGGCCAGTTCGTGCACGGCACCTTTGAAGTTACCGCGCGCGCCACCGATACCGGAGGCAGCAACCTTGCCTCCGCGGTTTTTTTTTCGCCGGGGCTAGCGTAGGAACCACAACCAGCGGATTCAACAACCTCGCCGTCGCCATCCCCACCGCTTCGCTGAGCGACGGAAATAATTTGTTGCGCATCGTCGCCACCGATCATGCAGGCAACGAGGGTAGCTTTGAAGCGAGTCTCATCGTCGACAACACCCCGCCGGTTTTTGGTCCGCTCGACGACATCAACGCCAATGCCGCCACTGCGGACGGAACAACGGTCAATTTCACGGTGACGGCCACGGACGCGTTGGCGACAAACGTTTCCGTCCAGTGCACGCCGGCCTCGGGAAGCACATTCCCACTTGGCACAACCAACGTCATGTGTACGGCTACTGATCAGGCCGGGAATATAGCGAGCGCATCCTTCGATGTGGTCGTCACCGACACCACCGCGCCGATCATCAACGCCGCCTCGCTGCCCAGCCTTGCGCAAGCTGAGGCAACCGGCGCGGCAGGGGCCAGTGTGGCTTACACCCTGCCCACAGCATCGGATAATGTCGATCCGAATCCCGGCGTGAACTGCGTGCCGGCATCCGAATCGACATTTGCGATAGGCACAACAACAGTCACCTGCACCGCGACGGACAGCCGGAACAACTCCAGCGTGGCGACATTTACCGTAACCGTCACTGACACCACCGGCCCCGTGTTCGCCAACGTCCCCTCGAACTTCATCCAAGCAGCAACCGATGCCAACGGCGCAACTGTGTCCTACGCCGAGCCGACCGCCACCGACAGCGTGGATGGCAATGTCGCTGTGAGATGTGACCCGTTCTCCGGCTCGCTCTTTCCGATCACCACCACCACGGTGACCTGTACGGCAACGGATAGTCACAACAACACCAGCACCGCAACCTTCACCGTGACGGTCGCAGATCTTGTGTGACCGTGAGTTCAAGTCCAATAGACCGAACATAAGCGATTCCAGAATCTTGCACCATCCGCGCCGGCGGGATCGCAAAATGCGCTGCTCCTTCTGCGCCGAGCAAGGGACGATGAAAAGCCGCGTATAGGCGAGCACGGTCCGGCCCGGCAAACAGGCGAAGCCGCCGGGACGCTACTCGGGCCATCCCTGGCCCTCGCCCTCCAGGCCCGCTAAAGCGGTTCAAATCCGAGTCCCTCGGATTTAGTGTGCAGCCAGCGGTTTTTCGAGCCCCGCAGCGTCTCGCGGCGCAGTAGGAGCAGCGCGTTTTGCGATCCCGACGGCGCAGACTTGGGTTTCGGCGCTCGAACATATAATCTGCCCACGTTGCCGCAATTCTGTTTAGAGACGTTATAATTCGCCCGATCCAGCGCAACGACGGAAAACCACCTGGCAAGGAGAGAAAAACAATGAAAATGACCGCATTCGCCGTGGCCCTTCTCGGCTGGCTGTTCAATCTGACCGCGCACGCTGCCGCGATAGGCGAAATCGAGCGCACGGCCAAAATTGGCGTTGCCGTCTCTGCCCTGAATCTTTCCATCGAAGAGCCCGATGGATCGGCGGACACGGAAACAGAGTTCTCGCCCGTCAATTTCTTTTACACCGACGTTTTTCTCAACGACTACCACTACTGGGCGGAAGTGTTCTACCAATCCGCAACGTTCGAGGCTTCGACGACGAACATCGGGCAGGACGTGAAGCGGCTTGGCTTCCGTTTGTCATTGCAGAAACAGTTCACCGCCGGCCCGGGCTGGCAACTCCTCGGCGGCGTCGGCGCTTATGTTTCCAAGGAAGAATTCACCGACCGCTTCACCAAGGACGTCGACGGATTTCTGCTGCGCCGTTACGAGGATCGATCGGAAAACATCCTCGGCGGACTGATCGAGGGCGTCGTCACCCGCAATTTGGGCGAACGCTGGGATCTGATGTTCAGAGGCGCTTATGAAATTCCGTTCGGCGACGGCGTCGAAGCGTTTTCGATTTCGGCCGGTGTGATTTACGGGCTGTAGGCGGTGCCGGGCGAGCGCGCTAGGACCAGGTGGGGCGCAAGCCCAGCCACTGCAGCACAACCAACGTCACGAAACGCACGTTGGCCTTAATGTCGAAATCCCGCGGCGCTTTTGGCGCGCCAGACTGATGTTCGATTCCCGTTAAAACGTCGAGCGACCGACCCAGGCCGAGCATCACGCACTTTACCCGCCCTTTGTGTTCGACCATCCAGCGTTTCTCATTGCGGCGTTCGCCGCCCACCAGAAGAATTCGCGCGCCGCTGTCGTTGATGCGGGCGATCTGACGTTCGTCCTCCCGTCCGGTCATTGAGCCCTGTGCAAGTCGCTCCGAATGCACGATATCGATTTGCGGATGCATGCTCTCCAGCCGGGACCGCAACCCGTTGGCGCGCCAGGCGTCCTCAATCAACAAACCAATCGGGATTCGCTCATCGGCCGCATGCTCGCAAACCCGCGCGAGCAAATCGCAAGCGCGGACAGGCATGGCACAGTCGATGCCGAAGGCGCGCAAGGTCCACGCCAACCGCAAGCCGTCGGAGATCACCAAATCGGCGCTATTGACCACGCGGCGAAACAAGCCATCGTCATGGGCCGTCATCACCAAACTCACATCGGCCGGACAGACAAACTTGGATTGCTTGGTGCGCGCCCAGTGCAGCACCACGGATGCAGCGCTGGTGCAGGTTGCGGCGTCGACCCGCGTTCCCAAAACGTAGCGGTACGGCAAGGCGTGCGAGTACATTGGCGACCCACCCCTGGTTCGGCTTTTTGATTGGTTGTTTTTCAAACACCCTACCAAAGGGCTGCGGCAAAGGAGTATCCGCACGCACCCTTAAAGGGCTCACAGGCCACTTTCAGTGTGGGGCGCAAGTAGTTAAAAGGGGAATTTTAGGAGGAGCGGCTTTCATCGCGATTCTTCGCCCGAGCCACCACCGTAGTGAATTCAAATCGCGGAATGATCCGCTCCCACGGCGCAACTACACTAGCGGGCGATCTTGCGTTGGGCGTGATACAAGCCGCGAATCTTCGGCTCGCCATCGACCAGATACACCTGAAACGTCAGGCTGCCTTCGAAAGACCGGGGACGTGTTTCGCCGCTCTTGATGATATTCAAACTGAAATCACCCTCGCCGATGGCCATGTCCGCGTCCCGGCTCCAGCGCACGTCCCGCAATCGCATCAAGCGGGAATCGGTTGTGCTGAACAACGACGCGTAATCGCCGCGCACCCCGGATTTCGAAACGCGGTTATTGGTGCGCACATCCTCCGCGAAAAGCGCCATGAAGCTATCCAAATCGCCGGCTTCGTAGCGCGTCACGAACGTTTTCACCAAGTCCTGCAGTACAAAATCGGTTAGGCCCGTAACCGGAGGAACAGACGCCACTTGGACTGGCGGCGATTCCGGTCTTACCGTGGCGGCCGGTGCCGGCGCGACGGTGGCCGGCTGCGCAACCTGCTCGACAATCGGCGCAGCGGGCACCGCGGCCGTCGGAGTTTGCGGCAGCACGGGGATCACGGCGATGCCCGTATCGGCCTCCGCGCTTTGCTGCGTTGGCGTCGCTGCTTCAATGACCGCCTGCGGCTCGACCGTGGCCTCCGGAGGCAGTGTCATGATCGGCGCCGAAACGGGCGGCGACGCTTGCTCGGCCACCTGTTTGGCGGCGACGCCTTCCTCGGCCAGCGCCTTCAATACCAGCAGCTGATCGTGGTCGGGACTGACGGCCAACCCCTTGTCCGCCATTTCGAGCGCCTCATCGAAGCGGTCCCGCTGCAAGCGATAGCGAGTCAAGCCCACGTAGCGGTCAGCAATGGCGAGTATTCCGGCACGGGCATCGGCGTTAGTGGGGTCGATGGCCAATACGTTCTGGTAGGTTTCAAAGGCGTTATTTCCCGGCGGCTGGGTCAACAGGGAATTCTCGACCTGGGTTTCCGCCGCCGCTAGGAGCGCAGTAATCTGTTGAACCTTTGGATCAACGACCGGCGCTTCTTCAATAACCGAGTCTGGCTCCACCGGCGCGACCCGAACTTCCGGCGGGATACTGGCGACAACGGGTGGCTCTTCGACGATCGGCGGCGCAGCCTCGGTGACCGGTGCGGGCTCACTGGCGATGAACTCGTCCACCCGCGACAGCAGATCTTTGTCGGGCGTCGGCGCAACCGGCTCGGGCTCGCTCTCCGTGGTCGCAATAGTCGGGGCCGGCGTCAGCGCTTCGGGAACCTCGGCGGCCACAGGCGGCGCTTCGGTCAGCGCGGAGTCCACCACGGGTTCGATCGGAACCTCCGTGACCGTCGGCTCATCGAGATCACCGCTCGTGGCGATTTCGGGTTGGTTCACTTCGGCTTGGCGCATCCAGTATCCGACCGCACCGGCCAATCCGAGCAGCACAACGGCTGCCGTGACTGCGCCACGCTTGCCGCGCCTTTCGGCCGGTTTGGTGTGGACGCGCGCAGGCGGGGTCGGCGTACGCGCCAGCGGTCGACCGACTTTCTCGTCGCCGATGAACACGGCGCCGCGCCGCCCGAACTGCTTTTCATTGTAGGCGCGCCGCGTATGCGGATCCCGCAGAGCGACGTACGCTTCGCTGATTCTGATGACGGCGCTTTGCCCGCCGGCGTCGGTTTCTTCGCGCCAGAACAAGCGGCGCAACCAGCGATAGTGACGGTGAACATCTTCCGTGGTGGCGTTGCTGTTGAGGCCGAGAACACGATAGAAATCGCCACCCGGCGCGAGAAACACTCGCTTGACGAACAGCAGGGACGCGTCGGCTAGTTTGCGATCCGCATCGACCGCCGCTTGCTCGCCGCCGCCTTTGCCGGCAAACGCCTGCGACACGACCGTGACCGCGTCCGCCGCGCGTTCCAGCACTTGTGACAGTCCCTTCGGCAGGGGCACTTGGGGATCAAGTAGGCGGGCGTGTTTGTCAGGATCGCGGGCGAAGTCGAGCACCAGTTGCTCAGTCTCGGTCAACGGGCGCGGCGCCGACTCCGTTGCAGCGGGCTGTTGGGTATCGTCTGCCATCGGTGTTTTGTCCGTTGGGCTCATATCGGCCTGTGACGGCTTGGCGTGGGTGCTCTTTTTTGACATCGGTATGAGATCCTCTGGACCTCTCGGGCTCCCGCGACGGAGTCCTGTTTAGGTCGCTGAAGCCGCGCCGGCCCCAGCCTGCTTCAAGTCAGTTCTGGCCAATCGATTCAAATGGCTGAATAATTATACTTTATTCGTCTGCATCTTGCCGGGGCATCGCAACGGGAATTTCACCTTTTTGTTTGCGAAATAATGCCTCGCGTCCGGCGATTCACCGACCTGTCGGCTGCTCAAGAATAGTCCGCCGCCAAACCCTTGTGTAGTCGTGACGACCACCACGTGGAGCCGAAAAACGTCCGCTTTGTCGGATTAGCTGCGGTCTCCGTAAAGGGAAGCATAGGCCCGCCGGAAACGCTCGTTTAACTCCGCGGCACGCACGCCCTCGACAGGGCCGATAGCGCACCACTCGGCCAACAAACCAATGCGCTCCTCTTCGGCGCCGCTACCCTTGGAACGTGAACCGCCCGATGTCATCTTCTCAGCCAGTTGAGCCACCTGAATAGCCATCCGCGCGTCGCGGGCGTGGGGCGGCGATTCGACATCGGCCAAGATCTCCCAACGAACCGCAAGCTGCTCCTTTCGTTCCGTATTGTCGCGCCGTGCCTCCTCCGCCACTGCGGCGGCACTTTCTTGCAGCCGCGCCCGGGCCTGTCGAAAACGTTCCTCCACACCTCGCGCCAGCTGAGAGCGCGACACCGTTGACTCGCTCCAGCGCTGCTCCAGGGTTTCCGCCTGGCGACGCGCCTCCTCGACGCCGACCTCGCCGGCCTCTGTGGCGTCCGCCAACGCTTCCAACGCATCGCAAATTTCTCCCCGCAGACGCAAGTGTTCGCGCTCGGCGGATTTCGCCGCGGCCACCTGCTTTTCGCGGCGCTTGTCATACTCGTGAACAGCCGTGTTGAATCGCCGATCCAGCGACCGCACGGCCTTGTCCTTATCCGATTCGAGAGCATCCCATTCCGTCTTGATTGCCTCGAACTCGGCATTGGCTTGTCCGGGTTCGAGTGCGCCTCGACTCAGCGCCTCCATCCGCTCGCACAGCGCGATGCGGGTATCGCGTATTTTCTGCCGTTCCGTGGCGGCGAAATCGAATTGGGATTGCATGGCAGCGTGAACCGCTTCGCGGGCGGCGGTGAAGGCCTGCCACAACTCCTTCTCCTGACTCGCCGGCCCGACCCGGCGCCATTGCTCCTGCAGTTGTTTCATCTGCTCGACGGCATTGCGCACTTGGCTATCGTCGGCCCCTTCCTTCACCGGCGCCGCCAGTTTTTCCGCGCGCTTGACCAGGGCGGCTTTCTTGGCGTGGTTGTTGTCTCGTTCGCCCGTCAACGCTTCGCGCAACTTGCCGGCGCCTTGTCTGAAGCGCTCCTGCAGTGCTTGAAATGCCTTGCGCTCCACCGGGCCGGCTTTGCGCCAGGCATTTTCGCGATCGCGTAAAAACTTCTCCACCGCGCGCCAGTCCACCTGCTGGGCGTCCTTATCCTTGAGTTGCTTTTCCCAGTAGTCTTCCATCTCGACACACAGCGACTCGCGCGCCTTATGATTGGCGTCGCGCGCCTGCGCTTCTTGATCGAAATGCTGCTGGCAAGGCTCGTAGGCGCGATTGCACGCCGCGTTGAAACGCTCCCACAATTGCTCGCCGACACCCGGTTCCGCGGGACCCAACCCGCGCCAACGCTGCCGCGCCTCGCGCACCCGCCGCGCCGCGGCCGCGAAATCGTAGTTAGGATGATCGGCATGGCTTGCCGTCTCCTCCGCCAGGGCTTCGGCTTCCTGACAGAGCTGCTCGCGCACCGGCGTCGACGCCCACTCCTGCCAATCCTTGAGTTCGCGCAACTGGCCCTGGGCGCGGTGAAGCCGGCCCAGCACACCTTTGCGCTTGAGAGTCTTGACCTCGGCCTCGCCCATCTCGTCGATCATGCTTTGTAACTGGCGGACCAGTTGGGCGGCATCACTGCTCTTGCCGTCCTTCAACACTTCATCCAGCGACTTCATGTTGGCGGCCACTTGGTCGACCATTTCGCGCCGCTGGCTTTTCTCGTTTTCCACGCGTTCCTTGATCTGCGACAGCAACGCCTTGAGCGCGCCGTGCGTCTCGCGCCACTCCGCGACTTGGTTGGGCTTGCTTAAATGCTTGAAACTTTGCTCAATGGTCTTGACCGCTGCGTCATCGAGAAATCCGTCAGCGCCGAGCAGGTTATTGGCGTCGACCTGCAATTCTTCGATGAGCGGCTGTTGCTCGAGATAAGAGGCGACGGCATTGCGGGCCTGCTCGAGATTTTTCTCCAACGACGCCAGTTCGCTCTTGAGCTGGTCATCGCCCGCGAACTGATTGAACGCCGCCTGGGCCTGCTCGATGCGCTCCGACAACGTCGCCAGAGGCAACGTGTTTTGGGCCAGTTCCTTTGTCAACTGGGTAATGGATTCGATATAAGCGGTGCGATCGCGGACGGGTTCGGCAATGGGCTCCTCGATCGGCGGCGCCTCGGCACCGACGGCGTCGGCTTGCTGCGCTTGGTCGATCACATCATCGATCGCGGCGCAGGCGGCGGCGAAGCGATCGTCCCACTCCTGCCACGGCTCGGCTTCCAAACCTTCCCGCTGCACGAGCAGTTCCTGCCATTTTTCCTTAACCCACCGCCGCTGCGACGCGACATCGTCCGGACGTTGAGTTTTGGCCCAGATGTCGGGCAACGCCTCCATTTGCAGGCACAACTCGCGGGATGCCTTTCGCACTCGCGCCGGTCGGTCCTGCTCGGCCGCCAGCTCGTCAAGGCGCGCTTGGACTTCGCCCCGCACACGCTTGTCTCGGGTTCGAGCGTGGCGCATGACCCGCTCCAAGGCGCCGCGACTGCTGATGCGGGCCGCCGCGGACGAGCGCACATCGGCATCGGCGTCGTATATCGCCAGATCGGAATAGAGCGATTCGCGATCCAGCATCTGCGCCGCCAGCCAGCGCATGCTCGCATCGGCCCCGTTGCGCGCGACATACTCCAGCAAGCGTTTGTCGGGGGCGCTTTCCAGCCACGACCGCCGTTGCGTCGCGGGCGCGCTGTGCTCATCGTTGGCGCCGATCAAATCCCCCAAGCGCTGCACCGCGTGCTCGCGCACCGTGGCATCGGGATCGGAATCCGCCAGCCGGCGCAGCAAGTCCACGTCGGTCAGGCGCCGCAACGCGGTTTGGCGATTGACCGGATCGGTGTCCGACTCGGCCGCTTGGCGCAGGATGGTGAGATTGGCCGGATCCGCCAAGTCCAGCGCGAGCAACGCTTCGCGCCGCGCCTGCGGACTGCGACTTTGCCATTTCGGCTTGAAAAAACGCGAAAAAAACATTGGTAAACCCATTTCTCGTAATCCGTTTCTACCGGGCACCGGGTGCAATCCCGCGAGACGGCTACTCGCGGCGGGACAAGGCAAATGCCCGAGTCGTTTATAGTTTTTGCGCCGCCTTAAGCGGGACGTCGTGTCGCGGGGGGTATTCTATCGCGCCGTGCCGCAGCTGCCACCCGGAAGTGTGACGTATTTCCCACTTCTTGCTTTAAGGAAACACCTCCGGGGCTCGATCTACCATTAGTAATTAAAATGCCCACGAGGCCATGCAATGGAAACCGCATCCGATATCCGGGTAAAGATCGCAACACTCGACCAACTGCCGCCGCTCCCAGAAATGGCGCGCAAGCTTTTGGAATTGAAGGGCAAAGCCTCCCCTGCCGCACGTGAATTGGCCGCCGCGGTGGAAGTCGATCCCAGCCTTTCGGCCCAAGTCATTCGCTACGCCCGATCGTCGCTGTACGGTTACCGCGGCAGTATAAACTCGGTGGACGACGCGATCGCTCGAGTGCTCGGTTATGAGATGGTTTTGAATCTGGCCCTTGGCCTGGCGGCTTCGCGCCCGTTTGACTTGCCCGACGAAGGTCCCATTGGGGCTCGCGCCTACTGGAGCGCCGCCGTCCGCACCGCATTCCTTGCGCAGAAAATTGCCTTCGCCGCGCCGGCCGCCGCGCGCGGCAATATTCTGCCCAGCATGGTCTACTTGTCGGGCCTGTTGCACGACTTCGGCCTGCTCGTGCTCGCCCACTTGGCACCCGTGGAATACCGCGAACTCAACATCGAACTGGCCGCCGACCAGCAACACGATTTAGTCGCGCCGTGCGTGGAGCGCTTCGGCGTCAGCCATTACGAAGCCGGCGCCCGCGCCCTGCGCACTTGGGACTTGCCCGACGAGTTGATTGTCACCGCTTTGAAATATGCTGACACGGACTACGACGGCCCGCACAGCAAGTACTGCGACATCGTCCGCCTGGCCCACGAACTCATCGATGGGTGCGGCGAGGCCGAAGTATTTGAGCGCGACACGGTCACGGACGCCATGCATCGCCTCAAGCTGCACAAGGAAACCGTACTGCGCTTGATCGAAGGCTTGATGACCCACACCGACGACGTCGAGGCGCTGGCGCGCCAATTGGCGGCGTAATCCAAACTAGACGTTAACCGGCAAACGCTCCCCAATCCGCACTCCGCGCGGCGTCACGACGGCCTTGTACGCCAGGGCCTCCACGCCGCTGCGCAAGGCTTGCCGCAATCCCTCGCCATAGGCCGGATCGATTTCATCGGCCGGACGCACCGAGCGCGCGTCGTCGCGCTGCACGCAGAAAAAGATCACGCCGCGCGCGCCCGACCGCACCATTCCCGTCAACTCATGCAAATGCTTCAGGCCGCGCGCGGTGACCGCATCGGGAAAAAATGCCGCGCCGTTGTCGCAGGCCGTGACGTTCTTGATTTCGACGTAACAGCGCCCCTCGTTACTTTCCAGAAGCACGTCGATACGACTGTTCTGGGAACCATAGGGCACTTCTTGGCGCAGCCCCGCATAACCGCGCAGCGGCTCGATCATGTCGGCGCGTATGGCCTCGCTCACCAGACGATTGGGCAATGCGGTGTTCACGCCGATCAAGACGCCGTCCGCCGTTTCGCTGGCCTCCCAACTCCATGGATACTTGCGCTTGCCCTCGCCATTGTGGCGCAACCACACCCGCATGCCCGGTTCCGCACAGCCCATCATGGAGCCGGTGTTCGGCGTATGCGCGGTCAACGTCGTGCCGTCTGGAAAAGTCACATCGGCAAGAAAGCGTTTGTAGCGGCGAATCAACGTCGCCGGCTGCAAGGAAGGAGTGAAAGAAATCAGTTCCAAAAAAAATTCCTCCCGTGGGAGCGAATCCTTTCGCGATGATTCGCCCTGAATCATCTTTGGCGGAACTTCCTATCGCGGTAGGAAACCGCTCCCACGAATTTTAGTCTCGTTCCAGGCGCGCCGCCTGATCGTAGGCATGGGTCGCGCCTTGCGGATCGCCGGTCGCCTCGCGCACCTGCGCGATGAGTCGCCAGTTGAGCGCTTGCAGGTATTTGTCGTCGGTCGCCAGCGCGTTGGAGCGCGTCGCGAACTCCGCCGATTGGCGCCATTGGCGTTGATCGAAATGCACGCTCGCCAGTTGATGCCACAATCTTGCATTGCGGGGATCGAGGCGCAACGCCCGTTCAAGGGTGGCGGCGGCCGCGTCCAACTCGCCGGCCTGTTGCTCGCGACGCGCTTTGGCGGCCAGTGACGCCACCGCATCGCGCCCCGGATGACTGTCCTGGGTTCCCACTCCCGGCGCAACAATGGCGACCGGCGGCGTGGCTGGTGGTTGGGCCTGCGGCTGGGCGGTCCACGGGTCCGGAACGGCGGTGTCGCGAACGGCGCTTTCGTCGGCCGGCGGCTGCTGCGTCGGCAGCGGTGCGCAGGCCGCAATAATCGCCAGTGCAATACCGGCGCCCAGTCCGCGCGCGAAAATGTGTCGCATGATATGCATCAATTCAACCATTCCTTAAACCAGTCGATCGTTTTCGTCACCGGGTTCTGCCGCCGTGCTGCTGCGCAGCTCGACCAGAGCGCAGGCTCGGTGCCTCGCACGAACGGCAGCACCACGGCATTCGGACACTGTTCGACGGACAACGTTTGCGTATCCCGCTCGATCCAGTGCCACTCGACGTTCTCCGGCGGCGTCAGCGGCAGTGAGGTCATTCCGATGCGATTGCTCAGATCGCCCCACACCCGCATTGCGCCTGTCGAGCCGGTCAATCCGATGGGATGATTGTCGTCCCGGCCGATCCAGACCACCGCCAAGTGGCTGCCGCCGTAACCGGCGAACCAACTGTCGCGCAAATCGTTGGTTGTTCCCGTCTTTCCCGCAACGACGCGCCCCTCGGGCAACCCATTCTGCAGTGCGGCGCCGGTGCCCTCGCGCACCGCATAGTGTAGCGCGGCGGTGGTGAGATAGGCTGCCTCCGGCGGCAGGACTTGCGATGTCTCCAAACCGTAGCGCTGCAACAGTTGCCCATCGGCGCTGACCACCGCCCGAATTGCCCGCAACGGCGAGTAAAATCCGCCGCTGGCGATGGTGTGATACATCTGCGCCACTTGCACGGGCGACAAATCCAACGCACCCAACAACAACGAAGGATAGGGATTGATTTCCTCCTCGACGCCCAGTTGGTTGATCATGCGCCGCACGCCTTGCACGCCCAGATCCAGTCCTAAACGCACCGTCGCCAGATTGTAGGAATGGGCCAATGCCGAAAACAACGGCACCACGCCGTGGCTGCGATTATCGTAATTGCTCGGCGTCCATGGCGCACCGCCGTCGATGTCCACCGCCAGCGGCGCATCGTCGACGGGCGATGCCAGAGTATAGCCGCCATGGGCCAACGCGGTCAGATAGACGACGGGTTTGACGATCGAGCCGACCTGGCGCCGGGCCAACAGCGCGCGATTGAAGCTGTTGACCCGCGGTCGGCGATCTCCGACAACCGCCAGCACCTCGCCCGCAGCCACGTCGGTTACCAGCGCGGCGCCCTGCAGGGCCTGAACGCGCGCCGGATCGCCGGGGTCCAATTCTTTCAAGCCGCGTTCCAGCGCCTGCTCCGCCGCCCACTGCGCCTGGGGATCGAGGGTGGTGAAAATGCGCAATCCTTCGCTGCGCAGGTCTTCCTCTTTGTAATCGCGCCGCAGTTGAGCCCTCACCATGTCGGCGAAGGCGGGAAAACGTGCCGCGCTGGGCGTGCCGGGAGTAACACCCAGCGCCGATCGCTTGAGCGAGGCCGCTTCGCTGTCCTTCAACACGCCTTGCTGCGCCAGTATATCCAGCACCGCGTTGCGCCGTTTGAGCGCTCGCTCGGGCGAACGGCGCGGATCGAACAGCGACGGTCCCTGCACCAAGCCGACCAACAGCGCGATGTCCTGCGGCTTGAGTTCGCTTAATGGCACACCAAAGTAGAATTGCGCGCCCAGGCCGAACCCGTGAATGGCCCGCCGGCCGTCCTGCCCCAAATAAATCTCGTTGCAATACGCCGTCAAGACATCGTCTTTGTCATAGTGCAGTTCCAGCAGCAACGACATCAACGCCTCCTTGAACTTGCGGACCAAACTGCGCTCGCTGGTGAGAAAGTAATTCTTAACCAACTGCTGCGTCAGCGTGCTTCCGCCCTGCACCAGCTCGCCGGCCTTGATGTTGGCCACCACGGCGCGCCCCAGACCGCGAATATCCAACCCCGGGTGGTCGTAGAACTTGCGGTCCTCCACGGCCAACAGCGTATCCACCAACAACGGCGGCAATGTTTCGCGGACGACTAGCACGCGATCTTCATTGTGGGCCGGCGAAATGCTGGCAAAGTGAATCGGATCGAGTCGCACCAGCGTTAAAGGAATCCGCTGCGGCAACTCCACCAATTCGGAGACCCGGTCACCGTCGAATGCCACTTCGAACTGCAGCGCCGGCTCTTTGCCGTCCCAAAAGGCGAACGCACGCGAGTTGACGATGAAGCGCTGACCGTGACGATCGTAGCTGCCGGGGCGCCCACCCTCCACGCCGTGGCGGTAGTTGAGCCCCTCCAGTTCGCGAATGAACTGCTCCCGCGAAATCTCGGCGCCCGGGAACAACTCCAGCGGACGGGCATAGACGTGAGCCGGCACCGACCAGCGCTTGCCCTCAAACTCGACCCGGATGTCGCTGTCGAGATAAAGAAGGTAGGCGCCCGCGACAAGCGCGAACACACCCGCCATCTGCCATCCCAGCCAACGACGCCATGACGGCGCTGCGGCGGGGGGGGTTGTTTTCTTGCGGCGGCGTGGTGTCGAAGATCGGCGGCGGCGTCTTGCCACGAATTTGGTCCCTAAGATAAAGCTGCTAGCTGGACTTATCCACAGAATCTGTGGATAACTTTGTGCATAACACGAAAAATAAGTCTCTAACTCTCGACATGTCTCAAAAAATGACAAATTGATGACAAAATAATCAAATTAGCTTTTCATCTACAAATTAATAAGTTAGCGTCATTCTACCAGAGCCTTTGGCAGTCGCTGGCGAATTCATAATTCGTGTTGATTCCATTTTCACCGATGTGAATAGAATCCGATACATAGCGATTGTTGTTCGCGGATGGTTTAAACTGACGACCCAAGTATGTATTAACCAGTCGATCTGCGGCCCGGCTCATCACCGGCATTTACCTATGGACGGTCGCCAACGCTTTTCGCTAAAAGAAAACGTATGACCGCCTAACTCGAAGTCCGTTTGCCGGCAGTCCGCAAATTTGGGGGGAAAGATCGGATGCGCATGCAACCACTCATTAGCACTCTATTGGGAGTCGTTCTTTTGTTACTTGGCGCCGCCCAGGCGAGCCACGCCCGCGAATGCGCGGGGCAATGCGTCGACCAGCAGCGGCGCGCCGACTTCGTCAACCGCAATGCCAATCTGCCGGATAAAGTGAAAGGCGCGATTCTGTCCGGGAAAGTTTTGCTGGGCATGTCGAAGGAAGAGGTCATCGCCGCCATCGGCGAGCCGCAGCAATCCGTTGACGTCAATGCATCGTGGGCGGTGCGCGAACAGTGGGTGTACCAGGCGCAAGGCGGACTCACTTACTACTATTTCAAATTCGGCTCAGTCAGCGGCTGGCACAAGCCCGGAGGTCCCTGACGCGACGAAAGTACACGGGGAAACCCCGCTCCGAGTCTGTTGTTCGGGCCCAAACGCGCAAATATCATATCTTCCCCGGTTATCAACAACCCTCGGCCGTGGGTGCTGCTCATAATGGGACGAACAGCCGGGGCACCATATTCGTATATAATCAACCGCTTATAGTCATGGCGGCGTAACACAAGCAACTGATAATTGCCCAATTGACGCCAATTCGGACAATTGGCTTTTCGCCATCCACAGAGTTATCCACAGGCTTGCCCAGAATGAATTTGCTCAGCCCGTTTACTTCCACCAGCAGTATCGCCTATCTCTCCATGGAAATTGCCCTGGAGGACGCCATACCCACCTACGCAGGCGGCCTGGGCATTCTCGCCGGCGACACGCTGCGCGCCGCCGCCGACTTGGAACTGCCGCTGGTGGGGGTCACCCTCATCAGCCGCGCCGGTTATTTCAAGCAGCTCATCGACGAAGAGGGCAACCAACAAGAGGTTCCAGAGTATTGGCAACCGGAAAAGTACGCAACACGCCTGCCGGCGCGGGTGGCGGTAACCATCGGCACGCGGGACGTTTGGCTGCAAGCGTGGCTGTATGTCTTGCAGGGCGGCACCAGTTTCGCCGTGCCGGTGATCCTTCTTGACACTGAGTTGGAGGATAACCATCCGGACGATCGCACCATCACCCACCATCTTTACGGCGGCGATGCCGCCTATCGATTGAAACAAGAAATCGTGCTCGGCATCGGCGGGGTTCGCATGCTGCGCGCGCTGGGATTTCGGCCTTACACCTACCACATGAACGAAGGTCACTCGGCGCTCTTGGCTTTGGAGTTATTGAAGCAGTCCGAACGGGAGCCCGGCGCCAACCACATCGGCGAACCGCGCTTTGACATCTCGGCGGTGCGCCGCCAGTGTCTGTTTACCACCCATACGCCGGTCGAGGCGGGGCACGATCAATTTCCCTATCCTTTGGTTAGCGAGCTGATGGACGACTTCATCGACAACAGCACGCTGCGCGCGTACGCCGGCAACGAACGCATGAATTTGACGTGTCTGGCGCTAAACCTGAGCGGCTATGTGAACGGCGTGGCCAAGCGCCACGCGGAAATCTCGACTCACATGTTTCCGGGTTACTCGGTTCATGCCATCACCAACGGGGTTCACCCCACCACCTGGACCAGCGAACCGATTGCCGCCGTATTCGACGCGCACATTCCCAATTGGCGCCACGAGCCGGAACTGCTGGTGCGCGCCGACCAGATTCCCGATGACACATTGTGGCAGGCCCACCTTCAAGCCAAAACGGCGTTGATTCAAACCGTCAAAGACGTAAGCGGCGTTACATTCGACCCGCAGCTGCCCATTATCGGCTTCGCGCGGCGCATGACTGCCTATAAACGTCCGGACCTGCTATTCGTCGACATGGAACGCCTGGCGCGCATCGCCGCCGCCCATCCGTTTCAACTGGTCATTGCCGGCAAGGCCCACCCGCGCGACGAAACCGGCAAGCAGCTTATTCATGCACTTCATAAAGACATTGAAGCGTTGCGTGGCAAATTGAACATCGTTTTTCTGCCTGACTACCGCATGGCCCTGGGGTTGAAAATGGTCGCCGGCAGCGACCTTTGGCTCAATACGCCGCTGCGACCCTTGGAAGCGTCGGGCACCAGCGGCATGAAAGCCGCGCTCAATGCGGTTCCCAACTTGAGCGTGCTCGACGGTTGGTGGATCGAGGGCCACATCGAAGGCGTCACCGGCTGGGCCATCGGCGACAGCGAGGCCTCGGCCAACGGCAACGACGCCTATGCGTTATACGAGAAGCTTGAAAAAACCATCCTGCCGTTGTTCAACGGCCCCCGCGACAAATGGATATATGTGATGAAAAACGCGGTGGCCAAGAATGCGTATTACTTCAACAGTCTGCGCATGATGCGGCGGTATGCGACGGAAGCGTATATTCGCTGAGTGCGCGAGCGACGGCTCTGGTGCTCATCGCAGATGATTCCGCTCCTCC
>JAKACW010000048.1 GCA_021821045.1 Pseudomonadota bacterium
CTGGCGCGCTGAGTGTTGCCGGCTTGATAGGCTTCGTACGCCGCGGTCAGATCGCGGTACACGACGCTCTCCTGCGGTTCTTGCTTCTTTACTTCCACCGGCGGGCGCGGCTTTTCAGCGGGTATCTCCGAGACCGTCGATTTCGATGTCGTTTGGTTCGCTGCCGTCGGGGGCGTTTCCGCGGGAACGGTGGCGGCTCGGCCTTGGACTGGCGCCGCGGCTTTCGGCGTTTTTTCCACCGCTGCGGCGGGCGTTGCCGTCGCTGATTGTGTCGCTTGGGTCGGCGCGGGTTCGATTAGCACGGTGTCCTGTGTGTCAGCGTCGCGGGCAGCGATCATGCCGTCTGGATCAGTGTCCTCTGTCACTTCCCCGTCGAATCCTTCCTGCAGGGGCGCGGGCAAAGGCGGCGGCAGGCGGGCCATCATGGGCGTATTGAGCTTCTGGTACTCATAGTAGAAGTAGCCGCCGCCGAGTCCGCCGACCAGCAACAGCGCGCCGCCGCCAAACAATGCAGTACGCAGCCAGGGTGTCGTGGACGCGGGTTTGGCCGAGGCGGCGAGAATGCGCGCCGCCTGACGGGGATGTTCCGCTTTCGGTTTCGGTTGGACCGGCTGCGCCGGCGCAGTCGCCGCGGACGGCTTTTCGGCCGCTTGCGGCGGCGGATTTACACGCGGCGGTTCGGCTTTGATCGCGGCGGGCGGTGGAACGTGCGCGGATTGCGGCTGCTTTGCCAGATCCTTTTCCAATTCACTCAAGACGTCGTCGCAGATGGCCGTGGCCATGGGCGCAGCGGGAGTCGGCGGCGGCGCAAGAGGCGCATCCGTTGTGTCGAGTTGCAGTCCCAAGTCATGCTTGGGCGCGTAGGTTTTGACCACGCTGCGCTCCTCGCTTTCGACGACCATTCCCAACGGTGCGCTCGGCGCCGTGGTTGTGTCATCCAGGCTGAGAGACAAGTCCGGCGCAACACTTGAGATTGGACTTGCCGGTGCCTGCATTTGCGACGAAGCTGGCGTCGGCTGATCGCTCCCACCCTCGGTCGCGGGTTTCTTCGCCATAAACGCAGCAAATTCCGCATCGTCGATCTTCGCGGTGTCGACGGCCGCGTCGGCAACGGGCCCCTCGGTCTGCCCTTGTGTCTTCGCCTCTTGCGCCTTTTTAAGGGCGTCCATCAGCAAGCTCATTTACGACCCCCGCCCGCTGCTCTCGGCGCGCTTGGACTGCAACTCGCCATCCTGCGGCAAGTGAGTGCGCCATTTATCCCACTCTTTTCCGTCCATGGTGTCGGAGACCAATACCGGGCGCAGGAAAATCACCAGCTCGGTCTTGGTGAAATCGTCGTCCTGATATTTGAACAGGGAACCCACCACCGGCAGCCGGGATAGGAACGGCACGCCGCTGTTGTTCTTGTCCTGCTTGTTCTGCATCAAGCCGCCCATGACGACGGTTTGTCCGCTGCCCACCTGGAGCACGGACTCCAGTTCGCGGATCTGAATCTCGGGCACCAAATTGTCGAAGTCCGCCCCAATCAGTTTCGGCGCCGGATCGGTCGCGTAGCCGGTGATGCGGGTGATGGTCGGTCGAATGTTCAAGCCGATGACGCCGGCGTCGTTGATTTGCGGCGTGACTGACATCACCACGCCCACGGGCACGGTGTGAATCTCGCTGGTATAGGTGCGGTTGATTTCCCGCCCGGTTTCACTGTCGCGCTCGATCTCCAGTTCGACGTTGAAATAGACCTTCTCGTCGACGACCTTGAGCAGCGCCGTTTGGTTGTTTAGCGCCATGATCTTCGGACTGGACAACACCTTGGCGTCGCCGAAGGTTTCCAGCAGGCGTACCGTCGCGAGAATCGTTTTCTCGGTCGATGTGCGGTTGAAATCCAACAGAAATGTCGGCGGGCTCTGCAGATTGGCGCCGAGCATGTTGCTGGACGCCGTCAGGGTCTTGCCGCCCTTGTTTTGTATCCACGTCCAGTCGATGCCGGCTTGGTAGCGGTCGCCCAGTTCAACTTCGACGATCGTGGCCTCGATCAGTACCTGGCGCTTGGCGCTGGTTACTACCGAGTCGACGAACTTCTGCACTTCGCGATGCTGTTTCTGCGTGGCCCGCACGTTGACGACCCCGGACGCCGCATTGACCACAATGTTGCCGGAGGCGGTCGATGTATCCCCGCCCGTCTCCCGCAGCAACATTTCCAGGTTGCCGGAGATGGCCGTCCAGAAGTCGGATGTCACTTCGCTGGTTACAGTGGTGGTGGAGTGATTGCCCATATCCGTCGAGCCCTCGGCAACGCTGCCGCCGGTGGTGGCAATGCGGGTGGCGACCCCGGTTGTGCTCGAGCTGGAGCGCACCGCATTGAAGTAATCCACTTTGTAACCGCGCCAAAACGGAATGTCGGGTGTTATGAATAGGTTCTGGCCTTGCAGTTCATAGGTCAGCGCGACTTGATCCGCCACGCGGCTGAGGATCTGAATGAGCGTCTGGTTGACTGCATTGATGGTCACGTTGCCGCTGACCAGAGGATGAATGTCTACGTTCACATGGGCGTCGCGCGCAATCGCGAACAGCAACTCCTTCACAGGAACGTCCTCGACCACCACAGTGTAGGTCTCTTCCCGCTTCGGCGGTTGGGGCGGCGGCACGAACGGCCGGGATACCAGCGGCGGCGGAGTCGCGTTGCCGTCGCCGGGGGGAACGGTTAAGTGGCCGTCCACCGGCGGCGGATTGGTCGCTGCGCAACCTGCGATGACGAGCCACACGAGTGTGATCGCCGCGCGTTGTACAAACTGCCGAATCATCTTGTTTGCTCCCTATCCGATCCCGTTCCGATTTCCGCGCGCAAAGATCCCAAGCTGCGCACCAAAGGTTGAAAGCGCGTTAGCTCCGGAGGCAGCGTCGTGACCGCGGAACGCGCCGCGCGCGCGCTGTCAAATCCGCCGAGCGTCAGCACCAATACCGGTTTGCCGTCGATGGCGCCGCGATGTAAATACAAGTGCTCGAGCCAGGGAGTCACGGCGGCACCGGCCATCAAGCGTTCCAAACCGCGAACTTCGTTTTCCCGGTTCTCGAAGGTGGTCATGATCTGGGCGGTGAAGAGTTTGTTCGCTGCGGTCGGCGCCCAGTTTTCGGTTGCCCCGAGGCGGTCGAGAGCGACGGCGCTGCGCAGCGCGGTGGAGGCACTTGGGCGTACAGGCGAAGCGCGGCGCGGGGTCGAGGATGTCGCAATCTCCTGGGATGCCTGGTGCAGTGCGGCCTCGAATGCGCTCAGAGGCAGAGGCACGTCGGTCATGCTCCGCAACGGCGATTCAGTGTGCGTGGCAACGGACGGCGCGCTTGTCGTCGCGGGCGTTGCGGCGACCTGGCGCACGGGTGCGCGACTTATCCATTGCCAGGCCACCAGCGTGGCCACGGCAAGGGCGCAGCCGATGGCGAAGTATTTGATTGGACTTGCCGCCGTGCCGGCAAATTCGCAGTCGCGAGCGGCACGCCGTACGTGGCGCGGCTCAACGGTCAACGCGTTTTCCGAGAATGCGGCAAGCAATGTTTTGTCGGCAAGAAAATTCACCCGCCGCACCAGCCCCTGGGAATAGCGATGAACGGCGCGTCCCGCGCGGGCGCTGAACAAGCCCGGTGCGCTGTCGCCCGCCGCTTTGAGCTTGAAGTTCAAATAGTCGTTGACGTCGTTCTGATCGAAGGGCTCCAAATGAAAGCGGTGGCTGATGCGCTCGCGCAGTTGACGCATGGACGGCAGCGCGAGTTTCTCGTCCAATTCCGGCTGACCGAACAACACGATCTGCAACAACTTGTGCCGGTGGGTTTCCAGATTCGACAGCAAGCGAATCTCCTCCAGCGTTGCAAGGGGCATGCATTGAGCCTCCTCTACCAACATCACCACTTGACGGTCGTTGGCGTGGCGCTGCAGCAAATAGGCCTGCAAAGCCTGCAGCACTTCGAGCTTGCTCGTCGCCGGTGTTACGTTAACGAGTTTAAGTTCCGCGGCGATGGCGTGCAGGATGGTGTCCGGCGACAAGCTGGGATTGGCCAAATACACCACTTCGATATGCGCGGGCAGCGTATCGGCCAGCATGCGGCACAACATCGTCTTGCCGGTGCCGACCTCGCCCACGACTTTGACGATGCCTTCGCCCCGTTCGATGGCATAGATCAGCGCATCGAGTATGGCGCCCCGTTTGGCACCGGGAAAAAAGCGATGGGTGTCCGGAACGTTTGCGAACGGTTCGCCGAGTACGCCGAAATGCGCCTGATACATGGCTAAGAATTCCTTTACTTAGGCCAAGACGAAAAACACTGAATGTGGGCCAGCCCCGCATTCAGTATCGGACGTCGCCTTCAAGACGTTAATTCTTGAGCGGAAAATGCGTGAAAAAAGTGTTTCCGTTCGAGACAGCTGACGCACCGCCTATCCCGCCCAAACTGATGCTGAATCCCCTACTTTTGTCGCGACATGTCCTTAAATTTCTCACCCACATGACGATAGTTGCCAAGACCTTGCGTGAATTACAGGGAGTACAGCCAGTGCGAATGGGAAAGATGAACCGAGCGTGGCTCTGCAGCGCGCTTTGCGCGTTCAGCGCGGCGGGCTTTGCGCCTGTTATCCACGCGACCAACGGCTACTTTCAAATCGGCTACGGCGCGAAATCCCGTGCCATGGTCGGTGCTACCACAGCGCTGCCCCAGGACAGTCTCGCCGCCGCGATGAATCCGGCCGGCATGGGATTGATTAAACAACAAGCCGATGCGTCCCTGGCCCTGTTCAGTCCGATCCGCTCCGCCAGCAGCGCGTTCGGCGGCACCGAACGTGCCAGCGAAAGCGACAACAATCTGTTTCCCATTCCTAACGTCGGCTATGTGGACCGCTTCAATGACCGAGTAAACATCGGAATTTCGATCTATGCCAATGGCGGGATGAATACCACTTACAAAACCGACACAGCCGGCGAGTTGAGTTTATTCGGCGCCGATACGGATCTCGGGATCAACATGTCGCAGCTTATTTTCGCGCCGACTGTAAGCTTTCGCGCCGCGCCGGATCATGTGTTCGGCGTCTCGCTGTTGGCGGGTTATCAGCAATTCAAAGCATACGGTTTGAAGAATTTCTGCGGACTGCGAGCCAGCGGCTGTGCGGATCCCTATACAAAACTGACGGACCAGGGAACGGACACCGCCCACGGCTTCGGCGGACGCATCGGCTGGATGGGACGTATCAATACGCGCTGGAGCATGGGCGCGGCGTATTCCACCAAGATCTACATGACTGAGTTCGATAAATACAAAGACTTGTTTGCCGAGCAAGGGGACTTCGACGTGCCGGAGAACTATTCGGTCGGCGTTGCCCTGCGCGCGCGGCATAATGTTACCTTCGCTTTCGATGTGCAACGGATTCTATACAACGACGTAAAGTCCATCGCCAATCCCGGTCCGTCCCTGGTCGGGATGAATCCTTTCGCCGACGGACAGGGTTTAATGGGCAGCGCGACTGGCCTGGGATTCGGCTGGCAGGACATGACGGTGTACAAACTGGCGATGGTGTACGAGAAAAACGCTTTTTGGACTTGGCGCGCCGGCGTAAGCCACGGCAAGCAGCCCATTCTCGAGGACGAAGCCACCTTCAACATCATTGCCCCGGCGGTGATCGAAACCAACGTCGCCATGGGATTCAGCTATCGCCCAGGAGGAAATAACCGCTCCGAATGGTCGGTGACCTACCACCGCGCAATGCAGAACGAAGTCAAAGGCGACTTCCCCCAGGCCTTCGGCGGGACTCCGGGCGCGGAGGAAGTCGAACTCAAAATGTACGAGAATATTCTCGACATCGGCTACACGCTGCGCTACTAGGCCGAAGCCGGCGCGCGTTAACGCGCGATAGCCGTGACTTTTCCTCAGCCCCATTGACGCGGCCCGACTCGATCGCGGAATGATCCGCTCCCATATCAGGCCACGCGGCCAAGTATCTTCGCGCCCAGCAGGTGTAAGGAACGCCGGGATGCCGCGACCAACGGAAGCGGCGCAATACCTTCTCTTTGTGATAGGGTAGCGTCCAACCCGTCGGCGCGAGCGCCGAGTGCGAAAGGACGGTCTCGATGAAGAAAATCTTGCTCATTGCGATTCTAGCGGCACTGGGCACCGCGTTCTTCGCCTTTGATCTACACCACTGGCTGACCTTCGACGCGTTAAAGCAGAGTCAGGCACGCTTCGCCGAAGTGAGGCAGCAGTCCCCTTGGCTTACGCTGGGAGGGTACTTCGTCCTTTACGTGGCCGTTACCGCGCTCTCCCTCCCCGGCGCGGCCATCATGACCCTCGCCGCAGGGGCGTTGTTTGGGCTGGTCACGGGCAGCATTCTGGTCTCCTTTGCCTCAACCATCGGCGCCACGCTGGCGTTCTTGGTTTCGCGCTATGTGCTGCGCGACACCGTGCAGCGCCGCTTCGGCGATAAGCTCAGGGCGGTCAACGATGGGATTGCCAAAGACGGTGCGTTTTACTTATTTACCCTACGCCTGGTGCCGGTGTTTCCGTTCTTTCTCATCAATCTGGCGATGGGCGTAACGCCGATTCGGACAGCGACCTATTATTGGGTCAGTCAGATCGGGATGCTCCCTGCGACGCTTGTGTATGTCAACGCGGGAACCCAACTGGCCCGGCTCGACAGTCCCGCGGGGATTCTCTCGCCGGCGCTGTTGCTGTCGTTCGGGTTGCTCGGTGTGTTTCCGTTCATCGCCCGCGCCATCGTGCGCCGCATTCAACGCCGGCGCGTGTACGCGCGCTGGCAGCGGCCGGCGCGTTTCGACCGTAATCTGGTGGTCATCGGCGCGGGCGCGGCGGGATTGGTCAGCGCCTACATCGCCGCGGCGGTGAGAGCCAAAGTCACGTTGATCGAAGCCCACAAAATGGGCGGCGATTGCTTGAACTATGGCTGTGTGCCGAGCAAGGCCCTGATCAAGAGCGCCAAGGTCGCCCATCAAATGCGCCACGCCGACCGCTACGGTCTGCACGCGGCGGTCCCGCAACTCAGCTTCCGCGATGTGATGGCGCGCGTGCACGACGTCATCCGCGCGGTGGAGCCCCATGACAGCGTCGAGCGCTACACCGCGCTCGGGGTCGAGGTGCTGCCAGGTTACGGGCGCATCGTCGATCCGTGGACGGTGGAAGTGACATTGAACGACGGCGGCACGCAACGGCTGACCACTCGGGGCATCGTCATTGCCGCTGGAGCAAGTCCGTTCTTGCCGAATCTGCCCGGTATCGAGGATGTGGGCTATATCACCAGCGACACGCTGTGGGACGCATTCGCCAAACGCGACGCGCCCCCGGCGCGGCTGGTCGTGCTGGGCGGCGGCCCCATTGGCTGCGAATTGGCCCAATGCTTCGCTCGCCTCGGATCGCAGGTGATCCAGCTTCAACGCGGTCCGCGCATCCTGCCCAACGAGGATGCTGAAGTTTCGCAGTTGGCGCGCGCCGCGCTGGAAAAGGACGGCGTACAAGTGCTCACCGAGCATCAAGCCGTGCGCTGTGAACGCGATGGCGAGCGCAAATATATCGTCGTCGAACACCAGGGCGTGCAACGCCGCATCGAGTTCGACGAACTGCTTTGCGCGGTGGGACGTTCACCGCGACTGAGCGGCTATGGTCTGGAAGAGCTGGGCATTCAAACCGAGCGCACCGTCGTCACCAATGACTATTTGGAAACGCTCTACCCGAACATTTTCGCAGCCGGCGACGTGGCCGGGCCGTACCAATTCACTCACACCGCCGCCCACCAGGCGTGGTACGCCGCCGTTAACGCGCTCTTTGGCGACGTGAAGCGTTTCAAAGTCGACTACTCCGTCATACCCTGGTCCACCTTCATCGACCCGGAAGTTGCGCGTGTCGGCATAAACGAGCAGGAGGCACGGGAAAAAGGCATCGCCTACGAGGTCACCAAATACGGCATCGATGATCTCGACCGCGCCATCGCCGACAGCGCGGCACACGGTTTCGTTAAGGTGCTCACGGTGCCGGGGAAGGATCGCATTTTGGGCGCGACCATTGTCGGCGAACACGCCGGCGATTTACTGGCGGAGTTCGTGCTGGCAATGAAACACGGATTGGGACTGAACAAGATTCTTGGGACGATTCACATCTATCCCACGCTGGCCGAGGCCAACAAATACGTCGCCGGAGAATGGAAGCGCGTCCACGCGCCGCAACGCCTGCTGGCCTGGGTGGAGCGCTATCACGCTTGGCGGAGAGGATGAGCGACGACGGCGATACTTCGGCGTTGGCTTACTTCCGGGCCAGCGTAAATACGGCCATGCCCGCGAACATTGCGCCGATGAACACGTACCCCTCCAACTGTCCGAACAGCGCGCTGAGGAAGCCTGGCGCCGGACAGAAACCGCTCAATCCCCAGCCGATACCGAAAAGTCCCGAGCCGATGATGAGGCGTTTGTCGATGTTTTCCAGGCGCGAAGCGCCGAATGATGGCGCGAACAGCGGTTGGCCCCGTCGACCGGCCAGCTTGAATCCGATGGCGGCGGTCACCACCGCGCACCCCACAACGACGCCAACGCTGGGATCCCAGTTGCCGGCCACGTCCAGGAAATCGATCACTTTCGAAGGATCGGTGAGATTGGCGATCACCAAACCGATGCCCAACAGCATTCCGGAAACGAGGGCGACGATGAGTTGACCCATGACGATGTCTCAGAAGACGTGCTTGACGAGAAAAACCGTGACGCCGCCGCAGCCCATGAATACCAACACCGCGACGAACGAACGGAACGAAAACCGGGCCAAACCGCACACACCGTGACCGCTGGTGCAGCCGTTGCCAAGACGAGTGCCGTAGCCCACGAGAAACCCGGCGATGGCCATCGTGACCAAGCCGGCATCGAATCGAACGTTGATACGTTCGGGAAGAAACGCCAGAACAATTGCTCCGCCCGCCAACATGCCCACGGCGAACAGCACTCGCCACAGGCGATCGCCCTGCTCTTTGTCACCGATCAATCCACCGAGAATGCCGCTGACGCCGGCAATTTTGCCGTTGAACGCATATATCAGCGCCGCGGACAAACCGACAAGAATGCCGCCGATCGCCGCCGTGACGGGCGTAAAGTTTTCCACTACTGCCTCCGGCCAAAATCAGGCCCCGCCGCGCCCGAATGACGCGGCTTTATGGGTCGTTGGTGTTATCGACCGGAAGCCGCGTGAGATTGAAGAAAACTCATAGCCTTAGCGAGAGCGTCGTCGCCCGGGTCCGGAACGCCGAGCAGGCGCATGTTTTCCCGCATTCGCAGTACGACATTACGCCACTGGTCGGCATCGTGCAGGGATGGGTCAGGCAGGGCATGGCATTGCGCGCACACATGGCGAAACGCCTTGCCGATGTCGGTATCGATATCCGGGTAGTTGGCGAGGTCGATGGGCTTGTAACCAAACCGGCTGAGGTAATCGATGATGGCTGTTAACTCTCCGCTCTCGGGCACCCGAACCTCGTTTAACACTTCGCGTTCGCTCTTAGAAAAGCGATCTATGCGATTGAACATGCGGCCAACAACGCTCGGCCATTCATCGGCCGTGTGCAAACCCGGGCCGGGCAATTCGTGACATTGCGTGCAGTATGTCTTCACGAGCTGCGCGCCCTTGCTGTCTTTCTCCGGCAGTGCATCGGGGTCGGTTGGCGGCGGCAGCACCGATCCCATGACGCCGGACATCAGATCCTTGGTCGGCTTGGCGACACCCTCGTCGACAGCCGGATCATCCGGCGCTGCATACACCGCAGCAGACGCCGTGATGGAACACAGCACGGTCCAGAAAATTCCATGACGGACCTTTTTCGACGCGGCGTTGATCACATTGACTCCTTTTTCCACGAATGGCGCCACACAATCATAGCCGTGAATGGCGCCAAAAAAAACGTCGGACTTGAGATTCGCCTATCGGCGCGAATTCCGGCGGCGGTTCATTTAAAGTGCACTATGATAACAATGGTCCATAATTCTGTTTTGTTGATATTGTTATTGCGCCACCGATGAAGCTATCCAAACGTACGGGAACTGCGCGTCTGTGGCAATGCCCTAGTGGAGCCGAATCATTGGGGTCGGCCTGATGGCCATCGCGTTTTCAACACTGTTGGAACCGACGGGTGAAGCGAACGCTCAAGACCTCGCACCCGCGCGTAAGCGACGTTTCGCCAGCGATCGCGAACGCAAAGAATAGCTTCTAAGTCAGAATCGCCGCTGGGTCAGCGTCGAACGCGCGATTCCGCCGTGTGTCGCCGAGTTCTGCGCTGCTCCCGCGCGGCATCCACCGCAAGCAACAGGGTTGCGCGATGGTCGGGCTCCAGATTCGTCCAATGTCTATCATGCAGCGCGCCTTCCAGCGCCCACAGCAAGTTGAGGCTGGGCATGAATCCCGCTTCTTCGACTTTGATGAATGCGGCCAGGGCGCCGACTTGTCGTAGATCGTCGACGGTGTCGATGCCGACGGCTTTCAGCCAGTTGGCCGAGCGCACGCCGAGGTTACGCAGTTGAGCCAAATCGTCCGCCGAGCCGATAATTTTCGCTCGGCGCAGCGCGCGGCGGGATGTGTTGAATCTCGTTGACATTGAGAAACCCGGCTTTGATGTCCCGACAGTTGGTCCTTACATAGACTTGGCTTCGCAGCCAGTCGCGGATGGACCGGTTGCCGGACAAATAATAATTCAAAAGCCGCGCTTGCGCACTTTGATTGAGCAACATGAACAGCGGTTGATCGCGCAAGCCGTCATGGGCCACGGCGACGCCGGCGCCGGTACGGTTGGCGCTGGCCAGCAGGCGATCTAACACCAGAGGCGGCGCCTTGGGACAGTCCACCGGCATAATCCACATCCAGGGTGTAGAACACGCCACTGCGCCCGCGAGTATCCCCGCGATCGGGCCTTGGTAGTCCGTGGTGAGGTCCCGCACGACCGTGACGCCCAAGGCGGCGTAGCGCTCGACATTGCGATTGGCCGAAACGAGCGTCGCGCCGCAGCGGCCGCACACAATGTTCAAGGCGTGCACGACGAGCGGCAATTCTTCGTAGTCCACCCAACCTTTGTCGACGCCGCCCATGCGGCTGCCTGCCCCACCGGCAAGAATGAGCGCGGTAATGTCCGATCGTTCGATCATAGGGTTTGCCTTATCAATGCCTTCAATTCGGGCACGCAGGAGCCGCAGTTCGTCCCGGCTTTCAAGGCCGCGCCGATGGTTTCCGCCGTGGTTAAGTGCTGCTTGGTGATGGCTTCCACCAAGGTATTCACGCCGACGCTGAAACATGCGCAGACGATGCGTCCCACATCGGCCTGTTCTTGCGGTGGCTTGCCGCTCAATACGGCCACGCGTTCTTTGTCGGATAGACGTTCTCGGCCAAACAGCGAGGCCAACCAGCTGCGCGATGGCAAATCATGTTGCGGTGCGATGAACAGACAGCTCTCGATGCGACCGGCCACCAGGCGCACGCCGCGGTAGCGCTGTGTCTTCACATCATGGTATTCGACCCAGTTCACCGCCTCGTCCTTGGCGCACAGCAATTGTCGCGCCCATGCCGGCCAGGCGGAGGGCGATTGGTCGCCCGCGATCTCGTAACGATAGAAGCCGTCGCCTTTGGCTCGCGCCCAATAGGTTACGCCGGATAGCGCCAATTGACGACGGGTGAGCAAGAAGCCGTACCACGCGGGCCGGTACGCTTCGACGCGCACCGGGGTGTGTTTTAATTCCGGCTGTCCCGAGACTGGATCGACAACCGCATTGACCAGTTTGTCTACCGCGGCGTGGGAAGCGAATTGATCGTTCCAATGCATTGGCGCGAAGACGCTGCCGCGCTGCTGTGCATCGCTGACGCGCACGCGCAGAATATTCTCGCCGTAGCGGCTCGTCACGCGGCCCAATTCGCCGTCTTTGACGGCGATTTCCACGGCATCGCGCGGATGTATTTCCAAATACGGTTCGGGCGAATGGTCAGCCAAACGCGGCGCTTTGCCGGTGCGCGTCATGGTGTGCCATTGATCGCGCACGCGGCCGGTGTTGAGGGACCAGCGATAGTCTTGATCCACGGCATTTTGCGGCGGACGGGGCGTTATGGCGATAAAACGCGCTTTGCGCTCGGGGGTGAAGAATCGTCCGTCGGCAAACATGCGCTGGGTGCCGTAAGGCTGGGCGGCGGTCACCGGCCATTGCAGCGGTTGCAACCGGTTGTATTGCGCTTCGTCGATTTGCGCCAACCCGGAAATATCGAAATCGCGGCTACCGTTGTTTTCATATCCAGACAGCGCGGCGTACTCGCGAAAGATGTGCGCCGGGTGTTCGTAAGGAAAGTCCGTGGAATAACCCATGGCCCGAGCGACCTGCGTGACAATCCACCAATCCGCTTTGGCTTCGCCGGGCGCCGGCAGGAATGCCGCCTGGCGAGAGATACGCCGCTCCGAATTGGTCACCGTGCCGTCTTTCTCGCCCCATCCCAGCGCGGGAAGCAGCACATGGGCATAGGCCGTGGTGTCGGTTTTTTCGATGCAGTCGGAAACGACGACGAACGGACAGATCGCCAACGCCTGCCGCACGCGGTTCGCATCCGGCATGCTGACGGCGGGATTGGTGCCCATGATCCACAGTGCTTTGATCTTGCCGTCCGCTACGGCATTGAACAGATCGACGGCTTTCAGGCCCGCTCTGCTCGCGATGGTGGGCGACTGCCAAAATGACTGAACCACGTTTTGGTGCTCGGAATTACCCAGATCCATGTGGGCGGCCAGTTGATTGGCCATGCCCCCCACTTCGCGCCCGCCCATGGCGTTGGGCTGACCGGTGAGTGAAAACGGACCCATGCCCGGTCGACCGATGCGACCCGTGTAGAGATGGCAGTTGATGATGGCGTTGACCTTGTCCGTGCCGCTGCTCGATTGATTGATGCCTTGGGAGAACACCGTCACCACCCGCTCAGTCTCGGCGAACAACTTATAGAAGCGCACGATCTCGTCGACCTTGAGACCGCACATCTCAGCGACGGTCTCCACGTCCGGCGTATGGGTCCGCGCGGCGGCTAACGCCTCGGCGGCGTTTTGCGTGCAGTGCTCGACATAGATGGGATTGGCGTGGCCGTGACGTTCGAGGAACGCAAGCAAACCGCTGAAAATGAGTGCATCGGCGCCGGGTTTTAGCGGCAAGTGCAAATCGGCGATGTCGCAGCTGGCGGTGCGGCGCGGATCGATGACGACGATTTTCAGATCGGGGTTGTCGTTCTTGGCCTTTTGTATGCGCTGGTACACGACCGGATGGCACCATGCCGTGTTCGACCCGACGAGAACAATCAGTCGGGCTTGCTCCAGATCTTCGTAACTGCACGGCACCGTATCGCTGCCAAAGGCGCGCTTGTATCCCGCCACGGTCGAGGCCATGCACAAGCGGGAATTGGTGTCGATGTTGGCCGCGCCAATGTAGCCCTTCATCAGTTTGTTGGCGACGTAGTAGTCTTCGGTCAGCAACTGGCCGGAGACGTAGAAGGCGACGGCATCGGGACCGTAGCTGTCGACCGCTTCGCGGAACTTCGAGGCAACCGTTGCGATGGCCTCGTCCCACGCCGCACGCTTGCCCGCGATTTTCGGGTGCAGCAAGCGGTCGTCTAGAGTTAGAGTTTGGCCCAGTGCCGCGCCTTTGGAACACAAGCGGCCCAAGTTGGCCGGATGTTCCTTGTCGCCGCGCAGTTTCAGCTCGCCATCGTCGTCCCGTTCGGCGACAACGCCGCAACCCACTCCGCAATAGGGGCAGGTTGTTTTGATAGACATGATCAGCTTCTCCGCTTCACCGGATTGAGCAGTATGACACCCTTATCCACCTGCACCGCGTAACAGCCGGTGGCGCCGATGTCGGGCGCGACGGCGCCGCCGCTGTTCAATTCGATCTGCCAGTTGTGCAGCGGACAAGTGACACGGCCGCCGTGCACGATGCCCTGCGACAACGGACCGCCCTTGTGCGGGCAGCGATCATCGAGGGCGAAGACGTTGTCGTCGGCGGTGCGGAATACGGCGATATCGCCGTTGGATGTTTTCACGACGCGAGCGCCGAGCTTGGGGATGTCGTCGAGTGTTCCAATTTCTATCCAGTCAGTCATGATCTCTCTCTAGCTTGGCTTTTCGTGGGAGCGGTTTCCTACCGCGATTCTTCGTCGGTTTCCATCGCGGATAAATCTGCTCCTACACGACCTGTTTGAGCGGCGTGAATTCATGTTTCTCAATACCTTCCGCGGCGCGCTCTGCCCAGGGATCTTTCTGAAAATATTTCTGGGACTCCATGAACCGTTCGTGCAGCGCCTTGCGGTTTTTCACATCATCCACGATGCGCTCTTTGATATAGCCCAGACCAATGCGCTCGATCCACGGCGCGGTGCGTTCGAGGTAATGCGCCTCTTCTCGATACAGTTGGACAAACGCACAACCGTATTCTATCGCCTCCGCTTCGCTGGTCACTTTGCACAGCAAATCCGTCGCCCGGATCTTCACGCCGCCGTTGCCGCCCACATGCAGTTCGTAGCCGGAGTCGACGCACACTACACCGAAATCCTTGATTGTCGCTTCTGCGCAATTGCGCGGGCAACCCGACACGGCCATCTTGAACTTGTGCGGCATCCACGAACCCCAGGTGATGCGCTCCAATTGCACGCCCAGTCCGGTTGAGTCTTGGGTGCCGAAGCGACACCACTCCGAGCCGACACAGGTTTTCACCGTTCGCAACGACTTGCCGTAAGCGTGCCCGGACACCATGCCCGCCTGATTCAAATCGAACCACACCGCCGGCAAGTCTTCTTTCTTGACGCCGAGCAAATCGATGCGTTGGCCGCCGGTGACTTTCACGGTCGGAATGTTGAATTTATCCGCCACATCGGCGATGGCGCGCAGCTCCTTGGGATTGGTCAAACCGCCCCACATGCGCGGCACCACCGAATAGGTGCCGTCCTTCTGAATGTTGGCGTGCGCCCGTTCGTTGATGAAGCGGGATTGGGGATCGTCCGCCGCCTCGCCCGGCCACGTGCTAATGAGATAGTAGTTCAGCGCGGGGCGGCAGGAATGACATCCGTCCGGCGTGCGCCACTCCAGATATTGCATGGCTTGGGGAATGCTTGTCAGGTGTTTGTCCTTGATCGCTTTGCGCACCGCTTCGTGAGTGTGGTCGGTGCATTTACACATGGGCTTTTCTTTGGGCGTGGTAGAGTAGTCACCGCCCAAAGTGGACGCCAGAATCTGCTCCACCAAACCGGTGCAAGAGCCGCAGGATGACGATGCTTTAGTGTGGGAACGCACGTCGTCAAGGGTGAACAACCCCTTGGTGGTGATCGCTTTGACGATGTCGCCTTTGCAGACACCGTTGCAGCCGCAAATCTCGGTTTTGTCGCTCATGGTACTGACGCTCGACGCGCCGCCGTGACCGGAGTCGCCGAGATGGGCCTGGCCGAACATCAATTGTTCACGCATGGCGCTGATGTCGGTGCCTTCGCGCAGAAGCTGGAAATACCACGAACCGTCCATGGTATCGCCGTACATCACGGCGCCTTTGATTTTGTTGTCTTTGATGACCAGCTTCTTGTAGACGCCGCGGCCGGCGTCCTGCATGACGATGTCCTCGGTCGTTTCGTCGCCGTTGAAATCGCCGGCGGAGAACAGGTCGATGCCGGTGACTTTCAATTTGGTGGAAATGGCCGAACCCTGATAACGGGCGTAACCCAGTTGAGCCAAATGATTAGCGCAGACCTTTGCCATGTCGAACAACGGCGCTACCAGACCATAGGTGTTGCCGCGATGCTCCACGCATTCGCCTACGGCGTAAATGCGCGGATCGAACGTCTGGGTGGTGTCGTTGATGACGATGCCGCGCTGGCAGTGCAAGCCGGCGCTTTTGGCCAATTCGATGTTGGGGCGAATGCCCACCGCCATGACGACGATGTCCGCGGGAATCTCGCGGCCGTCCTTGAATTTGACCCCGGTTACCCGGGCATCGCCGACGATTTCCGCGGTTTGAGCTTGCAGCGCGAATTTCAGCCCCTTCTCTTCCAACGCCCGTTTCAGCAACCCGGACGCCGGTTTATCCAATTGGCGCTCCATGAGGCTGTCGAGCAAATGCACGACCGTCACGTCCATGCCGTGGTTGCGCAAACCGTAGGCTGCTTCAAGACCGAGCAATCCGCCGCCGATGACCACCGCGTCGCGATATTTTTGTGCGGCCTCCAGCATGGCGTTGACGTCGTGAATGTCGCGAAAGGTAATCACGCCGGGGAGATTGGCGCCGGGGATGGGAAGAATGAACGGATTCGATCCGGTGGCCAGGATCATCCGATCATACTGCACGACGGTGCCGTCGTCCGCTTTGACAAAACGTTTGCCGCGATGGATTTGGACGATCTTCTTTCCCGCGTGCAGCGTGATGCCGTTGTCGCTGTACCATTGCAGGTCGTTGAGCATGATGTCGTCGAGCTTCTTTTCCTTGGCCAGCAACGGCGACAATAAGATTCGGTTGTAATTGCCGAAAGGCTCGGCACCGAAAACCGTGATGTCGTATTTTTCCGGCGCCAGTTTCAGCACTTCTTCCAGCGTGCGCACGCCGGCCATGCCGTTGCCGATCAATACCAATTTTTCTTTCATAGCGTTCCTGAATCGAAGTGAGCGGATAAGCTCTCCAATCAAACACCGTGCCACTCCAGCGCGCCGCCCGGAGTGCAGATCAAGTGTCTGTTTTACTTACAGCTTTCAAGTTGGCGCGGGAACCGGGAGCGGCTTGGCGCAGTGTGGTTGCACCAAAAGGACGCGGCTTCCGGGGCGGCACCGGTCAAAGTGGTGCGAAGCGTCGCACCACTTTGAATCCCCTAGAGGACTTTAGCGCCAGGACACGAACAGCCAGGTCGCGACGTTTATGGCCAGAAGAACGAGACAAACCATTTTCCAAAAGCGTATCGGATTGGCTTCCAACAAGGGCACCGATCCTTGCTGCATGAACGCCGGATTGGGGTGGGAAAGATCATAGATAAACTCCGACGACGACTCGTAGCGGCGGTCATAGCTCAACTGCACCGCTTTGCGAAGCGCCCCGTCGACCCACGGCGGAATCGACTCGACGTGCGTTCGTGCCGGGATGTAGGTTGCGGAGCGGGCCGCCTTGCGTGACAGTGCACCGCCATAAGGTAGCTTGCCGGTCAGCATCTCGTAGGCGATGACGCCAAGGGCGTAGCCATCGCTGCGGTTTGTGCAGGGCGAATCCAGAAACAGTTCGGGGGCGGCGTAACCCATCGTGGCCAAGGGATCTTCGTTCCGTTCCGGGCTGGGCGTTTCCTCCAGACCGGCGATTTTTGTCGAACCGAAGTCCACGATCTTTACCGTGCCGTCTAGATCGATCAGCACGTTTTCAGGCTTGATGTCTTGATGCACCATGTCCAAGCGATGAAATGCACGCAGCCCTTTCGCGAGTTGTTCGACAATGGGACGTACTTGGCTCAACGGCGCCGCCGGGTGATCGTTCATCCACTGCCGCAGCGTTTGACCGTTCACATGCTCCATGACGTAATACAAGCACTGACGCGGCCCGTCCGCCGGAACGATTTTCGCCACATGCACATTGTCGATGCGCCGGCCGACCCACTCCTCGTGCAAAAACCGGTCGATGTAGCGCGGATCGTCGGCGTAATTCACCGAGGGTGTTTTGAGTACAACATGCTTGTCCGTACGTGTGTCAACCGCAAGATAGACTTGCGTGCGCCTGCTGGCATGCATTTCGCGCACGATCCGATAGCCGTCCAGAACCATGCCGGGTTCGAGGGGCGGCGGAAACGGCAGCTTGGCCAGTCGCCGGTAAAACGATTCCTCGTCGACCTTGGGTACCTCGTCGATACGCAACAACTGGCACGTGAGGTTATCATCGCTGCCTCGCGCCTGGGCCAGTTCGACGATGGCGCGCGCACCCCGTTCCAGGTTGTCGCGGTGGAGCGCGATCTGGGCCGACAGCAGACCGTCAGGCAGCCACTGATACACACCGTCCGTCGTCAGCAGAAACACGTCGCCGGCTTCGACGGACGCCGTGCGGTAGTCGATCTCGATATTGACATCCGCCCCCATGGCGCGGGCCAGAACGGGTTTATCCCCGCGCAGAGCGATCATGTGGTCTCGGGTGAGGCACTCCAGCGTGCCGTTGCGCCAGCGATACACCCGAGTATCGCCGACGTGAAATACATGGGCCAACCCGCCTTTGAACACGGCGATACTGAGCGTCGTCAGCAAGGCGCGGTCGCAGCGATAGGCGCGTTGGGCGGTGCCGTAGAGCCAGCGATTTAACGCGCCGAGGATGCGGTGCGAGGCGGTCTTGACGGTCCACGAGTCGGGCGCACTGAAGTAGTCGCTGATGTAGCCTCGCACGCAGGCTTCGGCGGCCTCGCGCCCGGCTTCCGACGAGCTGACCCCGTCGGCGACGACGGCGACGACGCCTTTGGTGAACAGTGTTCCGTCCTTCGGAACGAGTATCCCGCAGGCGTCATCGTTTTGGGATTTGATTCCCGCAGTGCTGAATTGCCCGGCGGCAATCATGGACGGCTAATGCACATCGATCATTTGAACCGTACCGTCGGGCAGAACTTCGGCGATTTGGCCGTGGGGTTCCTCGAGAAAGAAATACACGGCAAGCCAGACTACCGCGGCCGACGCAGCGATCACCAAGAAAAAGACCTGCGGCGACACGAACGACAGCACCGTCAGGAACACGACCCCGCCCACGTTACCGTAGGCGCCCGCCATTCCGGCAATTTGGCCCGTCATGCGCCGCTTGATCAACGGCACCATGGCGAAGACCGCCCCGTTACCCGCGTGGACGAATAAGCCGCAGCCGATAATCGCGGCCACGGCGACAAGCAAAGGCCATTGAGGGTTGATGGAAGCCATGAGCAAGTATCCCGCGGTTGTGCCGGCAAGGGAAATACCCAAGGTGCGCCGCCGGCCCAGTTTGTCGCTGATGAATCCGCCCCCCGGTCGGGCAAACAACACGATGAACGCAAAGGACCCGCCCAGCATGCCGGCGACCACCTGGGACAAGCCGAAGACGTCGCGGAAATACAACGGCAGCATCGAAACGACGGCCAGTTCCGAGCCGAAGGTCACAAGATAGGTCAATTGCAGCAGCGCCACTTGCTTGAACTTGTAGCGATGAATTTCGGCTACGGGCTTGGCAAAGATATCGCGGTTGATTTGGAACACGCGGTAGCATTGATAGGCATAGGTCGCCGCCAGAAAAAAGTAAACCGAGTTGACGAAACCCGCACTCAGCAGTGCCAGACCGGTGGGCGACAGTTTCCATGCCAGCACGGCAAGGGCGAGATACAGCGGGATATTCATCACCAAGTAGAAGATGAAATCGCCTTTGCTGGTCACCTCCAAGGCCCCGGTTTTCTTCGGTTTGAAGTAGGTCGACCCCTTGGGGGTGTTGTGGACCGAAAGGTAATAAATCACGGCGTAAACCAGAGCCACGACCCCTGTCGAGCCAACGGCGTAGCGCCAACCGTTGTCGCCGCCAACGGCCAGCGCGAGCGCGGGCAGGGCCATGGCTGCGGCGGCCGAGCCGAAATTGCCCCACCCGGCGTAGATTCCTTGCGCGAATCCGACTTGTTTGGCGGGGAACCACTCGCCGATCATGCGTGTGCCGACGACGAAGCCGGCGCCGACGAAGCCCAGCAGGAAACGGGACAATGCAAGTTGGTCGTAGTTGTCGGCGGCCGCGAATATCAGACACAGCACGCCGGCGATTCCCAGCAGACTGGAAAACATGAGCTTGGGACCAAGCTTGTCCACCATCATCCCGACGATGATGCGGGCCGGAATGGTGATGGCCACGTTGATAATCAACAGTGCTTTGACCTGCTGCTCGGTGAGGTCGAACGCGTCACGTATGGAACCTAACAGCGGTGCGTGGTTGAACCACACGACAAAGCTAATGAAGAAAGCGATCCAGGTGAGATGAAGAATACGGAACTTGTCGTGGAACGACCAAAGTGGAAACCGATTGTCGGACATGTGCACCCCAAATAAGTCATCGTGTGCCGGAGTGGTGCAATTCTTATACCGCGGAGATAACAGTCTGTTTGTATTGAAGCAATGCGGACTTGGCCGAAGTCGCGGCGGACGCCGTGGCACCGGCTTGGGGCGGAGGCAGCGGCCTGGGCTGCCGTCTCGCACGATTGTTGTGCGTTGACCGAAAATGCAACCGCCCGCGCGGTGGCGGGCGGCGAGGTTGGTTTTATCGCGGGCGGGCGGCTAGTCTTTGCCCGTGTTGCTTTCCATGATGACGCGATCGATCTGCGCGGCAGCCTCCAGCCAGTCCTGCTGCGGGTCGCCCCCTTGGAATCCCCGCTTCTCGGCAATGTAATAGGCTGCTTCGTTGATCATCCGGGTTCGCTCTTCGGAGGTGATCACATTGCGGTTCGGCGCGCTCTTGCGTTTCGCAGCGCTGGTAGCAGCGGGTGTCTTAGTCGATTTTGCCGGTTGCGCCGGCGAAGAGGTCGTCTTCGCAGCGCTTTTGGAATTACTCTTCGTTGCAATCGCGGGGGCGTTCTTCGCCTTGCTCGGGCGGGCGGGCTTTTTGCCCTCGGAAGTTCCTTTTGATGTGCTCATGGACGTTCTCCTCACTCAATGTCCTCGTCGTGATAGATGTTCACTGGTTCTGAAGCAATTTCTAATGCAATTTTAGGACCGAACTGGTTAGGTAAAATCATTTTAGACGGTATTTCTTTCCGTGCGATGACAACCGCCTCAGGGAAATGCTTAGCGATCGCTGGACGAGGTTTCCGACTGCCGGCAAGTATACTCCATTGGGGCGGCGTACCGCCTGTCGTAAATCATGCTCCAGGCCACTTTGGCGGGGCGTACCCTCGGTTATCCATTATTTACGCGCGGGGACCCCTGGACTACAGTTTGTTTACATTTGTTCTCTCCAAGACAGAATCCCTATGAAACGATCCTCCGCCCGGCGACAAACGGCTAACGTGGTTGAATTGTGGCTCCCGCTCGCGGTGAAGGGGCATGCCCGCGCCCAATACATCCTGGGGCGGGTGTACGCCGAAGGGAAAGGCGCCCCGCGTGATCAGAAACAGGCCTTCGATTGGCTGGCCAAGTCGGCCGAGCAAGGCAACGCCGATGCCCAACTTTACCTTGGCGTGATGTACGCCAAAGGTCGTCATATTCCACGCAACGATCTCAAAGCCAGCCACTGGCTGCGATTCGCGGCCGAAGCGGGTTTGGCCAAGGCGCAGTGTTATCTCAGTCGAATGTACGCGCAGGGCATTGGTGTGCCGCGCAGTTTCGTATACGCCTACATGTGGGCCATGTTGGCGGCCACCGGCGGACGGCGCGGGGCGGACATCTCGCGGGTGGGAAATGAAAAGATTCGCGCCTATGCGCTCAACACGCTGGAAACGTTTGCGCGGAACATGAGCCGGGAAGAGGCCAGCGCGGCGATTCGCATGGCCAAGAAATGGCGCAGCCGGCAAATTGCGCCGTAACTTTCTACTCCACCACCACCAGCGCCCGATTGTCCTCCAACCACTGCGCCGCCTGCTCTCTGGCCGCTTGAATTTGGTTGGTTGACATCTTTTCAGCCAATTTTTCTTTGCTCAGCTCGGCCGCAACCCGCATGCTGACGTTGGTGAGGGCGAATTGCTTTTCCGCGATGGTGTACCACTTGTACGAGGTCACCCAATTCTGCGGCACGCCCAGGCCGAAACGGTACATGGTGGCGAGATTGACTTGAGCCACGGCGTGCCCCTGAGCGGATGCGGCGGTATACCAGTTCACCGCTTCCTTGAGATCCACTTTCACGCCATGACCCTCGGCATACATGACACCCAAGCTGTTTTGCGCATCCGCCAAACCCTTCTTGGCGGCACGGTGGTACCAGTTAGCCGCCTCAGGTTGATCTTGGGCGATGCCCGCCTCCCCCATATAAAATAACAGTCCGATCGCATACTCGGCTTTGGCGTGTCCTTGATCCCCCGCGACGCGGTACCACCGCATGGCTTCCGCGCCGTCTCGGGGCACGCCTCGCCCCTCTTCGTATACCTTGCCTATTTGATAAGCGGCTTCGGCGTTGCCTTTTTCCGCCGCCATTCGCAGGTATTGCAATCCTTTGGCTTCGTCGGCGGCAACACCGCGACCGCGCAGGTACATCAAGCCTAACTCGGCTTGGGCATCGGCATCGCCGTTCGAAGCGGCGGTTTCGAACCAACGCATGGCCTCGGCACCGTCGGCCGCCACGCCCCAGCCATTCAAAAACATTCGCCCCATGCGGGTTGAGGCTTCGGCCGAACCGAGCAGGGCCGCGCGTCGATACCAATTCGCCGCTTCGGTATAACTTTTCAGCACGCCGTTGCCTTCCGCGAAAAGGTCACCCAACTTCAGCTGGGCGTCCACGTTGTCGGCTTCCGCCGCTTCGCGCAGCAAAGGCGCGGCGGCCTGCGCGTTGCCTTCGTTGAGTAAGGCTTGCGCGCGTTCGAAGGAATCGGCGGACGTTGGCGTTCGCGCGTCGTCAACGGCATCAGCCGCGCTGTCGCGGGAGGACTGCTTGCCACTCGACGACTTTGATGTTGTGGTTTTTTCCGCAGATGAGCGAGCGCTAAAAACGTCCAAGTTGCTGCAGCCCTGCAATGCAACTGCGACGATGAGTGCGAGGCCGCCGACAAAGCGAAAGTGCGGGCCCGAGCGAAATCCAGACATCAGCGAATTCCTCTATTTCGTTATGCGCTATTGCGAACCAAGGGAGGTCAGGAGTATATTCTAGCGAAAAATCAATTAAAAAATAATAAATTATCTGAAAACAAAGGATTGAGTTGTTGTATTAATGCGCAGCGGCAAGCCGCCGTGGCGTGTTTATCGGTTTTATCTTTATTTATCTTGCGGCCGCCTAGTGGCTGTATATAATAACAGTATCCTCTGGAAAGAATCAAAATCAACGGTCTCGAAGCGATTTTTCATCACATAACGATAACGATAGAAAAACGAAGGAGGGAAACATGGAAGGACTTACCGTTCGTCAATCGGAAATTCTGCAATTGATTCGCGACCACATCGAGGAAAACGGCATGCCGCCGACGCGGGCGGAGATCGCCGCCACGTTGGGGTTTCGCTCGGTCAACGCCGCCGAGGATCATCTCAAGGCGCTGGAACGCAAAGGTGCCATCGAAATCATGCCCGGCACTTCGCGCGGCATTCGCCTGATGCAGGAAACCGGATTGCCGGTCATCGGCCGTGTCGCCGCCGGCAATCCCATGTTGGCCGAGCAGCACATTGAAACGTATTACGACGTGGATCCGCGACTGTTCAAGCCGCGTCCGCACTATTTGCTCAGGGTCAAAGGCATGAGCATGAAGAACGCCGGCATTTTGGATGGCGATTTATTGGCCGTGCATCGCACCAAGAATGTCGACAACAACCAAATCGTCGTCGCGCGCATCGGCGAGGAAGTGACCGTCAAGCGCTTTAAGCGCAAGTGGAAGAATCAAGTTTGGTTGATGCCGGAAAATCCGGACTTCGAAACCATCGTGGTGGATTTGCGCGATCAGAACTTGACGATCGAAGGCTTGTGCGTCGGCGTCGTTCGTCCGGGGATGATGTAGGCGCGAAGGCTTGTCGCGGAAGACTCCGCTCTCACGCGGGATGATGCCTTTGTTGTGAGAGCGGTTTCCTGGCGCGATGACATCCGGCGTGGCAGCGAGCCGCGCAAAGAATCGCGGTTAAAACCGCTCCTACGGCAAATATGGGCTTACATCCGCAAGTTTGGCGCGCAAATGAGCTTCTTAAAGCCTCGCTGCCCGCCATTCCCACCGGCTTTGCCGCCCTGGATGAACAGTTATCCGGCGGCGGCTGGCCGCAGGGCGCGCTGACCGAAATCCTGCTAAGCAACGAGGGCATCGGCGAGCTGCGCTTGTTGATGCCGGCCTTGGCGCAACTTAGCCAACAACAACGTTGGCTGGCATGGATCGCTCCGCCCTATATTCCTTACGCACCCGCGCTGGCCGCCAGCGGCGTGGATCTTTCCCGGGTATTGTTGATTCACCCCCGGGCCAACAAAGACGGTTTATGGGCGATCGAACAAGCCTTGCGCTCAGGCACCTGCAGCGCGGTGATGGTATGGCTCGCCGCCAACGATCAACGCTTGCAGCGGCGCCTGCAATTGGCCGCCGAAGCCGGACACTGCGCCTGTTTTCTGTTTCGCGATGAACGCACCGCCCTGCGCACATCCTACGCCGCTTTACGTCTGCGCTTGGAGGCGGTGAATGAAGGATTGAAAGTGCATATTCTCAAACGTCGCGGCGGATGGGCGGGCGCGCCAATTGTTCTAAGCAACCTTTGATTCTCTGGATCTAAACGCTCTCTACAGCATTATCGCGGAATAATCCGCTCCCACAAAAATGCATACTCCTAGGAGCGGTCATTTAAGCCCCTTGGGTATGGCCGAGAATCTGGCGCTCATTCGCGAGCATGCTCGCTCCTACATCAAGCACCGTCTAGACTGTATACTTAAACAGTATATAGCTCGGGCGACGGCAATGAATACGGTCAATCAAAAAGCATGGCTGAGTCTTTATCTCCCCACGCTCGCCGTGGATGTCTTCAGCCGCGGCCGGGCAGACTCCTCCCCTTTAGCCGTCGCCGAAGGTCAAGGCCACAACCGGCGCGTGGTGCAGTGCAACGCCGGCGCCTATAACGCCGGTGTTCGCCCCGGCATGAAACTCGGCGCGGCCTTGGCTTTGGAATCGGGTCTGACGTTATGCGAACGCAACGAACAACTGGAACAGCAAGCCCTGCAGCAATTGGCCGCGTGGGGCTTGGGTTACACCTCCCATGTCAGTTTGAATTTCCCCAGTTGCGTTCTGCTCGAAGTGGGCGGCAGCCGCAAACTGTTCGGTGATGCGGTGGTGTTGGGACAGCGCATCGCCCAGGAGGTGAGCGCTTTGGGTTATACCGCGCAACTGGCCGCGGCGCCCACGCCGTTGGGCGCGTATTGGTTATCGCGTGGCGGGAAAGAGTTGACCGAAGGATTCGCTACGCAAGCGGAATTTGATAAAGCGTTGGCGTCGTTGCCATTGGACGGACTCGATCTCGCCGCAGCCATCCTCGACGGTTTGAATAAATTGGGCATACGCCGCCTCGGCGAGTGCTTTCAACTGCCGCGCGATGGCTTGCGCCGCCGTTTCGGCAGAGAATTGTTAGTACGGCTCGATCAAGCTCGCGGCTTGCATCCCGATCCACAGCCGATATTTGTTCCGCCCCCTGCCTTCAACGCCGAACTCATCCTGCCGGCGGAAGTGTATGATCACGAAGCGCTGTTTTTCGGCGTCCATCGTTTGATATTGGATCTGTGCGGTTTTCTCGCGGCGCGCGAACTGGGAATGCAGCATTTTCAAATCGAACTGAGCCATCCGCGCTTGGCGCCCAGCGTGCTGCCTATCGGCTTAGTCAAGGCGACGCGCCGCGGCGAGCATTTGTCTTTGGTTGCGCGCGAGCGCTTGCAACAACTGTCGTTGCCGGCGGCGGTGGAAAAAATTCGTTTGCGCAGCGACGAACTCATGCCCTTGGCGGCGCGCAATGCCTCCTTGTTCGACCAAAGCCCCGCGTCCGCCATGACCGCCGAAGAATTCATCGAGCGTTTGCGCAGCCGTTTGGGCGATGCCGCCGTGCAGGGGCTTTGCCAAGTGGCGGAACACCGGCCGGAATACGCCTGGCGCGCCGGCGCACCGGGTGAAAAACAGCCAAGTTATTGCTGTCGCGGCCGCCCGCTGTGGTTACTGCCGGCGCCGAAACCCCTGCCCCCTCACGTTGCCGCTACGCTGACGCTGCGGAGCACCGCGGAGCGCATCGAAAGCGGCTGGTGGGATAGTCACGATGTCGCGCGCGATTATTTCGTCGCCCGCGCCGCCGGCGGCGAAACCTTGTGGGTCTTTCGCGAGCGACGGCCGCCCCACGGCTGGTATATTCACGGCCTATTCGGCTAGGGGGAGCCAACACGCCTTCATCACCGCGATCGTGGACGTCGCGCATTGTCCTAGTGCTCCAACGGTTTTTCATGGCTACGATAGGCACTCACGCAGATTTAACAAGACGTATTAAATCTCTACACTAACTCTCCGTTTTTATGAATCTTTTCGCCCTGTTCTCCGCCACTTGTTAGGGTATGCGGCCGCTATATGTTGGGTTTCGAGATGTTTCTTGTTTGTAAACAATTTCTAAAGCCTCAATTCTGCGCGGCCGATAGCCTTTTCATACGAAGCATCCGCCGTGGCGGGCTGCGGGCTTCCTCCGCAACCCGCGACGCGTAGGACTGTGACGGTTGAAACCGTCACCCAAGAACAATGTAAGAAACCCTTGTAAGGGGGCCAGGTTGGATAAGCACAGCTACCGCGACAATCTTCGATGGCTCATCATTCTCGCCATTGCGCTGCTCGGCAACGTCAGCCTAGTGGCCAATGCGCAGATCGGCGTGAGCGGTTTCGATCACACCAGCACAGGCTTTGCGCTCGAAGGTGTTCATGCATCGTTGACTTGCGAGTCCTGCCACGTGCGCGGCGTATTCAATGGCACGCCGGCCACATGCAACAGCTGTCATAACGGCAGCATCGCCGACGGCAAGCCACCCGACCACATCCCCACCAATGCCGAGTGCGACGTTTGCCATAACAATCAAGTAGGCAGTTGGAACTTTTTTGCCGCAGGTTTCGATCATGCGACCGTGACGGGCACCTGCGTCAGTTGCCACAACGGCAGCCGCGCCACCGGAAAGAACGCCGATCATGTTCCCACCACGAACACCTGCGACAGTTGTCACCTCACGGCTGCGTGGGTGCCGGTGATGGTCGACCACAGCCAAGTGCGCGGCACATGCTACGGCTGTCACAACGGCAACATCGCCGGTGGCAAATCGGCCGATCACATGGCGACCACCAACGTGTGCGAGGATTGTCACCGCGACGCTGCTTGGGTGCCTGTTGTCACCGTGAATCACGCCCATGTGTTGGGCACCTGCGCCAGCTGTCATAACGGCGTGATCGCGCTGGGCAAGACCGCCGCCCATATTCCCACCACCGCCGACTGCGAGACATGCCATGACACGTCCGCTTTCAGTGCGGCGGTTTTCACCCACGACAACATCAGCAGCGGGTGCGGCGGTTGCCACAACGGCGTGAGCGCCACGGGCAAGACGCCGAACCACATCGCATCGACCTCCGTTTGTGAGGCATGCCATGTCTCGACAGCGTGGGTACCCATCGTCACCGTCGATCACGCACACGTTATGGGCGCCTGCGCCGTGTGCCACAACGGCACCGCCGCGACCGGCAAGACACCCAATCACATCGCGACCAGCAATGCCTGCGAGGCCTGTCACGTTAGCAGCGCGTGGATACCCGTGCGCGCGGTTGACCATGGCCAGGTTCAAGGCAGTTGCTCAAGCTGTCATAACGGCACCACGGCGACCGGCAAGTCGGTCAACCATATTCCGACGACGGCCGAGTGCGACACCTGCCACGCGACGGTTGCCTGGAACACGGCCACTTACGATCACAGCGGCGTCACGGGCAATTGCACCAGTTGCCATAACGGCACCAACGCGACGGGTAAGTCGGCCAACCACATCTCGACGACCGCGACCTGCGAAGCGTGCCATACCACCATCGCCTGGGCGCCGACTCGAATCGTCGATCATACCCAGGTGCTTGGCGTATGCTCGGCTTGCCATAACGGCGGCAGCGCAACCGGAAAATCGGTCAACCACATCCCGACAACGGCGGAGTGCGACACCTGCCACGACACGACGGCGTGGAATACCGCAGTTTTCGACCACACCGGAATCACCAACAACTGTTCCGGCTGCCACAACGGCGTCGCCGCCACCGGCAAGAACGCCGCGCACATCAATACCAGCAATACCTGCGAGGGGTGTCATAGCACGACGGCGTTCGCTCCCGCGATAACCGTCGACCATACGGAAGTCCGCGGCACCTGCGCCAGTTGCCACAACGGCACCCTCGCAACCGGCAAAGCGGCCACGCACATCCGCAGCACCGACCAGTGCGACGCGTGCCACGTGACCAACGCGTGGCGTCCGGTGCCCGCGGTCGACCACACCCAAGTGCTCGGCGTGTGCTCAAGTTGTCATAACGGCGCAATCGCGACGGGCAAATCGCCGAATCACATCGTGACCAGCGACGAGTGCGACACCTGCCATAACACCGTTGACTGGAGCGCCGCGACCTTCAATCACACAGGCATCGTCGACAACTGCACCCAATGTCACAACGGCACCAACGCCGTTGGCAAAGCGGCCGCCCACATCAACACGACCACGGCCTGCGAAGCCTGCCATATCACCACCGCCTGGGTGCCGACGCGCACCGTGGACCATAGCCAGGTGCTGGGCACCTGTTCGAGCTGCCACAACGGCACGACGGCGATGGGCAAAACAGTCAACCATATTCCGACCGTCGCCGAGTGCGACGTCTGCCACACCACGATCACCTTCAACACGGCCGTGTTCGACCACACCGGCGTGACCGGCAACTGCTTCAGCTGCCACAACGGCGTCAGTGCCACGGGCAAGTCGGCCAACCATATTTTGACCAGCACCACCTGCGAGGCGTGTCACGCCACGGCGGCATGGGTGCCGGAATTGCGCGTGGACCATTCCCAGGTTCAGGGAAGCTGCGCCAGCTGTCACAACGGCACCAGTGCAACCGGCAAGCCCGCCAATCATATTCGTACCACCAACATGTGCGATGCCTGCCACAACAGCAACGCCTGGCTGCCGGTTCTTCTAGTCGATCACACGCAAGTGCAAGGGGTCTGCTCGAGCTGCCACAATGGCACGATCTCGACGGGCAAGTCCGTCAATCATGTCGCCACGACGCTGGAGTGCGATCGCTGCCATAGCACGACGGCGTGGACGCCGGCCGGGTTTGATCATACGGGCATAACTGACGGCTGCAGCACCTGCCACAACGGAACGACGGCGATCGGCAAATCCGCCGGTCACATCACCTCGACCAATTTGTGCGAAACCTGCCACGCCACCAACGTCTGGCGACCGGTCCTGCGCGTAGACCACACGCAAGTGCTCGGTGTCTGCTCGAGTTGCCACAACGGCACGACGGCAAGCGGCAAGTCCGCCAACCACGTGCCTACGACCTTTGAATGCGATCGCTGCCATACCACTAATGCCTGGACACCGGCGACGTTCGACCACACCGGAATCTCCAGCAATTGCCTCAGCTGCCACAACGGCACGACGGCGACCGGCAAGTCGGGTAGCCATATCGCCAGCTCCGGCGTTTGCGAAGCCTGCCATACCACGAATGCGTGGGAGCCGGTGCGCACAGTGGATCACGCGCAAGTGCAAGGGTCATGCTCGAGCTGTCACAACGGCACGACGGCAACCGGCAAATCGGGCAGTCACATCGCCAGCTCCAACGTGTGCGACGCGTGCCACAGCACCAATCGCTGGAGTCCGGTCACCACAGTCGATCACGCCGAAGTTCAAGGCAGCTGCTCGGCCTGTCACAACGGCACCACGGCAACCGGCAAACCGGCGAACCACATTCAAACCACACAGGAGTGCGATCGCTGCCACAGCAACAACGCCTGGCTGCCGGCCGGCTTCGACCACACCGGCATCACCAACAACTGTTCGAGTTGTCATAACGGCACGACGGCCGGCGGCAAGTCCAACAATCACATCAGTTCAAGCAACGTGTGCGAAGCCTGCCACAGCACGACCTCTTGGCAGCCGGCAGTCCGGGTCGACCATACGCAAGTACAAGGCAGTTGCTCGAGCTGCCACAACGGCAATGCCGCGCAGGGCAAGTCAAGCGGGCACTTCGTCACCACACGCGAATGTAACGTCTGTCACTCAACCAATGCGTGGGCACCGGTGACTTATCGCCACACATCGTCGAACTACCCCGGTGATCACAACTCGAGCGTGACTTGCCGCGACTGCCACGGCGGCAACACGGAAGCGGCGACCTGGACATCGGCAACGTACAGACCCGATTGCGCCGGCTGCCACGCGAATGACTACGACGCTGGCGAGCACAGGAAGACTCAATCCCCGTCCACAAACTATAGCGTGTCCGAGCTGCGAGACTGCTCGGGGCCATGCCACACCTACACGGACTCCAGCCTCACCACGATCGCGAACCGCCGCGACAGCGAACATCGTGCCCGCGACGGGGACTGGTAAGTTCCATCGGATTCTCAAAACCCGCCCCTTTGCCTGCAGAACCGTCGGCACTGACGCCCTCCGGTAGACGCCCGACTGGACTCGGAACCTGTCTTGGTTCTGATCACATTCCTACTGCTGGGATATGGAATAATGGGCGCGATCTCCGAGTTTGCCAATCAAATAATCCGCGGTTCGTTAAAGGCTACAGACATTCGTCCGTTACATCTTCGACACGAACGGCGATCGCGCCTAGAAAATGTGCGCTAACAATTCCGCCAATCGATTAACAAAACCGCGACACGGGAGAAGTACTATGGGAAGTATTCTGCGCACGACCTCCTCAGTTTTTGCTGCACTGACGCTGCTGCTCGGTGCGGCGTTGGCTCACGCCGAAGACGGCGTGCCGATCGGCGAAGCCGCCGCCGCCCAGGAAAGAACCTACGCAAAAGCCGTGAAACTGCCTGCCTTCACGATGAACGGGACCAAATTGATCCAAGATCGTGCCATGGCCCTGCCCGAGGCGTTCAAGAATCCGGCCGCACGACTGTGCAAACCGTTTTGCGTGCAGCCGGCGACGGTCGACGGCGCAACAACAGTCACGCTGGAAGATTTCCCGAAAATGGCCGACGACATCAACTCCGGTAAGATCCTTTTGGTCGACATGCGCACGCCGGACTGGTACGAGAAAGAAACCCTACCGGGATCGATCAACATCCCCTACTCCGACCTCACTGGGCCGACGACCAAAGCCAAAGCCCGCATGAACAAATTGCAGGGCAAAGACATCATTGCGTTCTGCAACGGCTGGTGGTGCGGCCAAAGCCCGACCGGCATCAAAGCCCTGCAGCAGTTGGGCTACAGCGGAAAGATCTACTACTTCCGCGGCGGCAACCAAGACTGGGCCGATGCCGGGCTGCCATCCGTAAAGCCAAACTAACTGGGGCAATGGTGTAACGGCTGATAGCACGGTCACCGAGGAACAAGAATGAAGGACATGTTTTCTGCTCACTTGCGTATCGTCTCGCAGTTACGGATTCTGCTGGGCGTTTCCTTCGTCATTTTCGCCTCGGTGATCGGTCTAAACTATCTCGCAATCGGCGAGGTGCAGGAGTTAAACGGGGAACTGCGCGACGGCGCATTGGCCGATCGCGCCCGATGGACGCGGGCGCAAGCGCAAATCGCCGAAGCCGAAGTGATCCGCATGCAATTTATCACCACGCGCGATGCCGCTCTAGCGGCGGACTTGTCGGCAAAACTCAGTCAGGCTCGCCAGGAGTTAGCCCCCGTCAGCGGCCTCACTGTCGAAAAAGTATTCAAGAGTCTGGACGAGTACGGAAGCAATTTCGCCGCGCTGGCCGATACGGACGGCAAGCGCATCGCGCAGAGCAATGAATTGAAAGACGACCGGACAGCATTGGAAACGTTGGTGTACGAAGCCGAGGACGCCTCGCTGGAAAGCGCAATCGCAGAACTTCTCGTCGCCGAGATGACCTATTTCTCCGCGACATCGCCCGCTTCCGCGAACTCTGTGCGCGTGTTTCTCGATCGTTTTCTTAGGGATACGGCTGACAAGGCCGCAGGTGCCAAGATCTCCGAGGCAGTGCGTGAATATCGAAATACTTATGACAGTCTTGTCGACACCAACAAGCGAATCGACGACTTCGCACTTGCGCTGGGTAGCACGGCAAAAACGATGGTCGCGCTGGCCGATCGAGGTTTAGATGAAGCGGCGGAAGTCGCCCGTCGAAGCATTGAAGCCGAGCAGCAATCGGTTGCGCAGACGCGTCACCAAAGCCTTCTGTGGACCGGCGTTGCGTTGATCGTGGTGATCGCGTTCTCGATCGTCTTCGAACGATCGCTCAAGATTCGCGTTGCGCAGTTGTTAAGAGGTTTGGAAACGCTGGCGCAAGGCGATTTGCGAATGCGATTCGGCGCGCCGGCGGATTCCGCAAATGAGTTATCTCGGATTATGCGCCAGGCGGACATCATGGCGGATCGCTTCCAGGGGCTGATCCGAGACATGGAGGAGTCGTCCAGCCAACTGGCCTCGGCGGCGGAAGAAATGAGCGTGGTAACGGAAGAAAACAGCAAGGACGTGCGCCGCCAACAGGCGGAGACGGATCAGGTCGCCTCGGCGATGAACGAAGTGTCCACGACTGTGGAACAAATGGCGGGAAACGCGCAGCAAGCCGCACGAGCCGCTGAGCAAGCAGGCAATGACGCCGACAAAGGCCGTCAAGTCGTTCTACAGGCAGTGGAAGCCATTAACATCGTCGCTGGCGAGGTCGAAAAGGTTGCCGGTGTGATGCAGAAGGTCGAGAGCGACAGCGCAAGCATCGCTCGCGTCGTCGAGATCATCAAGGCGATCGCCGATCAGACCAACCTACTGGCATTGAACGCCGCCATTGAGGCGGCGCGAGCGGGCGATCAGGGTCGCGGTTTCGCGGTCGTCGCGGACGAAGTACGAACCCTCGCCTCGCGCACTCAGCAGTCGACGAACGAGATTCAGAACATCATTGATCAACTCCAGGGCGGTACCTCGCAGGCTGCGGAGGTTATGCTGCAGGCCCAGCATCTTGCCCAAGACAGTGTGACAAAAGCAGCGGAAGCCGGCACGTCATTCGACGCGGTGACATCGGCCGTCGCTACCATCAGCGAAATGAACTCCGTTATCGCCCAAGCAGCAGAACAGCACTGCGCCGTATCAGAAGACATCAACCGGAGCATTTCCAACATCACCCAGGTGGCGGATGAAACCTCGAGCCGTACTCAGCAGGCCGCGAGCGCTTCCGAACAACTGGCGCAATTGGCCGAACAACTGCGCGCGCAGGTTCAGCGGTTCAAAGTTCAGTAGCGAAGACTCGCGGTAGTCAGCAAACTACTTCCGCGACCATTCTGTTTGATACTGACGCCCCATCAATATTTCGAACACTGTTAGAACAACCAACATGGCGATGACACGACGCTTGCTTTTCGCCGGTACGGGGAAAGTCGTGGGACCGGAAAGTAAACGGTACGGCGCCCCAATCGCACCAATAATCTTCTGACTTAAAATTCCGCCTCCAGCGTCACATTGTCGAACACCGCGCTGGTGAGCGTGCCGTCGGCGTGGCTGGTGGCCGCCAAACCGATGTAGACATTGCTCGCCATGGCAATGGTCTGCTGACTGAACAGCGTACAGCTTCC
>JAKACW010000049.1 GCA_021821045.1 Pseudomonadota bacterium
GCCGGAGAAAATATAGCGCGCGATCGGATTCGAGAACGTGCGTTCCGCTTCCGCGGCGGCGAAACGCAGATCGCGGGTCAACCACGTTATCAGGCCGAATACGGCGGCCAACGTGAGCAAAAGTCCAGCGAGCAATGTCGTGGCGTAGGTCGACGGCAAAGTGGCGTTGAGAAAGCCCATTACTGAGACGATGGGCAGCGCGGCGCCGAAGAACAATTTGGAGCGGAAACTGACGCCGTTAAAGAAACCAGCGGAGAGTTTGCCGGCGTTTATGCGCTGATAAAGCTTTTCGGCGCGGTGGATGTGCTCTCGCTCCGGCTTGAAGCGCACCGACTGATAGCCGGTGATTTGATTGCCCTCGTACATCGGGGCAACGAAGGCTTCCACCCAGTAGTGATCGCCGTTCTTGCAGCGGTTTTTCACCACGCCTAACCAAGGCTCGTTCCGCTTCAGCGTGTCCCACAGATCTTGAAACGCTGCCGGCGGCATGTCGGGATGGCGGACGATGTTGTGGCTCTTGCCCAGCAGTTCGTCGGCCGTGAACCCGGATGTTTGGACGAATTCGTCGTTGGTGTGCGTAATGACGCCCTTGCGGTCGGTGGTCGAAACGATGCTGAAGCTGGTCGGATAATCGTGTTCGATGCCGGTTACAGGGAAGTTCTTCTTCATTATGCTTGCTCCGTGCGCGATACTTGATCGATGGGGCGTTGGGTCGATTCACAACTGTAGCGGCGGGGGATAGGCAACGCATTAGAGAAAGTCGACCCAACCTGCTGTTTTGCCAAGGAAAAGCGTCGGTCATTTGCGGATTAGCGTCAGGCCCCGAAGCGGTCGCGTCGGGCAGTCGCAAATGCTTTCATCGGGCCAGTAAAAACGATGACCGCGCGGGCGATAAACCTCAGGAGCAACGAATTCAATAGGTAGACCTTGGATGAGCACGGAGTTGATCGATATTGCGGACGCCGACGGTGACGTCATTTCCGATTTTATGGAGGACTCGCGGGAGGCGTTCGAGGAGATTGAATCCGTTCTCATCGGTTTGGAGCGCGGCGGTTTTGATGTCGAGTCGGCCAACGCGATCATGCGGCGGCTGCACTCTCTGTGTTGCGTGCTGCGTCTGGGAAGTCACGTCAAAGTGGCGGAGTTCGGCGAGACCATGATCGCCGTGCTCGACCGCATCTGTGCGGGCAAGTTGTCGTTCGATCCGTTGATAACCGATGTGCTCTTATTCTCGGCCGAGCACCTGCGCCGTTACACGGAGGCGGTGCTGGCCAACCAGCCGATGAACGAGGCGCGTTTAGAGAATAATCGGGACGCGCTGTCCTTGTTGCTGCGCGCCGAGCCGGGGGATGTTGCGGACATTGCCCAGGATGCCCTGGAAGAATTCAGCGAAGAGAAAAAGCTCTACGTGCCCGATGCGGTTGTTCCTTATGGCAAGGCCGTGAGCCCGCCGCAGGACGGCGCGGCGGATGTGCGGGGCGTGGCCAAACAGGCGGATCTCGCTTTTTTCCGCGACTTGATGGATCGCATCGAATACTGCAACCCCGACTGGCTGGGAAGAGGACAAAAGATCCTAAAACTGGCCGCCGAAATGAACCGCACCGCCGGCATGCCCGTCGACGCCGTGCAGCTGGAGGCGGCGGCGTTCATGCACGACTTCGGCATGGTGTTCCTGCCGGGCGAACCGTTGCGCAGCAGCACGGCCTTTGCCGGCGAGCAGAAAACGGCCCTCCACGAGCATCCCCTGATCGGTGCCGAACTGCTTTACCGCATCGGCGGGTGGGACGAAGCGGTGCGCATCGTCATGCAGCACCACGAGCGGGAGGACGGCAAGGGTTACCCGGAAGGCATCAGCGCCGAGGCGATTTGCGACGGTGCCAAGATTCTGGCCATCGCCGATACGATTTACGCCATGACCCACAAGCAGTCATACCGCAGTTTCGGCCGGCCGTTACTGCGGGCGGTGGCCGAAATCAACAGCTGCGCGGGCACCCAATTTTCCAAGCCCTGGGTGGAGGTGTTCAACCGGGTGATTCGGGAGTCCGGCGGCGCGCTGTTGTTCGCCGACTAGAAGAATCGCGGTAGTCGCTACGGGCTTCCTGCCCTCTCGCGACATTCGCACATCCGTGTGCCTCGGAAACCGCTCCCACAGGATGACGCGAACTATGTTGTGGGAGCCGATCATTCCGCGATTGTGGCGAACTGTGTGGCCGATCCTCGCTTGGCGCTAGCCGCTCACTCGAGTTCGGCGACGGCTTTGACGTGGCGTAGTTCCGCGATCATTTCCGGCAGGTCCGGACGCGGCCGGCCGATGTAATAGCCCTGCGCGAAATCCACGCCATACCTTCCCAGCAGCGCAAGCAGTTCCTCGCGTTCGACGAATTCGGCAACAACCTTTTTATTCAGACTGTGCGCCACATCGATGATGGAGCGGCAAACGGCTTGATCTTCTTTGTTGTCGTCCAAGTGGCGGACGAACATGCCATCGATTTTTACGATGTCGACCGGCAAAGCGCGCAGTTGGGCGAAGGACGTGAAGCCCACGCCGAAGTCGTCGAGCGCGAACTGGCATCCCAAATTGCGCAGCGGTTCCATGAAGCTCCGGGCGCTGACGGTGTTTTGCAGGGCGGCGGTTTCAGTGAGTTCGAAGATCACGTTGCGCGGTTGGACCGAACCTTCGGCGAAAACCTCCTTCAGCCAGCGCAGCAGATCATCGTCGCCGATATGGGCCGCGCTGAGATTTACGGCCAGAACGACGTTCGGCGCGACGGTGCTCAGACCGCAGAGATTTGCGAATGCCAGCTCCAACACGCGATAGTCGATGCGGGTGATGAGGCCGAAGCGTTCGGCGACCGGAATGAAGTCGTTGGGCATCATCAGGCTTCCGTCGGCGCGCTGGATTCGAGACAGCACCTCGAAGTGGTGAATGCGCCCGGAGCGTATATCGAGGATCGGCTGAAAGTGGGCGACGATGCGGTCCTTTTGCAGCGCTTCGCGCAGCTGGTCGAGTGTGCGCTCGGTGTGGGACACGCGGTCGCGGGTTGCCATGCTGAAGACACCGATCGGGGCGACAGGATCGGATTTCGCCAGGTGCAGGGCGGTCTCGGCATGGGACAGCAGTTCCTCGGCCGTCTCCGTGTGGTCGGGGAAAGTCGCGATACCGGCACGCGCATCGACATGAATGCGGCTCCCGTCGTGGGTTATCTCCAAAGCGGCAACCGCAGCCAGTACGCGGGCGGCCAGGGCCTTGGCGCCCTCCAGCGGCGTTTCCGGCAAAACGATCAGGAAGCGGTCGCCGCCGCAGCGCGCCAGAAGATTGTCGTCCGATCGCGCGGAGAGATCTCCCGCACGCAACGCGTCGCGCAGAAATGCACCGACTTTTATCAGCACCTCGTCGCCCGTTTGGCGGCCGTAGGCTTCGTTGATGTGGCCGAAGTGGGAAATGCCGACGGTCAGGCAGCACAACGGCCGGCTGTTGCGCCGCGCCTGTCCGAGCAGGCTGGGCAGCACGAGCGTGAGCCCGTGGGTGTTCAGCAGCCCGGTCAGTGGATCGTGATCGACGAGGTATTCGACCTGCTGTTCCGCCTGGTACTGCTCTGAGGTGTCGTGGACAGTAAGTACGAAGTGGGTTTCGGCGTTGATGTCGGCCGTCGCGATGCCGATTCGGACCGGGAACACGGCGCCGTCGTTGCGAATGGCGTTGATGGTGCGAAACGGCGGCGGCCCAGTGTGGATGGACGAGGGCTGTGCGGCAAGTTCGCGTAGCGTGTCTTGGATTGTCTCCGCATGCTCGGTCGGAAAGATCGTTGCCAGAGGTTCGCCGTCGAGTTCGGCGTCGGCGCGTCCGAGCATCGCTTGTGCCGCAGTATTGGCGCAGTAAATCGTGCCGTTGCTGTTGAGCGTAATCACGCCTTCGAGCACCGAATTGAGCACGGCCGCATTGAAGTCGTTGGAATGGGCGAGATTGCGGTTCGCGACGCGCAATGACCGTAGGCGCGCGACAAGCCCCGCCAGCAGCGCCAGGGCCATCACGGCCGCGGCGGCGAGGGTCAAGCGGCGCGTGGTCCAATAGGACGGTGGAGGCGGGAACCAGCGATCGTAAATGTGTTTGTAGGCGTGTGAGGCTACCACCGCCGGCAGCGCGGTGTTGAGCCGGTTGAGCAGTTCAGTGTTGCCTTTGCGCACCGCGAAGCTGCGCTGTACTTCTGCCAAAGCCGGACCGGCTTGGCGGAACTCGTCGTCCAGCTCGAGTTCGCCGGCAAAGTAGCGAAAAATCGGGGCGGGAAAAATCAGCGCGGCAATGCCACCCTCCTTGAGTTCCAGGATGGCGTTTGCCGCGGAGTCGAACACCCGGTAGCGGACGCTGGTGGCGTCCGTGACCAGGCTTTCCCCTACGTTGCCCTTGACCACGCCGATTACGCCGGCCTTCGCGGCGTCGCTGAGGCGAGTTGTGGACGTGTCGTCGGCGCGTACAAAAAGACCCACCGGTTCGGATTCATAGGGATCGCCGAAATCGAAGCTGGCACGGCGTTCCTCGGTGATGCCCAGGTTGGGAATCACATCGGCAGCGCCGTTGGCCACCGCTGCGAGCGTTTGTTCCCAATTGGGCTGCGCCCGATAGACGATGCGCAGACCTGCTTCGCGCGCCACTTCTTCCATGACCTCAATGCCGAAGCCTGTGGGGACGCCGCTTGCGGTGGCGCGAAAGAGGGGCGGAAACGATTCCGGATAGGCCGCCACGATTTCCGGGCGGATTTCAGCGTCAGTCGCGGTTCCGCTCGCCCTTGCGGTAAACGCAATGAGCGCGATGGCACAAAGCATGATGATGCCGGACCGGTGTCGCCCGCGGCGTGGGGGTACGGTGGGAGTTGGCACTACCCGCTCCTTGGAGAAGACCTAAATTCACTTGGGTTATCGGGACGGAGGGGGTGTCCTTGAATCACCAGGGTGGGGATTATTCGCGTGCAGGTGCCCAGCATTCATGGCCACAAAATCTCCACTTTGTACGCACCATATTAAAAACAGGAGGGATGCAATAACCTACGTATTCACTCCGCTTTTTATCCTGTTCCCGTTGGCCGCGCGAGCGCGTTCAACCTGGATTGGTAATGAGCTTTTCGACTGCGACGATCGGCAGATCCATCCTCGGCAGGTCCTCTGTGACCGCATCTGCGGTATTTGTGTTGCTGTGTTCATGGGGTTTGCACGCGGCGGCGCAACCGAGGGTGTTGACCTTGGGCGTTCACCCATTCAAACCGGCGACCCAGGTTGTCGAGACGTTCACACCCTTGGCGAATTATCTGAGCACCAAAATCGGCGTCAATGTCGTCGTCGATGTGGCTCAAGACTACCAGACCCATATCGAACGGGTGGGATCCGACCTGCTTGATCTGGCGTACATGGGGCCGGCGCCCTATGTTCAACTGACAAAACGCTATGGCTTGAAGCGGCTGCTCGCCCGCCAGGCGATCAACGGGCACCCGAACTTTCACGGCAAGATTGTGGTGCGCCGCGACAGCGCGATCCAGGCATTGAGCGACTTGCGGGGTAGGCGGTTCATGTTTGGCGATTCGAGTTCGACCATGGCCCACCTGGTGCCTCGGTTCATGCTCAACCAGGCCGGGTTGACGGTGGAGGACTTCTCCCTGGTCGGACATGTCAACGACCACGTCAACATTGTGCTGGCCGTGTTGGCCGGCGAGTATGACGCAGGCGCGGTCAAGGAGGATGTCTTTTTCGCTTACGAGGCAAAGGGGCTGCGCTCGATTGCAACCCGTCCGCCGGTGTCGGATCATGTTTTTCTCGCCGGCGATCGGCTCGACGGCGCTTTGGTTGACGCGGCGCGCGCGGCTTTGCTCAGCCTTGACGGTGGGGCGCAGGCCGAGGCTGTGCTTGCCCCGATTGCCGCCGGTCTGACGGCACTGGTTCCCGTGGACGACAAGGATTACGATTCGCTGCGGGTGATCCTCGACGATCTTGAGCGGCTGGGCATCAAACCTTAATGGCGGCCTTGGACGTTCAGCGCACGAATCGACGGGCGCTGCTCGGCTCGAGCGCCGTATTGATCGCGTTCCTCATCATCGGCGACGGTTTCGCGTTCTATCACCAGCACCAGCGCGCCATCGATGCCGTCAATCGGCAACTGGACGAGCAGTTGTTTTTGCTCGGCGAGTTCGCCGTCGAAGCTTTGCTGCGTTCCGATTACACATCCGTTCGCCGCACCATTCTCACCTGGGCCGAGACCCACGAAGATGTCATCTCGGCACAGGCCACGACGCCTAACGGCTTCGCCTTGGTGGAGTTTCGCCGCGACACGGTGTCTGACGCGTTCATCGAGGGCAAGAAGGATGCGACCTTCGAGGGCCGCTCGCTGCTCAACATCTATGTCACAGTCGATATCTCCAAGACCGAGCAAGAGTTCTTCGGGTTTCTGACGCGCTTCACGGTAGGAACGGCGCTGTTCGTCGTTGTTTTGGGTGGGTTCCTGTGGCGCACCTTGCAACGCACGGCGTTGCGTCCCCTCGAAGCGGAGATCAGGCGGCGCGAGCGAACCGAGCGCGAGCTTGTTGAGCGCACGGCGCGCCTCGAAACCGTGAACAAGGAGCTGGAATCGTTCGCCTATTCAGTGTCCCATGACTTGCGAACGCCGCTGCGTGGAATCAATGGGTTCAGCATCGCGTTGATGGAGGAATACGCCGATGTCGTGGGCGAAAAAGGACAGGATTATTTGCGCCGGATTCGCGCCGCGACGCAACGCATGGGTCAGCTTATCGAGGACCTTCTGCGTCTGGCTCACATCACGCGCATGGAGGTGACCTGGAGCAGGGTGGACGTGTCCGCGCTGGCGGCCGACGTGGTGCGCGAGGTGCGCAGGGACTATGACGGTCGCGATGTGCGGGTGGAAGTTGAGCCGGGTTTGGCGGCGCGCGGGGATAAGGCGCTGCTGAGAATCGCATTGGAACACTTGATCGACAACGCATTCAAATACACCGCGCAGCAGCCCTCGGCACGGATTGAAATCGGCGAAACGACCGTTGCCGGTCAGACGGTGTTTTTCGTCCGCGACAACGGCGCCGGCTTTGCGTCCGGTGACACCGGCCAGATGTTCAAACCGTTTCAGCGTTTGCATGCCGATCCGACCTATCCAGGAACAGGCATCGGTTTAGCCACGGTGGCGCGGATTTTGGACAAACTGGGCGGCAGAGTGTGGGCGGAAGCCAAACCGAATGAGGGCGCGACGTTTTATTTTGAGTTGCCGGCGCCTTGATCGAATGCCGGCGCGGCCGCCCAAAAAAAGCCGGGTTGCGGGGGGTGGACCGCAACCCGGACAAGTAAAACAGGGTGCGCCGACGACGAATTAGGGGCTGGGGGGAAGGGAAGGTTCGTCATCAAGCACCCTTGCGTCTGTATCGTCCACATGCCGGGAAAGCTGTGTGACGGACGTCACAAAATGCGGGCACGGATTCGAACCGGCCCGAATCAGGACGATCGAAATGGTCCCGACGTTTTGCGCAACTTGCCGATGGCCACCGCCTGGGTAGACGCATTGCCCGTATAGGTCGCGGGTGTCAGCGCGGCCAGCTCGCGCTTGGCCTGATCCGGAATCGCCAGTCCCTGGATGAACGCTTGCAGCGTCGGTCCATCGAGGCGCCGGCCGCGAGTGAGCGCCTTGAGTTGTTCGTAGGGTTTCTCCACCCCGTAGCGGCGCATGACGGTTTGAATCGCTTCGGCCAGCACTTCCCAGTTCTGATCCAGATCGTCGGCCAGGCGCCGGCGGTCGCACTCCAGTTTGCCCAACCCTTTCAATGCCGAGCGGTAGGCCAGTTGGGAATGGGCGATGGCCACGCCGAGATTGCGCAGCACGGTTGAATCGGTCAGATCGCGCTGCCAGCGCGAGATGGGCAGTTTCGCGGCGAAGTGCTCGCACAGCGCATTGGCAATGCCCAGATTGCCCTCCGCGTTCTCGAAGTCGATGGGGTTGACTTTGTGCGGCATGGTGGAGGAGCCCACTTCGCCGGCGACGACTTTTTGCTTGAAGTATCCCAGAGAAATGTAACCCCATGCGTCGCGGCACAGATCGATCAGCACGGTGTTAAAGCGCGACAAGGCGTGGAAATACTCCGCCACGAAGTCATGGGGTTCGATTTGGGTGGTGTAGGGGTTCCACTCCAGGCCGAGATCCTCGACGAACTTTTTGGCCAGCGCGGACCAGTCGACGTCGGGGTAGGCGCTGTAGTGGGCGTTGTAGTTGCCCACGGCGCCGTTGATCTTGCCGAGAATGGGCACCGCCGCCAGTTGTTCGCGTTGGCGCTTGAGGCGGTAGACGACATTGGCCAATTCCTTGCCGACGGTGGTCGGTGAGGCGGGTTGGCCGTGGGTGCGCGCCAACATTGGCGCGTCGGCCAGCTCAGTCGCCAGTTCGGTGAGCTTGTCCAGCACGGCGTCCATTTGCGGCAGCAGCACTTGGCCGCGACCGTGACTGAGCATCAAGCCATAGGCCAGGTTGTTGATGTCTTCGGACGTGCAGGCAAAGTGGAAAAATTCTCCCGCTTTTTCCAGCTCGGCGTTGCCGGCGATTTTTTCTTTCAAGAAATACTCGACGGCCTTGACGTCGTGGTTGGTGGTTTTCTCGATGACTTTTACTCGTTCGGCGTCATTTAGATCGAACCGCTCGCCGATGTGATCCAGCACGTGACGGGCATGTTCGGATAACGCCGGCAACTCCGGGATGCCGGGATGATTCGCCAGACATTTGAACCAGGCGATCTCCACCTGGACGCGAAAGCGGATCAAGCCGAATTCGCTGAAGATGTTGCGCAAATCGTCGCAAGCGGCGGCGTAGCGGCCATCGATGGGTGACAAAGCGGTGAGGGCGTTGAATTTCATTGTTTGGAGCCTTCGTCTATGGACGTGGGAGCGGTTTCCTACCGCGATCTATCGTGCGCTGCCGCCGCCTAACCATGCACGCTGGCCAGTATGCGCGAGGCCTGATCCAAAATGCGCGTTCGACTGAACAACAACGTCCAGCGGCCGCCGCCGCATTGGCGCCACAGCACGGCGGCGCGAATGCCGGACAGCAGCAGTGCGCGAATCTTATTGGCGCTGTCCGGATTGCCCAAGTAGTTCGGGTCGCCGTGAACCATAATGCGCGGCGCCAGGGTGCTGACGGTGTTGGCATAGGTGTCCGCCAAACTCGCCAGCACATTGGGGTGCGTGGGTGGGTAGTGGTTCAACTGGCCGCGGCTGCGATCGATGCCTTGCTTGATTTGATCGAGCAGGCCGCTCTGCTTGCTGAGCTTGCGCTCCAAGTACAGCAGTGCTAAGACGTACCGCGTCACATCCAAGCGGCGATTTTTCGCCTGATGGCCGAACTCCTGCAGCAAGGTGCGCAGACCGGGAGTGAGACACAACGCGCTGCCATAGACGGCTTCGGCGGAGGCCGGGCTGGTGTTGAAGACGGAATTGATGCACGTTTCCAACGCCGCTTCATCGCAACGGCCTTGGGTGGCGACGTCGTGCACTAAGCGCGCCGCTTGGAATACTCCAGCGAGGGCGAGGGTTCTGTCGCGTTCGTTGGCGGCCATGGCTTGCGCTCTTCTGATTTGTCCGGCTGATTGGGCGCAAACTCTAGCATAATGAGGCCATTACCGCCACGTTCCGACGATGGTTGCGCCGCCCAGACAGATTTCGCCGCGGTAGAAAACAACGGCTTGTCCCGGGGTCACGGCGCGTTGCGGTTGGTCGAAAATGACCCGCACGCGACCGCCGCTCTCGGGCTCGACGCGACAGATCTGATCCGACTGGCGGTAGCGCGTCTTGGCGGAGAGGTGGAGCGGTTCGGCGGGTGGATCGACACCGATCCAATTGCATTGCTCCGCCAACAGACCGCGGCTGTAGAGCAACGGGTGGTCCGTGCCCTGGACGACGATCAGGGTGTTGCTATCCAAATGCTTCTCTGCCACGAACCACGGTTCGTCGCCGGCGTCCTTGCGACCGCCGATGCCCAGTCCATGCCGTTGACCGAGGGTGTAGTACATCAGGCCGTCGTGTCGACCGATGAGGTCGCCTTTATCGCTGCGGATTTCCCCCGGTTGGGCCGGCAGGTAACGGGTCAAGAAACGCTTGAAGTCGCGCTCGCCGATGAAACAGATGCCGGTGCTGTCTTTCTTCTGCGCATTGGCGAATTCGGCCTGCGCCGCCAAGCGACGGACCTCGGGCTTTTCCAGATCACCCACCGGAAACAGCGCCCGCGATAACTGCTCGGTGCTCAGCGCGCACAAAAAGTAGCTTTGATCTTTGTTGGGATCGACGCCTTTCAAGAGGCGAATTCCCTCGGCATCGCGCCGCAAGCGGGCATAGTGGCCGGTGGCGATAAAGTCGGCGCCCTGCTGCAGCGCGTAGTCGAGAAACGCGCGGAACTTGATTTCCTTGTTGCACAGGATATCCGGGTTGGGTGTCCAGCCCCGCTTGTAGGTGTCCAGGAAGTGCTGGAAAACCCGCTCCCGGTATTCGTCGATGAAGGTGATGGCATCCATGGGGATATCCAACTGCTCACACACGCGATAGGCGTCCATCGCGTCTTCCTTGGCGGTGCAGGGATACTCCGGATCGTCGTCGCGCCAGTTTTGCATGAACAATCCGCTGACGGCGTAGCCTTGTTTTTTGAGGAGCAGAGCGGCGACGGAGGAATCCACACCGCCGGACATGCCGACGATGACTTTGTTGGAATGGGTATGTGTCATGGCAAACGGAACTATACAAAAAAACGACACCGGCGGGCGCTAACGGGCCCGCCGGTGTCGGTGATTATTATCAGACGCGGGGCGAAGCGCTACGCGGGTTGTTTTGTCGCGCTTCTCTTGTCGGCCGCGCTGCAGGTGTTGATGCCCAGTAACGCGTAGGGCGGGCAAAAGCGGAACGCCGCGGTCACGACCAGTACCGCGCCGAGCCAACCCCAGGGAGTCTGGAGACCGAAAAACACTTGGCTCAACAGTGCCGCGCCGACGACCAGTCGAATGATTCGGTCAGTGGTTCCAATATTGCGCTCGAATTTCATGGTTCACGCCCTCCGGATTTGTTAAAGCGTCTCGGTATTGACCCTTACTATACCTTTTACGCTCCCGGAGAGCGGCCCTACTTGGAAGAATATTATTAAATAATTATGAACTAATCGCTGTAGTCCTTGACGCGTTTTAGGTAAAAGTCCCGAACCTGGTGCATGTCGTCGAGAAACCGCGGCAGTTCATCGAGGCGCAGGGCCTGGGCGCCGTCAACCAACGCTTTGGCCGGGGCCGGATGAAAATCCACCAGCACCATATTGGCGCCGGCCACCACGCCTTGGGCGGCGGCATGGGCCAGTTCCAAGATGCCGTCAGGCCCGACTTCGCGCGTTCCCACCGAATGGGACGGGTCGACGCACACCGGCAGCCGGGTCAGCCGTTTCACCACCGGCACGTGGGCGAAATCGACGAAGTTGCGGTGGGGATCGCCGAGATTGGTTTTCATTCCCCGCAGACAAAAGACGATTTTCCGATTGCCTTCGCTGGCCAGGTACTCCGCGGCATTGAGGGACTCTTCCAGTGTAATGCCGAAGCCGCGTTTGAGCAGTATGGGATAGGTCTGCTGCCGGCCGACGATTTTCAACAGCTCGAAATTCTGTGTGTTGCGCGTGCCGATCTGAACCATGACGCCAGTGGGTCGGCCGGTTTTTTCCAGCGCCTCGTGAATCTCGCTGAGATGAGATTCGTGGGTGATCTCCATGGCGATGACCTTGATGCCGTATTTTCCCGCCAGTTCGAATACATAGGGCAGGCAATTCTTGCCATGGCCCTGAAACGCGTAGGGACTGGTGCGGGGCTTATAGGCGCCCATGCGGGTGCAGACTTGGCCGTTCTCCCGCAGCGCTTTCATCATGCGCTCAACGTGCTCCGGCGTGTCCACCGCGCACAAGCCGGCGAACACATGGAAGTGATCTTGGCTGAAGGTGACGCCGTTGTATTCGAAATGGGTCGAGCGGGTGTCGTCCTTGTGGCGGCCGATGACGCGGTATTCCCGCGAGACACGCACCACCCGTTCTACGCCGGGGAAGCTGGCGATGTCGTCGGTCGCGATGGCCAGTGTATCGCCGACCAAATACAGTTCGGTGAGGGTTTGCTGCGTACCGATTTCCTCATGGACCCGTATTTGAATGTTGGGCAGGGCGCTGAGGTGGTCGAGCAGGGTGCGATAGGCGCTGCCGTTTTTGTCGATGTTGGGTTCGAGTATGACGATCATGGTGTGCGTCCTTGCTTGGCGGTGCGCAGTCAGTCCCGATAGCGCTTCAGAAGGTCAGCGTAGGCATCGATGCGCCGATCGCGCAGAAACGGCCAGATGCGGCGAACGTCGGCGGTGCGCTGCAGGTCCAGCGTGTGTATGAGTGTCTGCGCACTTTCACCCGCCACGGCAAGCAATTCCCCTTGCGGGCCGGCGATGAAACTGTGGCCCCAAAACGTGATGCCTGGACTGCTGCCGCTCGGATCGGGCTCGGTGCCGACGCGGTTGCAGCTGAGCACCGGAAGGCCGTTGGCGACGGCGTGGGCACGTTGGGAAATGACCCACGCGTCGCGCTGACGTTGTTTCTCCTCGGCGGTGTCGCGGGCGTCCCAGCCAATGGCGGTTGGATAGAGCAGCAACTCAGCGCCGGCCAGCGCCATCAGCCGAGCCGCCTCCGGATACCATTGATCCCAGCACACCAGCACGCCGAGCCGGCCGACGCTGGTATTGACCGGTTCGAAGCCGAGATCGCCGGGCGTGAAGTAAAACTTTTCGTAATAGCCCGGGTCGTCGGGAATGTGCATCTTGCGGTAGCGGCCGACCAGTCGTCCGTCGGTTTCGAACACGACCGCGGTGTTGTGACAGAGGCCCGGGGCGCGCTGCTCGAATAGCGAGCCGACGATGACGAGCTTATATTCTTTGGCAAGCGCGCCGAGGATCGCGCAACTCGGTCCCGGTATCGGTTCGGCCAGGTCGAAAAAGCGCGTCTCTTCCGTCTGGCAGAAATATGGCCCGTTGTGCAGTTCCTGCAACACCACCAGTTGGGCACCGTCCTGCGCGGCGCGAGCAATGTGGTGCCGCAAATAATCAAGATTGGTCTGTTTGTCCGTGGCGCAGGCGTGTTGAATCAGCGCGACGGTCAGTGATTTCGGCGTGGGGTTCATGGCGCGAATTGTAGCAGACCGGCGCCGCCGCGATGCACGAGCAACCTAATCCTTCCACAGCGGAAACTGCATGGTGGCGCAATGAATGCCGCCGCGCTGGGCGATGAGCGGGCGGCTGTCGATGGGTACGATTTCTCGGCCGGGGAAACAGTCGCCGATGCGCCGGCAGGCCTCGGCGTCAGCGGGATCCGCAAAGGCCGGAACCATAACCGCCCCATTGATGACGAGAAAATTGGCGTAGCTGGCGGGCAGTCGCTCGCCATCCTCGACAATTGCCTTGGGCCAAGGCAGGGGCACGAGGCGGTAGGGTTCGCCGTTGGCTTGGCGAAACTGTCGCAACTCCGCTTCCATGGCGGCCAGCGCAGCAAAGTGCTCGTCACCGGTATCGTCGCAACGCACGTACGTGATGGTGCCCGGCGCGGTGAACCGCGCTAGGTTGTCGACATGGCTATCCGTGTCGTCGCCGGCGAGGCTGCCTTCGTGCAGCCAGAGAAAACGCTTCAGCCCCAAGGCCTCGCTGAGCGTCCGTTCGATCTCAGATTGCGACAGGCGGGGATTGCGGGTGGTGGTCAGCAGGCATTGCGCCGTGGTGAGCAAGGTGCCGTTGCCGTCGGTTTCCACGCTGCCGCCCTCGAGCACCAGGTCGATCGAATCCAAGCGCGCCGCGTCGAAGGCGTTCTGTCCGGCCAAACGCTGGTTCAAGCCGTCGTCGAGATCGTGGGGATACTTGCCGCCCCAGCCGTTGAAGCGAAAATTGCGCAATCGGCCGCGACCGACGCCATCGAGCACGGTCAGCGGCGCCGTGTCCCGCGCCCAGGTGTCGTTGGTCGGCGCGATGAAGTAGCGGATGTTGTGGGTGGTCGCGCCGGCGTTTTGCAACCGCTGTTGAATCGCGGCCTGCAGGGCTTCGTCGTAACACACGATCCACAGCGCCTGGCGGCGGCTGATTTCAATGGCCATGCGCTCATAGACGTCCTGGATGGCGTCGAGGCTGGTGCTCCAGTCGCTGCGACCATGGGGCCACACGAAAAGCACGGCGCTCTGCCGATGCCATTCGGCGGGAAGACGAAATCCGTTGTTCATGTGCGCTCCCAGAAAAACAAAAACCCGCTCGGGATCGAGCGGGTTGGTATTGTACTGGAAGTGCGGTGGACGGTGCGGCTAGCGCTTGGTATTGGACACCGCGTGAATCATGCGGTCGTATTCGAAATAGACCGTGTAATCGTCGTATACCCAGCGTGTGATGGGCGGTTCGCCGACGGGCGGAATCATTTGTCGCGGCGGGCCCATGACCTTTTCCACTTCGGTCATATCCGCGCCGGCGGGTGGCAGGCCGCGAAAGGAATCGCTGGACGCCGGGTTTTGGGCGAGGGCGTTCCCTGACAACAGCAGTGCGATCGAGCAGGCGACGGCCTGCATGACGGTTTGAATTCGGTTAAGCATTTGGACTTCTCCCATGGATCCGGAAACCGGGCTGGAAACCCGTTCCCGTTTAGCCGTTATTCTAGTGTCGACGGCGTGGGCATTCAGTCGGGAGACTACGCACATCTGTCCCGTTGCGCCCAACAGTCCATCCTGTATCGGCCACGACGGAAGACGAGTTAACCGGCCATGTAGCGCACGCAGTTGCGCCCAGCGGACTTGGCCGAATACAGCGCTTCATCGGCTTTGTTAAACAAAATCAATCCAGTATCGTTGTTTTCGAGCCATGCGACGCCCAGGCTGATGGTGGCGCTGATGCGAACCCCATGGCAAGCGATTTCCGTGCCCTGCACCGAGCGGCGAATTCGTTCCGCCAGTTGCATGGCTCCTTCCTTGACGGTATTGCTCAATAGGACCATGAATTCCTCGCCGCCATAGCGGAACACCATATCGGAACCACGCACGGTGGCGCTGATGGCCTCGGCCACCGAGCGAATCACACAATCGCCGGTGGCGTGGCCGTGGCTGTCGTTGATGTGCTTGAAGTAGTCGATGTCGATGGCGATCAGCGACAGCGGCGTCGAATGCCGGCGTGCCAGTTCGACTTCCCGCGCCATGGTAAGGTCCATGGCCTTGCGGTTCTGCACGCCGGTCAGCGGATCGCGCAGCGCGGCTTGCAGGGCGCTTTGGTACGCAATGGCGTTGCGAAGGGGATAAACCAAGCCGCACAGCAGATACTCCAGCAGCTTGTTTTCCTTTGCGGCAAAGCGCTTCTTGCGGGTAAAGGTCAGTTCGCCGAGGGATTGATCGGCGAGGGTGAGGCGGTAGGTCAGGGAATGCTTCTCCAGCGCGCCGATGGTGTAGTGCAGATTCTTGTCGGCATTGCCGTAGCTCACGCCATCGATGGCGACAAGGCGTCGTGCTTCCGCCACGAACAGATCCAGAATCGTTTGATGGTCCAGCGTCGTCTGCAACATGCTGGCGATGCGCAAGGCGCGGTCGATGTCCCGCCGCTCCGCTTCATTCTGCCCTCTGTCCACCAGCAACGCTGGGTTGTGAAGGTCAAAGATGGTCTTCTGGTAGCGCCGCGTTTCCGTCTGCTGTAGCGTTGCCATGGGTGAATTCCTCCTAGCCGCTAACCATCGTAGATGCGATTTATGTGCCAAAAACGGTATAACAAATTATATTCTGTAAAACAATCTGTTATCGCCGGCCTGTAACAAAGCGCTGTAGCGAAGGTCAACAAATTGACGAAATTCATCGTGTCACGGCTAGACAAACGAAGGACCTCATCCCGATCCAAGATACGTTCAAGTATAGAGGGGAATTTCCAGACGTATAGGGAAAAGCGAAAGCGCATTAAGGGGTTATGGGTTTTTTAAGGCTTTCCCGGAGCGGTCGATGGTCGATAAAGCAAGAGGTTAGGGAATGACGACGCCATGAAAAATTACGTTGTACGAAGCATCGATGATCTCAAGCTGCTGCTGGGGCGATACCGCAATTTGCCCGACGTTTACCTCGGGGAAATGCTGCTCTACAGCAAACTGATCACCGCGGAACAGTTGGCCGACGCTCTGCAAAGGCAAAAAAACAAACCGGGCAAACACCTGGGACAAATCCTCATCGAGATGGGTTTGGTAACGCCGGAGCAGGTTAATATCGCCTTGGCGCAGAAGCTCGGGATTCCGTATGTGCGGATCCAGGATTTCACGCTGAGCGCGGACGTACTGTCCAAAGTGCCGCCCGATGTGGTCACCCAGCACAACGTTCTGCCCATGGGCGAACTCAACGGCAAGTTGGTCGTCGCCGTCGAAAATCCATTCAACTACGCGGTCATCGAGGCGTTGCGCTTCAACAGCAAATTGCCCGTCGAGGTGGTGATGGCGCCAGCTCAGGAGATCACGGTCGCCCTTGGACGCTATTACAGCAAGTTCGAGGAAACCGAGGCGCTGGAAGATCTGGATATCGATGTTGTCACCGAGGGCAACGGCAAGGAGCCGGCCTCGGCCCACTTGATCGAAGCGCAGGCGCAGAAAAAGCCCATCGTGCGTCTGCTCAACGCCATCATGCTGCAAGCGGTGTCCCGCGGCGCGTCCGACATCAACATCCGGCCGGAAAAGGATCGCGTCAACGTGTTTTATCGCGTCGACGGCAAAATGCAATTCACGCGGACTCTGAGCAAATCGTTACTGCCCGCACTGGTCAGCCGGGTGAAGATCATCGGCCAAATGGACATCGCCGAGCGGCGGTTTCCCCAGGACGGCCATGCGCGCATCAACCGCGGCGGACGCAACATCGATTTGCGCATTTCGATTATTCCGACGGTGACGGGGGAAAGCGTCGTCATTCGTATTCTCGACAAATCCGTCGGGCTGAAGCCCATGGAGGAGTTGGGATTCAACGAGCGCGATTTGGGCATTTTGCGCCAGCTCATGACGCGGCCGCAGGGCATGATTCTGGTCACGGGGCCGACCGGCTCGGGCAAATCAACCACGCTGTACGCGCTGCTCAACGAACTCAAGCGCGCCAATCCCCACATTCTCACCGTCGAGGATCCGGTGGAATACGACATGGACGGAGTCGAGCAAGTGCAAATCGCGCTGGCCAAGAACTATACCTTCGCCGAGGCGCTGCGCCATTTCCTGCGTCACGATCCCGATGTGATCATGGTGGGTGAGATTCGCGATGAAGAGACGGCTCGCATCGCCAATAAGGCCGCCCTGACCGGTCATTTGGTATTGAGCACCCTGCACACCAACGATGCGGTCAGCACGGTAACCCGGTTGGTAGACATGGGTGTCGAGCCCTACCTGCTCAGCACCACGTTGATGTGCGTCTTGGCCCAACGGCTCATTCGATTGAATTGCACGCGCTGCCGTGTCGAGGATCAAGTATCGCCCGTGTTCCGCGATATGCTGCGCCTGGGGAACGATGAGAAGTTTCAGCGCGGCGAGGGATGTTACGCCTGCAACTACACCGGCTACAAGGGCCGTACGACGGTGTGCGAGTTTTTGTATATCACGCCGCGAATCACCGAGCGCATCAACCGCGGCGCGAGTTATCAAGAGATCCTCGATGCCGCGGTGAAAGAGGGCATGGTGAGGCTGACCGACAACGCCATCGCATTGGCCCGGGCGGGCAAGACATCGATAGAGGAAGTGTTGGCCGTGAAGATCGACTAGGTCGGCCGCTCCCACTGGTTTTTTCCATACCCCCCAGTATTCGCTATACTTGACACCCCAATATTGAATGACGGCGGCGCGATCGCATGACTCCCCAGGAATATTGCCAGCAGAAAGCGGCGCAAAGCGGCTCGAGTTTCTATTACAGCTTTCTCTTTTTGCCGCGGGATCGGCGCGAGGCGATCATCGCCCTCTATGCGTTTTGCCGTGAAGTCGACGATGTCGTGGATGAGTGCGCCGATGGATCGATTGCCGCCGCCAAGCTGAACTGGTGGCGCAGCGAGATCGACAACCTGTTTGCCGGCACGCCCCAGCATCCCGTGACGCAGGCCTTGGCGCCAGTCGTCGAACGTTTTGGCCTGCCCCGCGAGCACTTCTTGGAAGTCATCGACGGCATGCAAATGGATCTGGACTACAACAGTTATCCCGACTTCAAAACGCTGAGTTTGTACTGTCACCGGGTGGCCAGTATGGTTGGACTGATGTCCATTGAAATTTTTGGCTACGAGGACCGGCAAACGCGCAAGTACGCCCACGACCTGGGCATGGCGTTTCAGCTCACCAACATCGTGCGCGACGTGCGCGAAGACGCCACGCGAGGACGGGTGTATATCCCGCTCGACGAGCTTTCCGCGCATGGCGTAAGCGTTCAAGATGTTCTGGCGTTGAAACCGTCACCGGGATTCACTGAGCTGATGAAAGTCCAGGGAAGGCGGGCGCGGGAATACTACGATCGTGCCTTCGAGCATCTGCCCGAGGTCGACCGTTACAATCAGCGCAGCGGCGTCATCATGGCGGAGATCTACCGCACCGTACTGGACGAGTTGGAGCGGGACGGCTACCAAGTATTCCGCCATCGAATCGCGCTCACGCCAGTGCGCAAGCTGTGGATCGCCTGGCGCACGCTGCGGCGCGAGAAAAAGCGCGCGCAACGCCAGGCCGCGTTGCGCCGCTCCACGGCGCACTGACACGTGCGCGCGGGCCGGTTTTTGAGCAAGAAGCTGACTCTGACATGAAGGTCGTTGTTGTAGGCGGCGGCTGGGCAGGGCTCTCCGCGGCGGTAGAACTCTGTGCCCGCGGTGTCGAAGTCACCCTGGTCGAGGCCGGCGTCGAACTGGGCGGCCGCGCTAGAGAAATTCGCTACCACGGGCGCGCGTTCGACAACGGTCAACACGTGGCGCTCGGCGCGTACTCGCGGCTGCTGGCTAAGCTGCGGCAAATCGGCGTCAATCCGGACGAGGTTTTCGATCGCACGCCGCTTGAGATGCACCTTTCCCGTCCCGGCGGCAACGATGTGGTTATTCGCGCGCCGGCGTTGCCGGCGCCGTTCAATCTGCTTGCAGCGGTGGCGACGGCCAAAGGGCTGCATTGGTCGGAGCGCTGGGCCCTGTTGCGCTGCATGCGCAATATGGCGGTCACGGGACTGGATTTTGTGCGCGACAGAACCGTCGAGGAATGGCTGATCGCGGAGCGTCAGCCGCCGTTGGCGGTGCAGGCGTTCTGGGAACCGCTGTGTCTCGCGGCGCTGACCACGCCGCCCTCCCGCGCTTCGATGCGGGTTTTCATGCGGGTGATGCGCGATGCGTTTTCTCACCGCCGGATGGGATCGGACTTGTTGTTGATCAAGCGGCCGATCTCGGCCGCTTTTCCCGTGCCGGCCCGCCGCTTCATCGAAAACCACGGTGGAAACGTCGTGCTCGGTCAGCGGGTTAGCGGGTTGAACATCAGCGAGGGGCGCTGTCGCGGCGTGCGCATCGGCGAGGACACTATCGCCGCGGACCAGGTCATTCTCGCCGTCGGGCCGGAGGATGCCCGCCGCATGTTGCTCGACTGCGGCGGCACCGAGGCGCTGGTGGGAAAGATGGTCGGAATTTTCTACGAACCGATATGCACGGTGTTTTTGCGTTACCCGCGGGCGCTTGACATCGGGTTTCCCATGGTTGGGCTGTTGGAGATGACGGGGCAGTGGCTGTTCGACCATTCCCCTTGGGGCGTTGACGGCTTGATCGCCGTGGTGATCAGCGGCGGCGGCAAGCACATGCGCTTGGAGCGCCAGGCACTCGGCCAGAAAGTGGCGCAGGAATTGGCCGAGCGCTTTCCCGACTGGCCGAAGCCGGAGGAGATCACCGTATTCCGCGAAAAACGAGCTGCTCTGGCCTGCCGGGTTGATGTCGACCGCTTGCGCCCCGGCAACGATACACCGATCGCCGGCTTGTGGCTGGCCGGTGATTACACTTATTCCCGTTATCCCTCGACGCTGGAAGCCGCGGTGCGCAGCGGCGAGCAATGCGTCGAACGGGTGATGGAGGCGGCGAACTAGACCGCCCGCCAAATACCGCGCAGCCAATCACGCTTGGTCAGCCGCGGGCGGGCGAACGCGTCGTGCGAATTGCGCTGCAGGGCTGTGAGAATCGACAACGCGGTTTCGATCGTCAGTCGAAGTTCGAAGCCCAGGCGGCCGGGCAGCCGACGGCCCAGCGGCGCGCCGGATTCCATCAATTCACGGGCGCGCTGGATTTGGACATCCATGAGGTTACGCAGGGCGCGGCCCGTGATTTTTTTTGCGAATTGTTCCTCGTTCACGCCGAAGCGCTCGATGTCTTCCAGCGGCACATAAATTCGGTTGTTCTCGTCGTAATCCTGGCCGAGGTCTTGCCAGAAATTGATCAGTTGCAGGGCGGTGCACACCGCGTCGGACTGGCGCAGGTTGATTTCGCTGTCGTGGCCGTAGAGATGAAGCAGCAAGCGGCCGACGGGATTGGCGGAGTGGCGGCAATAGTGCAGCACGTCGTCGAACGTCGCATAGCGCGTGGTCGTGACATCCATGGTGAATGCGGTGAGCAAGTCGTGAAACAACTGCACTGGCAGCGCATGCCGGAGCAGCACATCGCCGAGTGCGACGAACACCGGATCGGTAGCCGGCGCGCCTCGGGCGCACGCGGTCAGTTTCGAGCGATAGTCGTCCAGACGCTGCAAGCGTTCGTCGGTGGTGAGATCCCCTTCGTCGGCGAAGTCGTCGGCGGTGCGGGCAAAGGCGTAGATCACCGCGACGGGCCGGCGCAGCGCCTTGGGCAGGGCAAAGGAGGCGACCGGAAAATTTTCATAGTGTCGGCGGGCGAGGCGCTGGCAATGGTTATAGGCTGTTTCGAGATCGGGAATCGGCATGGTTTGGGGTCGGCGCGGGTTCGCTGTACAATGGCGCCTCGCTATTATACGGGCTGCACGGTTGAGTCGATGGCTAATTTCGGGGTTTTGGGGCAGCTAAGCCAGCGCGGGGCACGCCTACTGGCACTGGCCTGGATGGCAATGATCTTCGTGTTGTCCTCCCAGTCGAAGGTTCCGGTGCCGGAAGTTGCCTTTTCCCAAGACAAGATCATGCATTTGATCGCCTATGCGGTCCTGGGGTTGTTTCTGGCGCGAGGCTGGCCCCCGACGAATCCACGCCATTATTTCTACCTGATTGCCGCCGCGAGCGGCTACGGATTGGTGGATGAGATTCATCAATCCTTCGTGCCGGGACGTGACGCCAGTATTTATGACTGGCTGGCGGATACCGCCGGCGGCGTGCTCGGGGTATGGTGGTACGGGTATTGGGCAAGGCCGGCCGACCAAGCAGCCGGTAAGTCGTGAGCAACGATCTGATCAACTATCTCTGATCAACTATCAAGGAGACGCAAGTCGATGTCGCAGCAAAAGAGTACGAATGTGGTTTGGCACAGCGCCACGATCACGCGGGAAAAACGCCAAGAGTTGAACGATCACCGCAGCGCGGTGCTGTGGTTCACCGGTCTGTCAGGCTCGGGCAAGTCGACGCTCGCTCACGCCGTGGAAGACGAACTGTACAAGCGCCAGGGCCGCACCTTTGTGCTCGACGGCGACAACGTGCGTCACGGTTTGTGCGGCGATCTGGGGTTTTCCTTGGAGGACCGCAAGGAAAACATTCGCCGCGTCGGCGAGGTGGCGAAGCTGTTCACCGAAGCGGGCGTGATCGTGCTGACGGCGTTTATTTCGCCGCTGCGGGAAGATCGCGAACGGGTGCGCAATATCCTGCCCCATGGCGACTTTATCGAGATCTATTGCGCGGCGTCGCTCGAAGTGTGCGAGGGCCGGGACGTCAAGGGCCTGTATAAAAAAGCCCGCGCCGGTCAGATTCCCGAATTCACCGGAATTACCTCGCCGTACGAGGAGCCGGTCAATCCGGAGTTGGTGGTGAATACCGGCGGCGATCCGCTGGAAGTGTCGCTGGCCCACGTGATGCGATTGCTGGAAGAGCGGGAAATCATCAAGGCGGTGTAGCGCGGCATTGCGGACGGCCGCTGTGGGAGCGGTTTCCTACCGCGATCCGAGCAGCACAACACAATCGCGGAATGATCCGCTCCCACAATTTAAATGAGTACTCGCTCAGGAGTATGCCCGCGAAAAAAGCGTGACAAATCGCGGCACATCATCCTGAGGTAATTCGTTGATCCCCGCCGCCGCGGCGCGCCCGCCGCCGGTAGGGAACTGGCGGCACAAGGCGTCGGCGCCCTGGCGGTTGTTCAAGGGCGCGCGCACGCTGACGACATAGCCACCCCGTCCGTTATCGGTCAACAGCGCATAGGCGCGTCCGGGATTGTCGCGGGCGAGCTGGTTGGCAAATACGCCGCTTACTCGGCGGGCCCAAGGCTGGGCGGGCAGGAGGTACACCGCGTGGCGTTCGTCGGACGATGTGGGCGCCAGTGATTGTGCGCGGGCCAGATCCTCTTCGTAGCCGTCGCGCAAAATTCCGAATAGGTCGCTGTCGCGAATGAATGCCATCGGGTCGGCGAAGGGTCGCAGGGACAAGCTCAATCGCGCGGGCGGCACGTGCAGATCCTCGACGGTTTCGCCGTAGCCATTGTAATTGATGCAGTTGCCGAGGACTTCAAAATGCTGCGTGGTGTGCTCGTCCAAGCCGATCTGTTTGGCGAGCGCCAGCGCGCTATCGTTTAGGTTGTCGCCAAATGCCCCGACGACCGCCCACTTCGGATGGGCATGGTCAAGATATCGATTGACCAGCAGGCTGGTGCAGACGTTGGGCGTCGTGTCGATGATGGCGTCGAGTCGCGGGTGCTGGGGGATCTCGCCGGCGAAGTGATGATCCACGTAGGTGACCCAAGCTTCGTTTTCAAGACAGTCGAGCAGGGCATCGCGGTTCTTGTCCAGCGAGATGTCCAGAACGGTAACGGTGTCGTCGGCCTGCGGCTGGACCCGGCCGAGTAGTTCGATGTCCCGTTTGACGCCGGTGATCAGGATCGCGTCGCGGGGCTCCGCCAGGCGCAATTGCTGCAGGGCGCAAATTCCATCCGCGTCACCGTTAAAAACATCGTAGTAAGTCATTGTTATTCCTTGCTATTACAGTTAATTTTCGGCGCGCGCCCCAGTGGTGCGGCGGGATGTTTGTTTGTTGTCAAAGAGTTACATGATTGTGCTGTAACATCAAATAGCCCATAATTCGCGCCGCGGTAGGTCATCTCAGGTGGTCACCGTATATGCCCAGCCGACGAACCTGTTAGGATTCAGCGACACAGTGTTGCGCAACGTTGGCGTTTCTGCAACGGCATGGGCAAGAATACAACAGGCAATAGTTGGCGAAAGCGGCGGCAATTTATCACAGCGGATCGCCGTTTTTCACGGTTAACTGTCCGAAGTGTGCAGTTAGGATGGTGAGGTATGGCAGTCGATAATCGCGCTTTAGCTCGTCAGTCGTCGGAGCCGGCGTTCGAAGACAAGAAGCCGGTGTTCGAAGAGAAGCGGCTGTCTTCAGCGGGACTCAACAACGTCTATTCGTTTCAACGTCGCGCGGAGGCCATCGGCAAGCCGCTGACGATGGTCCGTCTGGTGGAGTTGTTGCTCGATCCACTGTTGGTTGTCGCGATGCTTTATTTGAGCGCAATCGTGGTGGGGGTCAATCCGGGGACCCAGTTCTGGGTCCTGGCGACCGTTGCGTTCTTGGTGTCCTACATAGTATTCAAGGAAGCCAACTTGTGCCGCTTCTGGCGCCATGGCGGCGTACGGGCGCAAACCCAGCAGGTGATTTTGGCCTGGTTGTTGGTGCTGGGCGTGATGCTGGCCATCGGTTATCTAACCAAGACTGGGCAATGGTTTTCCCGCCCGATGATTGTCCTCTGGGCGGCCTTGACCCCGCCGGTGCTGTTGGGCGGTCACGCCATGGTTCGGCGACTGATCTACCAGTTCAACAAGTCCGAGCAATTTACCCGCACCGCGGTCATCGTCGGCATCAACCAGCTCAGTCAGCAGTTGGCGCGGGAAATGGGCGTGGACGGTCGTCTCAATGTGCGTTTCACCGGTTTTTTTGACGATCGCAACGCGACCCGAGACGCCGAATTCGACCAAAAAACCCTTCTTGGTCCCCTGAAGAGCCTGCCGGCGTATGTGAAGCGCAATGGCATTAATGTCATTTATGTTGCGCTGCCCATGACCCAGCAAAAACGCATCATGGAGCTGCTCGACGGCTTACGGGATACGACGGCGTCGATTTACTTCGTACCCGAACTGTTTATGTTCGACTTGATTCAGGCGCGGGTCGACGACGTCAACGGCATTCCCGTGGTTGCCGTGTGCGAAACGCCATTCTTCGGCGTCAACGGGGTATTGAAGCGGCTTTCCGATTTGGTCATCGCGAGCATTGCGCTGGTGCTGTTGTCGCCGCTGATGCTGGGCATCGCGCTCGCGGTCAAAGCGACGTCGGCCGGGCCGGTGATTTTCAGGCAACGCCGTTACGGTCTAGGTGGCGAGGAAATCGTCGTGTACAAGTTTCGCAGCATGACGGTGTGCGAGGACGGCGATAACGTCTGTCAGGCCAAAACCAATGATCGGCGCGTCACGCGAGTCGGGCAGTATCTGCGGCGTTATTCGCTGGACGAGTTGCCCCAATTCATAAACGTGCTACAGGGCCGCATGAGCGTGGTCGGACCGCGGCCCCATGCCGTTTCCCATAACGAAATGTATCGCGGCTTGATTAAAGGCTATATGGTGCGTCACAAGGTGCGGCCCGGTATCACCGGCTGGGCGCAAATCCACGGCCTGCGCGGGGAGACCGAAACGGTGGAAAAGATGAAAGCCCGCATCGACTACGATTTGGACTATCTGCGCAGTTGGTCGCTCTGGCTGGACATGAAGATCATCTTCAAGACCGCGGTTGTGGTGTTCAAGCACAAGAACGCCTACTAGTTTCTTGTCCGTGGTTCGTCGAGGCGTTTTATGATTAAATAAGCGCCCATGGAGCATGGACGCTTTATCAGTGCGGCAACGCGGCGCAAACGGAGTTGAGGCAGATCGTCTTGGTTCCACGCCGCATGGTTTCTTTCCCGCGACAATTCACCCGGCCAAATTCCCTCGTCCAGCGACCCATCCTGGCGCTGCTGGTTTGTGCCGCGGTGCTGTTTTTTCCGGGCTGCGCCCGTGAGACTCCGGAGCAGGTTTTGCTGCGCGAAGCGCAGGCGTCCTACGACGCCCGTCAATATGTCGAGGCGCGAAACAAGCTTTCCAAATACCTCAGCCAAGTTGCCGACGATCCCCAAGCGTTTATGTTGCTTGCCCAGGTGGCGGAAAAGCTCGGCGACAAGCCGAGTGCGTTGCAGGCCTATAGTCAGGTCGTGGCGCTTCGCCCTGAACATATCGATGCGCGCAAAAAGGCCGCTGCATTGTTTCTCGATGTGGGCGAGATTGACCAGGCCGAGAACGTGCTCAAGTACGTCAAGGAATTCCGCCCCAACGATCCGGAGCTCTTGACGCTCGAAGCGGCGATATTTGACCGCCGCGGCGATTCGGACCACGCCATCGAACGCGCAGAGAAACTGCTCAACAGCACACCGGACGCGCTGGAGCCGGTGGTCTTGCTCAACGAACTCTACGGTAAGGCGGGGCGATGGCCCGAAGCCGAAGCGTTATTGCGCAAGGCGCTCGAAAAGCGCCCCAACGATTCATCCCTGCGTTACAGTCTGGCGGTCAATCTCCTGAATCAGACGCGATACAGTGAGGCCGAACCATTGCTTCGGACTCTGCGTGAGGAGGAACCGGATGTTTTGTTGTACGCAGGTCGACTGGCCGAACTCTACACGAGTCAGCGTCGATTGGACGAAGCGGAGGAGCTGCTGCGGCAAGCGGTGCAGCGCGATCCGAGCGATGAGCGGCGCTTGTTGGTGCTCAGCGGTTTCTTGGCCAAAACGCGCGGGGCGTTCGTCGCCGAGGAAGAGTTGGTAAACGGCATATTTGCCCGTCCGCAAACCGTGCAGTTGCGGGTCGCCCTCGGTGAACTGTATGAAACCATGTTGAACCTCGACGGCGCCGAGCGCTTGTATCGCGAGGCCGCCAGCGTGGCGCGGGAACCGGCGCAAAAGCGCGACGCGATGTTGCGCGCGGCCCGGGTTTTGCTCCGGTTTGGCGAGATCAACGGCGCGGAACCTTTGGTGGAAGAGGTGCTGAAAGCGGATCCCGCCAACGACGAGGCGCGGCTTCTGCGCGGCAAGGTCGCCATGGTTCGACAGCGATTCGAGCAGGCCATCGAAGATTTCCGATCCGTGCTGAGCCGCCGTCCGCAATCGCTGGAAGTGCTTGGAATGTTGGTTAGGGCCTATGTGGCGAGCGGGCAGTCGGATCTGGCGGAGCAAGGATTACGCAGTGCCGTGAAGGTCGACCCAACCCATGTGGGTATGCGTCTGGAATTGGTCGAGCTTTTGGGTATGCAGCGCCGGTTCGTCGATGCCTTGGCGGAGGTGGACGATCTGCTGGAGAAGGTCCCGTTTCAGATCGACGCCATGCTGCGCCGCACCGATCTTTACCTGGCGATGAACGAGTGGGAGAAGGCCTTGGACAGCGCGGGTCAGATTCGGGATCGTTATCCCGATGACGCGGCAGGGTATCTGCAACTGGGCAACATATATTTCATGCAGACTCAATATGACCGCGCGGCCGATGCCTACCGTCTTGCATTGGAGCGGTTTCCGCTTGAGTACAACGCCCTGAATTCGCTTAGTCAGTCCATTTTCGTCAAGGAAGGTTCGTCCGCGGCCAAGCGCTATCTCGAAGGCTTTCTCGAAGCGTACCCCAACCATCCCACGGCGTATAACGTCCTTGGGGAAGTGTACGTGATGGAGAACGAACATTCGAAGGCCGAAGCGGCTTTCATCAAGGCCTACCAGTTGAATCCGACGTGGCTGGAGCCCTATAAAAACCTGGCGAAACTATACGAATCCCGCGGCGAATTCGAGGCGGTGATACAAACTTACCTCAATGGCTTGCTGATCATACCGGACAATGTGCAGTTGGCATATTTGTTGGCAAAAGCGTACGAGAGCATCGGTAAGGCGGATGACGCGATCACGACCTATGAAGGTATTTTGAGCAAGCGGCCCTATATCGATGCCGTTGCCAACAGCCTTGCGTCGTTGCTGCTGCGACAGGAGGAGTCGAAACGCGACCTCAAGCGGGTGTGGGAGTTGGTCGAACGATTCCAGACTATTAATAATGCGCTGTATCAAGACACGCTCGGATGGACATACTACCATCGCAAGGAATATGAAAAGGCGCAGGCTGCGTTGGGCCGGGCATTGGAAATCGCGCCCAATCTGATCGAGGCGAAGTATCACCTGGGCATGGTTTTCCATGCCATGGGGGATCGTGAAAATGCATTGAAGTGGCTGGATCAAGCCTTGGCGACACGCGTCGCCTTTCATGGCCATAGCGAGGCCAAGGCGCTGTACGAACAATTAAAGCAGGGTGGGTGAAACATGAGAGTGCTGGTGACGGGAACGGCGGGATTTATTGGCAACTTCGTGGCGCTGCGCTTGCTTGCCCGCGGCGACGAGGTGTTCGGCATCGACAACCTTAACGATTACTACGATGTGCGTCTGAAAGAAGCGCGTCTGGCGCGGTTGGATTCGAAGGGCTACACCCATTCCCGCGCCTCGCTGGAGGATCGCCCGGCGATGGAAGAGGTGTTTTCCCGCTTCAAACCGCAGCGTGTCATACACCTAGCGGCGCAGGCGGGCGTTCGCTATTCAATCACCAATCCCTACGCTTACGTCGAGTCAAACGTATCCGGATTTCTCAACGTCCTGGAGGGTTGCCGACACCACGGTGTGCAGCACTTGGTCTACGCGTCCACCAGTTCGGTCTACGGCGCCAACACTCAGATGCCGTTTTCGGTTCACGATAACGTCGATCATCCGGTCAGCTTTTACGCGGCGACCAAGAAAGCCAACGAGCTGATGGCGCATACTTACAGTCATTTGTACGCCATGCCTGTCACCGGATTGCGTTTCTTTACGGTGTACGGCCCATGGGGCCGGCCGGACATGGCGCTGTTCAAGTTCACGCGCAATATATTGGCCGGCGATCCCATCGAGGTTTTTAACTACGGCAAGTGTCAGCGCGATTTCACCTACGTGGACGACATCGTCGAAGGCGTTATCCGAGTGCTCGACAGAGTGGCCACGCCCAACGAGCAGTGGGACGGCGACGCGCCGGATCCTGGGACGAGCAAAGCGCCCTATCGCTTGTACAATATCGGCAACAATCAACCGGTGGAGTTGGGCTACTTCATCGAGGTATTAGAGAAGTGTCTCGGACGAAAGGCGATCAAGAACCTGTTGCCGCTGCAACCTGGCGACGTCCCGGTGACCTATGCCGACGTCGACGATTTGACGCGCGACACCGGCTTCAAACCGGCGACGCGCATAGACGATGGAATTCAGCGGTTCGTAGACTGGTACCGGCAGTTTTATCGAGTGTAATTCGACGTGCTAGTACGCGTTCTTGCCGGTGAACCCCTTGAGCACCGTCATGAACACGATTTTCAGATCCAACCAGATGGACCAATTGCGGATGTAGTCGAGATCGTACTCGATGCGCGCTTTCATTTTATCCACGGTTTCGGTTTCTCCGCGCAGACCGTTCACCTGGGCCCAGCCCGTGATGCCCGGTTTGACCTTGTGGCGCAGCATGTAGCCGTTGATCAATTTGCGGTACATCTCGTTATGCGCAACCGCATGGGGACGGGGACCGACGATGGACATGCGGCCCTGCAGCACGTTGATGAACTGGGGCAGCTCGTCCAAGGACGTGCGGCGCAGAAATCGGCCTAAAGGCGTGATGCGCTCATCTTCCTTGGTCGCCTGGCAGACATTGTCGCCATCCTCGCATACCGTCATGGAGCGAAATTTGTATACCATGATTTCCTGGCCCTGCAATCCATAACGACGTTGCTTGAAAATGGCGGGACCCTTGGACGTCAGGCGCACGGCCAGACTGATTAACAACATCGGCATTGCGATCAAGGCCAAAATCGCCAACGACAACACGATATCCTCGACGCGTTTGATCCAGCCGTCGACGCCGTAGAAGGGTGTTTCGTGGATGCTGACGATGGGCAGGTTGCCCACTTGTCCCAAGCTGGTGTTCATGAGGGAGAACATGAAGAAGTCCGGGACGAGATAAACGGAAACTGTCGTGTCCGCCAACTTGTCGACCAGATCCTTGATGCGGGTTTCGGCGCGCATGGGCAGGGTAATGTAAATCACGTCGATCTTGCCCTCGCGAGCTTTTTGCACCAGGGTATCGAGATTGCCCAAGACCATGTGGGGCTGGGTGGCCAGCGGACGGGCGCCGGCCGGCTGGCGGTCATCGTAGAAGCCGAGCAGTTTCAGACCCATGGTGGGATTGCCGGTGATGGTGCCGGCCAGGGTGACGCCCAAGTCGCGAGCGCCCGCGATGGCGACGCGGCGAATATTGAGTCCTTCCTTGCGCAGCGCCCCGACGGCGCGGTGCAGCAAGCTTCGCCACAAGGTCAACACGGAAGGCGCGAATAGGAACCACATGAGGGTCACGAAGCGCTCTTTGGGCAGCACGGCGGCGACATAGTCGAGCAATAGCAAACCGAGAATGACACCCGCCCAGGTCAGCCACAACTGGACCAGTTCACGGCCCAAGGAGGCGCCGCGCCAGGAACGGTACAGATCATTGGATTGAGCGAGAAAGGCGAACAGGGCGATGGCGCATGCCACCATTAAGGTGAATTCTTCGCGCCACTCAACGGCGTACACCGCAATGATCAACGCCAGGCTGACGCCGATCAAGGTCGCGTCGGTGATGCGCGAGAACGCACCCATCAAAGAACGTTGACTTAGGGCGAAGTGTTGCACGGCGCGCAGGCTTTTTCGGTAGTGTTGTTCTTGGCTTTGAAGGGACAGTTCCGGCATGTTCGTTCCTTTCAGTGCCCCAGCCGAAGGAGGGGCCGCGGTACCCAGGAGTTAGCACGATTCGTACCAGTCGACGTCAATTGGCGACATGCCGGCATAAACGATTGATCCGAGGCGGGACTGACATCGAAACGCGGTTTGGAATCGCTCTAAGGAAGGGTGGTTTGTAAACTAATCCGACACCGTTCCGCGAACACTGTCGGCGACAGGATCGGGCGCGACCGGCGGGCGTGCAAGATGAGTGATTTCGTCGCTGGGCATGAGCGGTTTTGGTGCGCCGATGCCCAGTTCGGTGAAGCGTCGCGCGCCCGGCAGGACGCTGCGCTCCAGGGAGCCGAGGGTTTGGTTGTAGCTCTCCACCGCACCGTTGAGCTGCCTGCCCATTTTGGCGAAATGCCCGGTCATGGTGGCGAGGCGTTTGTACAGCTCGGCGCCGACGGCCCTAATCTGTTCGGCGTTCGCGGTAATTTGTTCTTGTTGCCAGCCATAGGCCACCGCGCGCAGCAATGCGATCAAACTGGTGGGCGTGGCGAGAATGACTTTTTGCTGCAGCGCGTCTTCCAGCAAGGTTCGATCAACGTCCAGAGCGGAACTCAAGAACTGGTCGCCGGGAATAAACAGCACCACGAACTCCGGGCTGTCTTCGAACTGAGTCCAGTAGCTCTTGGCGGACAATTCTTTTACCCGCGCGCGGACATTCTGAGCATGCTTTTTCAAGCCCTGTTTAGTGGTTTCGTCATCGCTGGATTCCATCACTGAAAGGTAAGCATCCAACGGTGTTTTGGCGTCGACCACAATGGCGCGCCGCCCCGGCAAACGAATGATCATGTCCGGGCGGATGGCGCCGTCGTCGGTTTGGCGATGGGTCTGGCTGTCGAAATCGCAGTGCTCGATCATGCCCGACAGTTCCGCCAGGCGACGCAGGGTCAGTTCGCCCCACTGTCCGCGCACTTCGGGACGGCGCAGCGCGTTGACCAGGTTCTTGGTTTCGCCATGGAGCATTTGCTGGGTCTGCGCCATGGTTTCGAGATGGCGGTTGATGGCGCCGTAAGCTTCCTTGCGCTCTTTCTCGATGACATTGATCTGCTGCTCGGTTTTCGTCAGCGCCTCCTTGATGGGGCTAAGCAGGTTCTCGATGGCTTTTTCTTTTTGGGTCAAGTCGCCTTGGGCTTGGACGTGGAACTGCTTGAGGTTCTCCTGGGCCAGTTTCAAGAACTCATCGCTGTTGTGGCGCAAGGCTTCGCGGGACAGCGCGGTGAAGGAATTGGCCAGCTCTTCCCGCGCTGTTTGTAGAATTTCGGCTTTTTCCCGGGCGGCGGTTTCGGCGGCGGCCAGCTTGGTGCTAAGGGTGGTGTTTTCGACGTTCAACTCGGCGATGCGCCGTTGCGCTCGCAGATGGGTGAGCAATGCGCCGATCAGGCCGGCGACGATCGCGCACAGAGCGATAATGGCAATCCATGCGGAAGGGTTCACGATGCGTCGCGGCCTTCTGAGTTCATCCAGCTCAACAGCTCGTCGGGCCGCGTGATATGGCCGTGGGCACCCCATTCGTGGGGGCGATCCTCGGTGCCGAGATAACCGAAATGGGCCACCAGCGCGCGCATGCCTGCAGCCCGCGCCGCTGCCACGTCCCGTTCCGCGTCGCCGACATAGACGCTGCGCGCCGGGTCGGCGCCGATTTGTTTGCAGGCGACCAACAGCGGCTCCGGATGGGGCTTCTTCACCGCCAGACTGTCGCCGCTGATCACGCACGCGGCGCGCCGGCGCAGTTCCAGCGCATCCAGCAGGGGTTCGGTGAGCCAGGCGGGTTTGTTAGTGACCACGCCCCAGGCGATGCCGCGGCTTTCCAAATCTTCAAGCACTGCCGCCATGCCTTCGAACAAACGGGTTTCCCGCGCCAGATTGGCCTTGTACAAAGCAAGGAAGCGCTGGCGCAACGGTTCAAAATGGGGGTTAGACGGGTCCAGCGCAAAACCCAATTTCACCAGTGCCGTGGCGCCGTGGGAGACATGGGGCCGGATGGTCTCGAAACTTAGCGGCGCGCGATCTTGCTCTTGCAACAGCACATTGAGCGCATAGGCTAGATCGGGCGCGGTATCGAGTAGCGTGCCGTCGAGGTCGAAGAGGACGGCATGGAAAGATGTGGCGGGCATAGTCTACTTCTGAAAATGGGCGAGATAGTTGACGTCGACATCGTCGCTCAGACTGAACTCACCGAACACGGGATTGTAGGTCACGCCGCGAATCGAGCGCAGTTGCAGTGCTTCGGCGCGCGCCCACTGGGAAAGTTCCGACGGACGAATGAATTCCTTATAGCTGTGAGTGCCTTTGGGCAGCATGCGCAGCACGTATTCGGCACCGACGATGGCCAAGGCAAACGCTTTCGGCGTGCGGTTAATGGTGGACAGAAAAAAATGGCCGCCCGGCCGCAACAGCGCCGCGCAACTGGCGATCACCGACAGTGGATCGGGCACATGCTCGAGCATTTCCATGCAGGTGATGACATCAAAGGATTCCGTTGTCGATTCACGAAACTGCTCGATGGTGGTGCAGCGATAATCGACTTTCAGTCCGGACTCGAGCAAATGGAGCTTGGCGACATTGACGGTGGACGGTGTGGCGTCGATGGCGGTGACGGTGGCGCCTTCGCGGGCAACAGCCTCGCTCAGAATGCCGCCGCCGCAACCCACGTCCAGCACGCGTTTGTCGGCCAGACTGCCGGCGTTGTCGACGATGAACTGCAGTCGCACCGGGTTGAGTCGATGCAGCGGTTTGCACTCGCCTTCCGGATCCCACCAGCGGGGAGCCATCTGGGCGAATTTATCCAGTTCGTGGCTATGAACGTTTTGAGCGGTCGACATGGCGCCATTATCCATTAATCGGTGATCTCGAGCAAAAACTGGGAGACCGAATCGCGGAACAATCCGCTCCCACCAGGTCGGTCTTGTGTTGTGGGAGCGGTTTCCTACCGCGATGATTTGCCTCAACCAATGCCGCCGCCTCAAATCGCGGATAAGTCCGCTTATATGGACCCGTCCTGTTTTGCAAGATAGCCCTCTTGTGATTGACGACGGGGTTGCGACTGCGCGCTTATATCCGGCCTGTTGACGGCGGGTTTTGTCGTCCGCCTGGCCACAATGAATTCCGCGCACTCTCTGGCCTCTACACTCCTACACGGCTTGCCGGCTTGCGCCTTATGAGCCTAACGGATTACCAGGTTGCCAGAAGAGCCGGTCTGAACCGGTATCGTCATCACGTAAGTTCTATCTTCGCAATCGCGGGCAGGTCATTCCTCCACTAAAACGTTACATTACCTCTCGTCAGGGCGCTCAGGCCGCTTGATACGTTTCGCCGCGGGCCAGCAACACCCACATCGTTCGGGCCTG
>JAKACW010000050.1 GCA_021821045.1 Pseudomonadota bacterium
CTTGGTTGTTTGCTGTTCGGCCAACGCCGACGCACCGCCGTCGGGCGGCGGCGCTGGATTAACGTCTTTGTCGTTGTCGCTGTTCATGAATCGATGATGGCTCGCCCGGGCGCTCATAGCCAGTAACTAATTAGGTGACGCGCACCCGAAGCACCTCCCGAATTGTGGCCCAAAACACGCTTCCAAATCGACCAACTCCCGTCGCGCGAAATTTGTATCATAAATGTAAACGATTGATTTCTAAGCTGTATCCTCTTTCCGGGCGGGGTCTTTTTTTGTGGCCTGCGTCACAGTTTGGACAACCAACAGTAATCGCCCCCGATTTCCGGACCGATGAAGGTCTCGGAACGAACAACAATCCGGCCCCAACGCAGGGCCACCAACACTGGGGGCGCAAGCCTGATGACGACGAGCAAACGAGCAGCACTCAAGTCGTGTGTGACACTGGGTACTTTTTTAGTGGGATTTTCCGGCTGGGTTGTGGCATCCCCCGTCGCCGCGCCCGTCGACGGCACGGCCCTGCAGCCCGATGGCACCCCGGTTACGTTGGTTCAAAAGGGCAATGCCGACCTCAATTGGGTTGAAACTCCCGATGGCTATACGGTTTTGCGCGACGAGCGAGGCCAATGGGTCTACGCCGAACCGGCCAACAGCAATGTACGCGCCCTGACCGGGCAAGGCGGCTTGGTCGCCGGCAGTCTGGTGGTTGGCCGCGACGACCCCGCAGTTGGGGGTCTGACCCCGCATGTTCATGATCACAGCCACGATAACGACCTTGCTACCGCGTTTTATCGTTCCGTTTCCGGCGGCAACCCGATTTCCGATGTCTCCGGCACCATCCCGACGGTGGTGATCTTGGGCTACTACGACGATGCACTGGCCTCAGCCAACTGCTTGAGCTGCGGCACCACGCCCCCCGATACGTTCCAACAGAATGTTTTCAATACGGTGAACAGCGGCCAAAGCGTCGCCGACTACTACGGCACCATGTCCAAAGGCGTGGTGACCATCGCGCCGGTGGCCGAAAGCCACGGCACGGCCAACGATGGCGTGATTGGCTGGCTGCGTTTGGGCGCCACGACGCCGGAAGCGTTAGCCAGCACCACGTCGGCTTATAAGTCCAACCGCATTGCCGCCGACGCGCTCAGCGCCGCGATGGCCTACATGGATTTCACGGCCTACGACACCAACGGCAACGGCGTGATCTCAAATCGAGAAGTGGCCATTTTGGTCGTGTTGGGAGGATATGAGGGTTCATATGGCCGCGACGAAGATGGCGGTTCACTGACCAGCGACACGGAAACGCCGCGCATCTGGGGTCAATCGCGCAGCTTCTCCGGCTTCAGCGGTGTGGCCACACCGACCCAAACCGCCAACGGCAAAACAGTTTCGATCAATACAACGAGCAATGGTTTTACCTATGCCATCGTCGGCGAGCGCCACGGCAACCATGCCGCCTCCATGGGCATCATGGTGCACGAGATGGGCCACTCGGTGTTCAATCTCCCGGATCTTTACGACACGTCAGGCGCGAGCTACGGCGTCGGCATTTGGTCGTCCATGAGCTATGGTTCCTGGGGGCAAAAAGTCGGTGACAGTGCCGCCGGCGCTACCCCTGTAGCGTTGGACGCCTGGTCCCGCGTCGCGATGGGATGGATCTCCCCCGAAACCCCGACCTCCGGCGATTTTGCCACGCTCAATGCCGCCGCCGGCGCGACCGCTAATATCGTCAAGCTGCCCACGTCCAACAGCAACGAATACTTTTTGGTCGAAAACCGTCAGAAGGTGGGCTACGACCAAGGCTTGACCTACTTGATCTATACCTCGACCTATGGCGGCTTGGCTGTGTGGCACATCGATGACAACGTCGGCACGCCCCGCTTGAATAATGACAACGCCAATGTTTCCCATAAACGCGTCGACCTGGTGGGCGCGGTCGGCGACAGCAAGATCGACGACAAGACCAGCTACGGCCAAGCGTCGAACCTCTACTATGCCGGCAACGTCACCACCACCAACGACGTCACCACCCCGGGCACGACGCTTTACAGCGGCGCGGCCAGCGGTGTGGAACTCTCCGAAGTCTCGGTGTCGATGGGGTCCATGATCGCGAAAATGATCTACTCCGGCAGCAACTCCGAAACCGCGGCCCGCGCGGCCAGCACCGGCGGCGGTGGCGGCGGTGGCGGCGCGTTCCATCCGCTGATGCTGGTATTGCCCTTGATGCTGGTGGCATTGCGCCGCCGCGCCTAACGAATTCGTAGTCGTACTCACCTCTCGGGGGCGCGTTTTGCGCCCCCAATTTTTTGTGGGAGCGGTTTCCTACCGCGATTCTTTGCCTGACTCAATCGCGGAATGATCCGCTCCCACAGAATGATCGCCCCTTGTTGTGGGAGCGGATCATTCCGCGATTCGAATCGGCGCCGGCGAGGATTTGGGCCAAGAATCGCAGCTGAAGCCGCGCCTACGCTACAATAGCCGCCCATGTTGCGCCTCACTGAAATCAGGCTTCCGATCGATCATCAACCCGGCGATATCCGCGCCGCCGTGCTCAAGCGTCTGGACATCGCAGAGGACGATCTCAAGGACTGCACCGTCGTGCGCCGCGGTTACGATGCGCGCAAGGCGAATGCAATCGTGTTCGTTTACACGCTGGACGTCGAAGCAGCCAACGAAGCGCAATTGCTCAAGCGCCACCAGGACGATCGCCACCTCGCCGTAGCGCCGGACATGCGCTATCGTTTCGTCGCCCATGCGCCGGAGCGTCTGGCGTCACGTCCGGTCATCATCGGCATGGGGCCGTGCGGGTTCATGGCCGGCCTGGTGTTGGCGCAAATGGGATTCCGTCCCATCATCCTCGAACGCGGCAAAGCGGTGCGCGAGCGCACCAAGGACACCTGGGGCTTGTGGCGCCAGGGCCGGCTTGATCCCGAATCCAACGTGCAATTCGGCGAGGGCGGGGCGGGCACGTTCTCGGACGGTAAGCTCTACAGTCAGATCAAGGACCCGCGCCATCTCGGCCGCAAGGTGCTGGAAGAATTCGTCGCCGCCGGTGCGCCCGACGAGATTCTCTTCGTCAGCAAACCCCACATCGGCACGTTTCGCTTGGTCAGCATGGTCGAGAAGATACGCGCCGAGATCGAAGCGCTGGGCGGCGAGATTCGTTTCCAGAGCCGGGTCGAGGACATCATCGTCGATAACGGCCAGTTGCGCGGGGTGATTCTGGCGGACGGCGAGCGCATCGAAACCAACCATGTCATTCTCGCCGTGGGTCACAGCGCCCGCGATACGTTTCAGGTGCTCTACGATCGCGGCATTTACATGGAAGCCAAGCCCTTTTCCATCGGTTTCCGCATCGAACATCCCCAGTCGTTGATCGACCGCTGCCGTTTCGGCAAGAACGCCGGCAACCCACTGCTCGGCGCGGCGGATTACAGACTCGTCCACCACTGCAAGAACGGCCGCTCCGTGTACAGCTTCTGCATGTGTCCGGGCGGCACGGTGGTGGCGGCGGCGTCGGAACCGGGACGGGTCGTGACCAACGGCATGAGCCAGTACTCGCGCAACGAGCGCAACGCCAACGCCGGCATCGTGGTGGGCATTACGCCGCAGGATTTCCCCGGCGGTCCTTTAGCCGGCATCGCATTTCAGCGTCACTGGGAAGAGCGCGCCTTTGATTTGGGCGGCCGCAACTACGAGGCGCCTGGGCAGTTGGTGGGCGATTTCTTGGCGGGCAAGCCATCGACGGCATTTGGCTCGGTGTTGCCGTCCTATAAACCGGGCGTGCATCTTACCGATCTGAGTTCCGCGCTGCCGGACTATGCGATTGAGGCGATACGCGAAGCGATTCCGGCGTTCGATAAACAGATCAAAGGTTTCGCCATGCCCGACGCGGTGCTGACCGGCGTCGAAACCCGCACCTCATCGCCGTTACGCATCAAGCGCGGCGATGATTATCAAAGCATCAACACCCGCGGGCTCTATCCGGCGGGCGAGGGTGCGGGCTATGCGGGCGGGATTTTGTCGGCCGCCGTCGACGGCATCGAAGTGGCGGAAGCGCTCGCCTTGAGCATGGTGGCGCAACACGAGCAAAGGGTCGCGCAATGAGTTCGTCGCGCATTACGCCGATCACATCCGCCGACAACGCGCAATTCAAGGAGTTGAAAAAACTCGCCGCGTCGGCGCGGGAACGGCGCAAGACAGGCCGCACCTTGCTGGATGGCGTGCATTTGTTGATGGCGTTGGCGGATGCCGGCGGTCAGGTGGAGCTGATTATACTTCGCGTCGGATCCGAGAGCGCGCCGCAAATCACTCAGTGCCTTGCGCGCTTCCCAACTGTCCCGGCGATTGTATTGCCGCCGAAGCTTTTCGACGCCCTGTCGCCGGTGGAAACGCCCGTGGGCATACTGGGTTTGATGGCCATTCCGCACAGCCCCGAGCAGTCTTACCGCTGCGCGGTGCTCATGGAGGACATCCAGGATCCGGGCAATTTGGGCGGAATTCTGCGCACTGCTGCCGCAGCCGGGGTCAATGCGGTCTATCTCTCCACGGGCTGCGCCGAAGCGTGGTCGCCCAAGGCGCTGCGGGCTGGAATGGGAGCGCAGTTCGTCATCGCGATCCACGAGCATCAGGCACTCGCCCATGCTGCCGGCCGGTTCGACTGCATCATGGCGACCACGCTGCATGGCGGCGATTCGGTGTTCGATCTCGATCTGCGCGGTTCGGTGGCGTTCGTTTTCGGCAACGAAGGCGCGGGCTTGTCCGAGGAATTGACCCGGCGCGCGACGCACTTGGCGCGGATTCCCATGCCAGGTCGGGTCGAATCGCTTAACGTCGCGGCCGCGGCGGCGGTGTGTTTGTTCGAGCGGGTGCGGCAATTGACGCATAGGAGAATCGCGGAATAATCCGCTCCCACGGCATTGCTCCATTTCGCCGTGGGAGCGATTTCCTATCGCGATTTGACTCGGCGCGGATGCGGATTCGGGCGAAGAGTCGCGGAATAATCCGCTCCCACATTAGGAGGCCGGCGCGGTTACCGCAAAGGCTTCGCGCTTGATGATTTTCTTGCCCCAGCGGTTCAGCAACGGATATTCGTTGTGCCACTGTTCCGTAAAGCGGAAATCGACGTAGTCCAAGGCCGTGCCCATGGCGATATCGGCGACGGTGTAGCGGTCGCCAACCAAGTAATCGCCCGTCCCCAGGTTTTCGGTGGCAAAGCGCATTGCCGCGAATACTTTCTGTTCTTGTTTCGCGATGAAATCCATCGAGCGCGTTTCCGCCGGCCGGCGTGTTTCCATCAACCTCGCAACGGTCGCGTCCATCATGCCCTGCGCCAACGCGTGCCAGCGCAGGACCTGCCAGCGTTCTTCGCCGCTGGGCGGAATCAACGCTGGGGCGCTCAGACTGTCTAGGTATTCCACGATCACCGGAGAATCGAATAGCGGTTCGCCGTTGTCGCGGATGAGAACCGGGACTTTTCCCAGAGGATTGAATCTGGCGACATTGCCGGCGGCGTCACCCGGACCTTCGATGACGAACTGGCATGGGATGTTCTTTTCAAGCAGCACAATGCGCGCTTTGCGCACATACGGGGAGGTTATCGAGCCGTAGAGTTCCATGTCTTGGTTCCAATCCTGGATCGCCTGTTGTGCGAAAAAATCCGGTTATTCAAATTATGGCGTCACATTATACCTCGTTCGAAGCGGCGCGTTATAATGCCGGCCAAACCTCCCAGAAATCGGCAAGCACATGACAACACACAGCACGGCAAGCGATCTTATCGAGCGGGCCCACCGATTCGTTCCTTCGGTCGGCGTGTTGATTACCAATCTGGGCACGCCGTCGGCGCCGACGCCGCAAGCGCTGCGCGAATACTTGGGCGAATTTTTGTGGGATCCCCGCGTGGTGCGCATTCCGCGGCTGCCGTGGTGGCTGATTCTGCATGGCATCATCTTGCGCACGCGCCCCGCCAAATCGGCTCATGCTTATCAAGCCGTTTGGACCGAGGACGGGTCGCCCCTGTTGGTCATCAGCAAGCGTCAGCGCGATGCGGTCCAGCGGGAGTTGTCGCGGCGTTTTCAGGCGCCGGTAAAGGTCGCCCTGGCCATGCGTTACGGCACGCCGTCCATTGCCGAAGGACTGGCGGAGTTGCGCGCGGCGCACTGCGATCGAATCGTCGTTATGCCGCTTTATCCTCAGTACTCCAGCGCGACTACGGCGTCGACCTTCGATGCGGTCGCGGCGGTAATGGAAAAGCAAATGTGGGTCCCGCACCTAAGGTTCATCGGCGACTACAGCGACGAAGCCGGTTACATCGCGGCGTTGAGCACCAGCATCGGCACCTATTGGCAGGAACACGGCAAACCGCAGCGTCTGGTATTTTCGTTCCATGGCATGCCCAAAGCGACATTGCTCGATGGCGATCCCTACCACTGCCAATGCCAGAAGACGGCGCGCTTGGTGGCCCATCGGCTCGGCTTGGAACAGGATCAGTGGCAGGTTGTGTTTCAATCGCGATTCGGCAAGGCGGAGTGGCTCAAACCATACGCCGACGCCACGCTCAAGGCGTTGCCCGGTCATGGCGTCAAGCGCGTTCACGTGGTTTGCCCGGGGTTTGCCGCGGATTGTCTCGAAACGCTGGAGGAAATGGCGATGCAGAATAAGCAGCTGTTTCTGGACAACGGCGGCGAGTCGTACGATTACATTCCGGCTTTGAACGACAGTCGGGACCACATCGCATTTCTCGCCGATCGCATCGAGCGCGAGGTGCAGGGGTGGCTGGACCGCGGGACGGAGTGGGTTCGTTCCCAAGCGGAAAGCGAAGCCAACGGCCGTGTGGAACGGGCGCGGGCGGTCGAGGCGCGGCTCAATCGCGGATAAATCCGCGCTGCGGTGTGGGAGCGGTTTCCGATGCACATGGATGTGCGAATGTCGCGACATGGTGTGGGAGCGGTTTCCTACCGCGATTCTTCGTCGAATTCATCACCAACGCGTGACTCAATCGCGGAATGATCCGCTCCCACAAAGAACCGCAGTTCATCGTGTTGTGGGAGCGGTTTCTTACCGCGATTCTTCGCCAATTCTCATCGCGGAATGATCCGCTCCCACCGCCTGTGCGGCTACTCCGCCGCGAAGGTTTCCAATTCCCAGTTCTTAGGGTCGCAACGCAGCGCGCTGCCCATGCTATGCCAGTCGCCCAGCACGTAGCGCTGTGCCGGGTGATCGTCAATAAAGAAATTGTGGATGCCCGGGCGGTGGGTATGACCGTGGATCAAGCGGGTTACATCGTGTTGCTTCATCATCTCGCGCACGGCCTGCTGATTGACATCCATGATTTCCGCCGACTTCGCGGCGGTCTGCTTCTTGCTCTCTTCCCGGTAGAGCGCGGCCGCCGCTTCCCTTTCACTCGGGGAGAGGGATAGAAACTTCTGTTGCCACAGCGTGTCCCGCACCCCCGCGCGATACTTCTGATAGGTCACGTCGTCCGTGCACAGCGTATCGCCGTGGGTGAGCAAGGTACGATGCCCGTATAGGTTAATGATCAATGGGTCCGTGATGATCTGGCACGCCGCCGCATTGGCCAGCCGCTCGCCGACGAGAAAATCCCGATTGCCGTGCATTAAGTAGACCGGCGTATTCTGCTGTGCCGTGTGGCGCAGCGCCTGAATCACCGCCTGGTAGTGTTGCGGCGACACATCGTCTCCCAACCACACCTCGAACAAATCGCCGAGGATGTAAAGCGCCTCGGCGTTGCCGCCGATGCGCCGCAGGAAGTGTTCCAGCAACGCGGTGACGTGGGTGCGATCGGTCGGCAGATGCACATCGCCGATGAAGTAAGTGGCCATGGTGCCTGCGACCCGGGTCCGGCTATTTGAGTCGGCTGACTTCCTTGATGATCACGTCTTCCTTCGGCACGTCCTGCCCGAAAGGCGCTTTAGACCCCGTCGGTACATTTTGAATCTTGTCGGCTACATCCATGCCCTCGACTACTGCGCCGAAGACCGCGTAGCCCCAACCTTGTCCCGACGGTGCGGAATGGTTGAGAAAGCCGTTGTCGACCACGTTGATGAAAAATTGGGCGGTCGCCGAGTGGGGATCGCTGGTGCGAGCCATAGCGATGGTGCCGCGATTGTTGGGCACGCGGTTGGTGGCTTCGTTTTGAATGGGGGCGTGGGTTTTTTTCTGCTCCATTGACGTGCTGAAGCCGCCGCCCTGAATCATGAAGCCCTTGATAACGCGATGAAAAATTGTGCCGTTGTAGAAGCCTTCATCGACGTAGCTCAGAAAATTCTTAACGGTCTCGGGGGCTTTGTCCCCGTACAGTTCGATTACCATGTCCCCGTGCGAGGTGGCCATTTTTACGCGGACATTCTCAGCGGCGGCGGTGCCGCCGGCGGCGATTGAAACAGTCATTATGAGCGCCTTCCAAAATGTTGATCGGTTTGCCATTGTCTTTCCCGCTTTAAATACAGAACACGAGTGTTTGTTTGCCGGTAGAATAGTAGCCCTTTTGTCGCGGCCGGGAAAGCGCCGGAAGGTATCGGCGACGGCGAGCGCGTTTGGCGCGTTGCGGCCTTTCCGTTACTATGGCGGCGCCGCGATGCCCCCGAAAACTGTTTGAGAGTGAAAGACTGATTGTGAAAACGCGATTCGCGCCCAGTCCAACCGGGTGGTTGCATTTGGGAAATTTGCGCACGGCGCTGTTCAATGTGTTGCTGGCGCGCGGGCGGGGCAAGTTCTTGCTGCGCATTGAAGACACGGACGCGGAGCGTAGCCGGGCCGAGTACATCGACGATCTGCAGGAAGATCTGCTTTGGCTGGGTTTGTCCTGGGACGAAGGACCGGTGGCCGGCGGCGAGCATGCGCCCTATGCGCAGTCCGAGCGGGGTCATGTTTATCAAAGCTATTACGAACAACTGGAGCAAGCCGGTCTCGCCTATCCCTGCTTCTGTTCCGAGCAGGAGCTGAAACTGGCGCGCAAACGCCAACTGTCGTCGGGACAGGCGCCGCGCTATCCGGGAACGTGCGCTCATTTATCCAGCGACGACGCGGCGGCGCGGCGGGCCGCCGGACGCGAGCCGACGCTGCGCTTTCGAGTGCCCAAGGGCCAGGCTGTCGAGTTCAGCGACATGGTGCGCGGCCCGCAAAAATTCATGACTGACGACATCGGCGATTTCATCATCCGCCGCGCCAACGGCACGCCCGCGTTCTTCTTCTGCAATGCCATCGACGATGCGGTGATGAAGGTGACGCACGTTTTGCGCGGCGAGGATCACTTGGCGAATACGCCGCGCCAGATGTTGCTGCTGCAGGCGTTGAAGCTGCGCTTGCCCGAATACGGTCACATTTCCATGATCGTCGGTTCCGACGGCGCGCCGCTGTCCAAGCGCCACGGCAGCCGCAGCATTCGCGAATTGCGCCAAACCGGCTTTCTGCCCGAAGCCATCGTGAATTATCTGGCGCGCCTCGGTCATCACTACGAAGATACACGGTTGATGGGGTTGGACGAGTTGTCCACCTTGTTCGCCGCCGAGCGCTTGGGCCGCGCGCCGGCTCGCTATGACGGCGAGCAGTTGGTGCATTGGCAACGGGAGGCCATCGCCCACGCCGAGGTCGAGCGGTTGTTCCAGTGGATGGGCGATGGCATTCGCGACCTCGTGCCGGTGGAGCACAAGCCGGCCTTTGTCGATGCGGTGCGTGGCAATGTCACGTTGCCCGAGCACGCGTTAATGTGGGCGCGCATTCTATATGCCGATCCGTTGGAGCTGAGTTTTACCGCCCAGGAGGCGATCAAGTCCGCCGGCGCGGCGTTTTTCAACGCGGCCATGACGGCGGTCGATGAACACGGCGCGGATTTTCAGGCCATCGGCAATGCGCTGAAATCGCGTTTAGGCGTAAAGGGCAAAGGGCTGTTCCAACCGTTGCGGGCGGCGCTGACGGGCGAACTGGATGGGCCGGAAATGACCAAGATTCTGCCCTTGATGAGTTCGGCGCGAGCGCGTCAACGTTTCCACGCGGCGGCTGAATTGGCGGCGCAGTCATGATTCAAATTCACAACAGTCTTACGGGCCAGAAAGAAACCTTACAGCCTATCGAGCCGGGACATGTTCGCATGTACGTGTGCGGCATGACGGTCTACGATTATTGCCACATCGGCCACGCGCGGGTGATGGTGGTGTTCGATGTGGTGGTGCGCTATCTGCGTTCGCGCGGTCTCAATGTGACCTACGTGCGCAACATCACCGACGTGGACGACAAGATCATCAAGCGCGCGGCGGAAAACGGCGAAGCCATCGATGCGCTCACCCAGCGCTTCATTGATGCGATGCACGAAGACGCGGACGCGCTGGGCGTGCTGCGCCCGGATGCGGAACCCCGCGCCACCACATCCATGGACGACATCATCGCCATGGTGAAAACGTTGATCGACAAGGGCTACGCCTACCAAGCCCCCAACGGCGACGTTTACTACGCGGTGGCCAAGTTCGAGCGTTACGGCGCGCTGGCGCGGGAAAATCTGGCTGAGCAGCAGGTCGGCGCCCGCGTCGAGGTCGATCAAAATAAGCGCGATCCGCTGGACTTTGTGCTGTGGAAAGCGGCTAAAGCCGGCGAACCGGCATGGGATTCGCCGTGGGGATCGGGCCGCCCCGGCTGGCACATCGAATGCTCGGCCATGTCGACGCGCTGTCTGGGCAATCATTTCGACATCCACGGCGGCGGGATGGATCTGAAGTTCCCGCACCACGAGAACGAAATCGCCCAAAGCGAAGCGGCCACCGGCGAGCGCTTCGTCAACATTTGGATGCATAACGGCTTCGTCCAAATCAACGAAGAGAAAATGTCCAAATCGCTGGGCAATTTTTTCACCGTGCGCGAGGTGCTGCGCCACTATCCGCCGGAAGTGGTGCGTTATTTTATTCTGGCCAGTCACTACCGCAGCCCGCTCAACTATTCCGAAGATAACCTCGAACAGGCCCGCAATGCCCTCACGCGTTTTTACACCGCGCTGCGGGAGACGCCGGCGGGCGGCAGTCCAAGCGGCGCGGGGGATTGGGCGGCGCGATTCCATGCCGCCATGAGCGATGACTTCAACACGCCGGGCGCGTTGGCGGTGTTGTTTGAGGTGGCGAAGGAACTCAATCGCGCCAAGGAAGAAAAGAATGCCGGTCAGATTCAATCGCTGGCGGCGGAACTGCGCCGCTTGGGCGGCATCCTTGGCATTTTGCAGGCTTCGCCCGAGTCATTCCTGCGCGGCGGTGCGGCGACCGGCGATGACGCCGAGATTGAAGCCTTGATTGCCGCCCGCAATGCCGCCCGTGCTCGGCGCGATTTCAATGAGTCCGATCGCATTCGCGACGAACTTCGGGCGCGGGGCATTGTCTTGGAAGATGGCGCCGGAGGTACGCGTTGGCGCCGGGAATGACCCCCGCTTGAGCAGCTCGACCGGGTGCACTAACGTGATCAGCGGGGTGTTTTATTTCCCGCTGATCGACAACTCAATTTCTCAGGCTCGACACGGATGTTCAGCCGTCCCTTAGCGTTCTTCAATGTCCCTTGGCGGTCCAAGGCCGCGTGGCTGGCGGCCAGCGTGTTTTTGCTAGTGCTCGTCACCGCCAACGAGGTTCGCAACTCCAGCCTGCAGGCGCGGGTATTTTCCTCGCTGACGCGCGGCGCCGATTTCGAACTTGGCGAAGGCGCTTCATCGCGCATCCTCTTTCCTCGCCATGGACCCTACGACGAGCGCCTGGGATACGCCTCGTTGCCCAAGTTTACGGGTCAGTTGCGAAGCCAGGGGTTCGTTATCACGCGGCAAGCGCGCAACAGCGATCCGATGCTGCGATTGATGCAGTGGGGTTTATTTCCACCCTACGCGGAAAAGAATCAAGCGGGCCTGGCCATCATCGACCAAGTGGGCAATGCATTTTATCGCTCGCTCTTTCCCTCATTCGCCTATGAGACTTTCGAGGACATCCCTTCTCTAATGGTAAAGTCCTTGCTCTACGTCGAGAATCGAGAACTGTTCCACGACGCCGCGCCGACCTTCAATCCTGCCATCGAGTGGGATCGGTTTTTTCTCAGCACTCTGGGCTTTTTTGGGCGGCGTTTCAGCGATGACGCGGAGAAAGTGTCGGGGGGGTCAACGCTTGCCACCCAATTGGAGAAATTTCGTCACTCGCCGGGAGGCATCACCCACTCCGGAGCGGAAAAGTTGCGCCAGATGATGTCGGCGAGCGTTCGCGCTTACGTCAATGGCTCCGAAACGTTGGCGGCCCGCCGCAAGATCGCGCTGGACTACGTTAATTCGGTACCGCTGTCGGCTGTTCGCGGCTACGGCGAGGTCAACGGTTTGGTCGGCGGAATGTGGGCGTGGTATGGCGTGCCGGTCGAGGCGACCAATGCTTTTCTCACTCTGCAGCCTGAGTATGGCAGCGATTTCGAGCAGGCGCAGGGCTTGGTGTACAAACAACTGCTGAGCCTGGTGCTCGCGCAGCGACGTCCATCGTACTACCTGAGCGGCGATGCGGCTCGCCTCAATGCACTGACCAATGCCTATCTTGAATTGATGATGCGCGACGGTGTCATTCCTCGCCGGTTGTACGAATCGGCTCGGCCGATGACGCTGGCTTTCCGCCGGCCGCCTTCGGCGAGCCGTGAGCTGACCCTGCTGGAACGTAAACCGACCACCGCATTGCGCGCCCGCCTGCTGAGCATGCTTGATCTCAAGGAAGTTTACGACCTCGACAAGTTGGATCTGGAAGCGAGGACGACGATCAAGCGGCCGCTTCAAAATGAAATCACCGTGAAGCTGGGTGCCCTCAAGTCCCGAGATGGCGTTGCCGCCGCGGGCCTCTACGGCGACCGGCTGTTACGGGAGAATGATGACTTGTCGCCAATCGTTTACAGCATGACGCTGTATGAGCGGGTCGGCTCTGCCAACGTGGTGCGGGTTCAGACGGACAATTTCGATGGTCCGTTCAATATCAACGAAGGCGTTAGGCTCGATCTGGGTTCGACGGCGAAGTTCCGCGCGTTGGCGACCTATCTGGAGATCATTGCCCAGCTCTACGAGCGTTTTAGTCCGCTCGACGCTGCTCAGCTGGCGGCGATTCCGGTCGACGACAACGACCAGCTGACCCTGTGGGCGGTGGACTATTTGACCCGCACCGCGCGGCCGGAGTTGCCGCGGATGCTCGAAGCCGCCCTTGACCGCACCTATTCGGCCAATCCGAACGAGCGCTTTTTCACCGGCGGCGGTTTGCACACGTTTCGGAATTTCGAGCCGCGGGATAACAACAAAGTAATGACCGTGCGCGAGGCGCTGAACAATTCTGTGAATCTGGTGTTCGTGCGTCTGATGCGGGACGTCGTGCGCTACTACATGTTCCAGGTGCCCGGTTCGACGGCGCAAATTCTCGAAGATACCAAGGACGAGCGGCGCACCCGTTATCTGGCGCGCTTCGCGGACAAGGAAGGAACCACGTTCGTGGAGCGTTTTTACCGCAAGTACCGGCGCAAGGAGCCGGCGGCGATTCTCGACACGCTGATCGGCCCGGAGGCGGGGAAGATCGAGCGCGTGGCGGTGATCTACCGTAGCGTTTCTCCCGAGCGGGGCTTCGCTGAATTCGCCGGCTATCTGTTGAGTCACGCGCCGGAATTGGGCGAGGTGCAGCTGAGACAACTCTTCGACAAGTACGATCCGGCCAAGCTCACCTGGCCCGACCGCGGCTTTCTCGCCCGTCTGCATCCGTTGGAATTGTGGACCGCAAAATTCCTGATCGACAACCCGCAGGCTACCCTGGCGCAGGCGGTTGCGGCCAGCACCGACCATCGCCAGGCGGTGTATCAGTGGTTGTTCAATACCCGCCACAAGAATGTGCAGGATGCGCGCATTAAACAATTGCTGGAGATCGAGGCCTTTCTGGAGGTGCTCAAGCATTGGAAGGCGTTGCGGTTTCCATTTGACTCGCTGACGCCATCGTATGCTTCGGCGCTGGGCAGTTCAGGCGATCGGCCGGCCGCCTTGGCGGAGCTTATGGGGATCGTGGTCAACGACGGCGTTTTCTATCCCACGGTCGTCATCGATCAACTGCGCTTTGGTCTCGACACGCCCTACGAAACGTGGTTCGAACGCCGACCGGCCAAGGGCACCCGGGTGATGACCATGGACGTGGCGGTTGCGTTGCGCACTGCGCTGGCGGGTGTGGTCGATAAGGGTACGGGCAAACGCGTCGCCGGCGTTTTCAAAGACAGCGCCGGGAGACCGATCATGGTGGGAGGCAAAACCGGTACCGGCGATCATCGCCGCGAGCGTTACGGGCCGCGGGGAGTCGTGCTGGGCTCGGAAGTGGTGAACCGCACCGCAACGTTCGTGTTCTTCATCGGCGAGCGCCACTTCGGCACAATCACGGCCTTCGTTCCCGGGAAGGAGGCGGCAAATTACCGCTTCACTAGCGGACTGCCCGTGCAGTTGCTCAAGACATTGGCGCCGACACTGGCTCCGTATGTCGCCGATTGAGGTTGATCGGCCGCCAAAAAAAAGCCCGTACGGCTAGGTATGGGCTGAGGTCTTTCTGAGGGAGGGGTAATTTGTTTAAAGCGATCAACCCGTCTTCGGCCGCTTGGACGGCAACGGCAAGTGGCGGGCTTTGTCTGATTCTTCGTTGCGGCTCAGAATCTCTTCCAAGCTGTGCACGGCGCCGCTGTGGCCTTGGCCGGACGCTTTGCGGAACCACTTGACGGCGGTTTTTTCACTCTTGCTCACCGCCAGGCCTTCGGCGTACATCACGCCCAGATTGTATTGCGCTTCGGCGAAGCCTTGGTTGGCGGCTTTGTCGAACCACTCGAATGCGATGTAGTAGTCCTTTTCCAAGCCGAGGCCGTTGAGGTACATGGCGCCGAGCGTGGTCTGCGCTTGCGGGTTGCCGCTGAACGCGGCTTTTTCGAACCATTCGACGGCGCGGGTCAGATCGCGGCTGACGCCTTGTCCGGAGAAGTAGATCACGCCCATGTTGTTCTGCGCTTCGGCCAGGCCTTGCTCGGCGGCGCGGCGATACCACTTTGCCGCCTCCTGGTGGTCGAGCCGTACGCCCAAGCCTTGTGAATAGAGGATGCCCAAGTTGAATTGTGCGTCGGCGATATCCTGATAGGCGGCGAGTTCGAACCACTGGGCGGCCTTCTCGTAGTCTTGCGCAACGCTGAGCCCTTCTACATACAATGCGCCCAAGGCGAATTGCGCTTCCGGATTGCCGCTGTCGGCCAGATTGGCCCACACTTTCATCGCACCGTCATAGTCGCCGCGATAATATGCGCTCCAACCGTCCACCAGCGCTTCGGCCTGGGTGGTGACCGGCCCAAGGGCCGTCATCAAGACCGCAAGACACAATCCAATAACTTTTCGGGGTTTTACCGTTCGATTCATAGTCCACTCCACGGTACCGGCCAACCGGCGCTGTCCTAAGTCACTCTATGGGGCGCCTGTCATCGAATAACAACAGGGCTCTTTCAGAGGTAACATCGGCCATGCTCAAGGCCCGCTTTAGCGGATTTTTCACCTCGGAATGGTGATCTTGGGGCAAAACAAGCACTAATCCACAAAAAAGCTGGCTTCGAGCGTGGCTTTTGGGGATTTAGGCGGAGAATCGCCCTGGGGGCGTCGGCTGGCGAGTCGGACTAGGCGTCGCGGGGGCTGTGCAGTTGTTCGGCCGCCACGAGGGTGTTTTGCATGAGTGTGGCGACAGTCATGGGCCCCACGCCGCCGGGAACTGGGGTGATCCAGGCCGCTCGGGCACTGGCGACCTGAAAATCGACGTCGCCCACGATACTGCCGTCAGCCTGACGATTGATGCCGACGTCGATCACGGTGGCGCCGTTCTTGATCCATTCGCCGGGCACGATGCCTGGTTTGCCGACGGCGACCACCAAAATCGAGGCATCGGCCACATGCTTGGCCAGATCCTGGGTGAAGCGGTGGCAGACCGTCACTGTGCAGCCGGCCAGCAAGAGTTCGAGGGCCATCGGTCGCCCCACAATATTGGACGCACCGACGACCACCGCATGGGCGCCTTTGATCGGCAGGTCGGTCGTTTGCAACAAGGTCATGATTCCGGCCGGAGTGCACGGGCGCAATACCGGAAGCCGCAATGCCAAGCGACCCACATTGTAGGGGTGGAAGCCGTCCACGTCCTTGTCCGGATGGATGCGTTCGATGATCGTTTCGCTGTCGATGTGCGGCGGCAGAGGCAGTTGCACTAGAATGCCGTCGATGGTCGGTTCCGCGTTGAGGCGATCGATCAGGGCCAAAAGTTCCGACTGGGAGATGTTGTAGGGGAGGTCGAAAGCCCTGGAAACGATCCCTGCCTCGGCGCAGGCTTTGCGCTTGTTGGCCACGTAGATCTCCGACGCCGGATCGCTGCCCACCAGCAACACCGCCAATCCCGGCGGACGTTTCCCCGCGGCAACACGTTGCGCCACCTGAGCTTTGATCTCGCCTCGAATGCGGGCCGAAATCGATTTTCCGTCGAGAATTTTTGCGGTCATGGTCTAGCTGTGTTGGCAATTCCGGCGCTATTGTAGCGGTTTTGCGGCGAATTGTGAGAGTCTCGCTGTCCAAAAATACGATCAAGGTGGCGATGATGGTAAAATTTGCCGCAAAAACACCGCGGCGATACCGCCCGGTGATGACAATGGCGCCCGCGAAGCGCCCTTAGCAGAGTGAAATCCCGTGGCAGCGAAAACGCTTTACGACAAAATTTGGGACGCGCACATTGTCCGCCAAAACGACGACGGCGTGTGCACTATATACATCGATCGGCACTTGGTTCATGAAGTGACCTCGCCGCAGGCCTTTGAAGGTCTGCGCCTGGCCGGCCGCAAGCCGTGGCGCGCCGCCGCCAATCTGGCCACGCCGGACCACAACGTCCCCACGACGGACCGCGCGCGCGGCATCGCCGATCCCATTTCGCGTTTGCAGGTCGAAACCCTGGACAACAACTGCGAGACGTTCGGCATTACGGAATTTCGCATGAACGATCCGCGCCAAGGCATCGTGCATGTCATCGGCCCGGAGCAGGGCGCGACGTTGCCGGGAATGACGGTGGTGTGCGGCGACTCCCATACCTCGACCCACGGCGCGCTCGGCGCGTTGGCGCAAGGTATCGGCACGTCCGAGGTCGAGCATGTGCTGGCGACCCAGTGCCTCATCCAAAAGAAATCAAAGAACATGCGCGTGTCCGTGGAAGGGCAGCTGGGCGCGGGGGTGACTGCCAAAGACATCGTGCTGGCGATCATCGGCGAGATCGGTACTGCCGGCGGCACCGGCTACGCCATCGAATTCGCCGGTTCGGCTATTCGCGCGCTGTCGGTCGAAGGCCGCATGACGGTGTGCAACATGGCCATCGAAGCGGGCGCGCGCTGCGGCTTAGTGGGCGTCGACAATAAAACCATCGAATACGTCAAAGGGCGGCCCTTCGCGCCGAAGGGCGATCTTTGGGACAAAGCGGTGGCGGCATGGCGCGATTTACACACCGATGATGGCGCGGCATTCGATCGCGAAGTCACGCTGCGTGCCGAAGACATCAAACCGCAAGTCACCTGGGGCACCTCGCCGGAAATGGTGCTGCCCATCGACGGCCGCGTGCCCGATCCGGCGCGGGAAGCGAATGCGGTCAAGAAAGAAGGCATGCAGCGGGCGCTGGAGTATATGGGGCTCGACGCGGGTACGCCCATGACGGACATCGCCGTCGACAAAGTGTTCATCGGCTCGTGCACCAATTCGCGCATCGAAGATTTGCGCGCCGCGGCCGCCGTGGCCAAGGGCCGCAAAGTAGCGGCCAATGTCAAACTCGCCATGGTGGTTCCCGGATCGGGGCTGGTCAAGCAGCAAGCGGAGCGGGAAGGGCTGGATAAGATTTTTGTCGAGGCCGGTTTCGAATGGCGTGATCCCGGTTGTTCCATGTGCTTGGCTATGAACGCCGACCGGTTGTCGCCGGGCGAGCGTTGCGCATCGACGTCCAATCGCAATTTCGAGGGACGGCAAGGCCACGGCGGACGCACCCATTTGGTCAGTCCGGCCATGGCCGCAGCCGCCGCGGTATGCGGCCACTTTGTTGACGTGCGGAAGATCTAAAACATGAAACCATTTAAGCAGGTAACGGGAATCGTCGCGCCGCTCGATCGCGCCAACGTCGACACCGACGCCATCATTCCCAAGCAGTTTTTGAAGTCCATCAAACGCTCCGGATTTGGTCCAAATCTGTTCGACGGCTGGCGCTATCTCGATCACGGCGAGCCGGGAATGGACAACGCAAAGCGTCCGCTGAATCCGGATTTCGTTCTGAATCAGCCGCGTTACAAAGGCGCGTCGGTGTTACTGGCGCGGGAAAATTTCGGCTGCGGCTCGTCCCGCGAACACGCGCCTTGGGCGTTGGAAGATTTCGGTTTTCGCGTCATCATCGCGCCGAGCTACGCGGATATCTTTTTCAATAATTGTTTTAAGAACGGCATCCTGCCCATCGTGCTGGCGGCGGACAAGGTCGACGTGCTGTTCAAGGAAACGCTGGCGACGCCCGGCTATTCCCTGACGGTCGACTTGCCGGCGCAAACAATTCGGCGGCCCAACGGCCAGGAATGGGCGTTCGAAGTGGAAAGCTTCCGCAAGTACTGTTTGGAAAACGGATTGGACGATATCGGCTTGACGTTGCAGCACGTGGACGACATTCGCCGCTACGAGGAGCGCCGCAAGAACGAGGCGCCGTGGTTATTTTAGAGAATCGCGGTAGGAAACCGCTCCCACAACAGCGTGCGAATCGGCGAATGTAGGAGCGGATTTATCCGCGATAAGGCCGGCGGGGACCGATATAACAAACGAGGAACAGAATGGCAACAAAAAAAATTGCGGTACTGCCCGGCGATGGCATCGGACCGGAGATCATTGCTGAAGCAGTCAAAGTATTGGACTGTTTGCGGGACGCCTATGGCTTTCAAGCGGAAATGGAAACTGCGCCGGTGGGCGGCGCCGGCTACGACGCCTACGGCAAGCCCCTGCCCGATGAGACATTGAAAATTGCACAAGCGTCGGACGCCGTGTTGTTGGGCGCTGTCGGCGGGCCAAAGTACGACACCCTTGATCGGCCACTGCGCCCCGAGCAAGGCTTGCTCGGACTGCGCAAAGCGTTGGAGTTGTTCGCTAACCTGCGCCCGGCGTTGCTCTATCCCCAGCTCGTCAGTGCCTCGACGCTCAAGCCGGAAGTGGTGTCCGGTCTGGATCTAATGATCGTGCGCGAACTCACCGGCGGGATTTATTTCGGGCAACCCCGCGGCGTGCGTACGCTCCCCGACGGCGAGAAGGAAGGCTTCAATACCCTGGTCTATAGGGAATCGGAAATCCGCCGCATCGGCATCGTCGCCTTCGAAACGGCGCGCAAACGCTCCAAGCGCGTATGTTCTGTGGACAAGGCCAACGTGCTTGAGTGCACCGAGCTGTGGCGCCAGGTCATGATCGAAGTCGCACGGGATTACCCCGACGTTCAGCTTAGCCACATGTACGTGGATAACGCCGCTATGCAGTTGGTCCGCGCGCCCAAGCAGTTTGACGTGATGGTCACTGAAAATATGTTCGGCGATATCTTGTCCGACTGCGCCGCGATGTTGACGGGATCGATCGGCATGTTGCCGTCGGCGTCCCTCAACGAAGCGCAAAAGGGTATGTACGAACCGATTCACGGTTCGGCGCCCGACATCGCCGGACGCGGCATTGCTAATCCGCTGGCGACCATTCTCTCCGTCGCCATGATGCTGCGCTATTCGTTGGGCGCGCCCGAGTTGGCCGAGCGCATCGAACAAGCGGTATCGCGAACCCTCGATGACGGGTTGCGCACGGGAGATATTTTTGTCGAAGGTTGTAAAAAGGTCGGCACGGCGCAAATGGGCGACGCGGTTGTCGGGCATTTGCGCGCAATGGCCAAATGAAGGAATCCATCAACTTTAGGAAGGTGCAAACCAATGGCGAAGAAATACAACGTGGCGGTGGTGGGTGCGACGGGCGCAGTGGGCGAGACGATGATCTCGATTCTCGAACAGCGCAACTTTCCCGTCGATCAACTGTTTCCCTTGGCCAGCAGCCGCTCGGCCGGCACCAAAGTGCAATTCAAGGGCAAGCACATCACGGTGACGGATCTGGCGGAGTTCGATTTTTCGAAGACGCCCATCGGCCTGTTTTCCGCCGGTGCCTCGGTTTCTGAAATCTACGCGCCCAAGGCCGGCGCCGCCGGTTGCGTGGTCATCGACAACACGTCGCAGTTTCGCTACGACGACGACATCCCGTTGGTGGTGCCGGAAGTAAATCCCCAGGCGATCGCTAAGTATAAAAACCGCAACATTATCGCCAACCCGAATTGTTCGACGATTCAGATGTTGGTAGCGTTGAAACCAATTCACGACGCGGTTGGCATCGAGCGTATCAACGTGGCCACTTATCAGGCCGTTTCGGGTACGGGTAAAGAGGCCATCGAGGAATTGGCCAACCAGACTGCGGCTCTGCTCAATGGCAAGCCCATCGAGTGCAATGTCTACCCGAAGCAAATCGCGTTCAATTGCCTGCCGCACATCGACGTATTCCAGGACAACGGCTACACCAAAGAGGAAATGAAGATGGTTTGGGAGACCCATAAGATCATGGGCGACGCCACCATCAAGGTGAATCCCACCGCCGTGCGCGTGCCCGCGTTCTATGGTCATTCCGAAGCCATACATATAGAGACACGGAAAAAAATTACGGCGGAACGCGCGCGAGAATTACTGTCTAAAGCGCCGGGCGTGGTGGTCCTGGACGAACGCAAGCCGGGTGGATATCCCACGGCGGTGACCGAGGCGGCGGGCAAAGATCCTGTTTTTGTTGGAAGAATTCGCGAGGATATCTCCCATCCGCTGGGTTTAGATTTGTGGGTGGTCGCCGATAATGTGCGTAAAGGAGCGGCCCTAAATAGCGTTCAAATTGCTGAATTCTTGATAAAAGATTTTCTAAAGTAGGACGCTAATAGGTCTGTAGCCGGTCGCCCAACCGGGCGACCGCCACGCTTCTTGTCTCTGGGAAAGGTGCGCGGGCGACTACGTGTCCGCGAGAAAACATTTAGGTAAATACCCTGGCTTGCCGTTAAAGCACGTGCTGCCCACGAAAGGGTGCGAAGGAAAAGCAGGGAGACGGAACGACCCTATGCGTAATTGGAAAGTTGTCATCGCGGGTTCTGCCCTAGGGCTTGGCGCCGCATTTAACGCTCACGCGCTCGGATTAGGCGACATCGAGATTCACTCCGGGTTGAATCAGCCTCTCGATGCCGAAATCCAGCTTTTGGCCGTCAAGCCCGAGGAAGTATCCCAAATTCGGGTGACGTTGGCGGACCAAATCGCGTACAGCACCTCGGGCATCGAGCGCGTTCCCCTGTTGTCGCAGCTCAATTTCGCGGTTGAGCAACGCGGCAGAGGTGAGGTCGTCATACGCGTGACGACGAAAGACGCGGTAAAAGAACCGTTCCTTGATTTTATTATTGAAGCAAACTGGGCCACGGGCCGGTTGTTGCGCGAATATACGCTCCTACTCGACCCGCCGGTGTTCGCCGGCACCAAAGCGGCGCCGGCCCAACAGGCCGCCACCACCGAGCCCAAAACCAAGTCTATTTCCGAATTGATCGCCGGCCAAGAAGACGAGGCGGCACCCAAGCGTCAGACCAAGTCCATCTCCGAGATGTTGGCGGGTGAATCCGATGTCGCGGCCCCGCGTCGAACGAAAAACATCTCCGATATGCTCGGAGCCGAGAGTGGTGCCGGACAGGTTGGGCCCACCGGCCGCGCCGACACATTGTGGTCTCTTGCCGAACAAGCACGCGCCGATGATGCGCACAGCGTCGAGCAGGTGATGATGGCGTTGTTCCGGAACAATCCGGAAGCTTTTTTTGGCGACAATATCAACAATCTGAAGGCCGGTATCGTCCTGCGCACGCCGGATCAGCGACAGATCGAAGAACTCAGCAAGTCTCAGGCGGCACGCCAGGCCCGCGAACATTATCAGCGCTGGCTGGCCGCTCGCCGCACGGCTGCCGCCACAAAGATTGATACGGTCGGCTCTGAAAGCGGCTTGGCCGCATTCGCCGACGACACCTCGCCGGTAGCCGGCGGCGCAAAAGGCGGTGCGCCAACCCTTCGTCTGGAAAGTCCGGAGGAAGGCGCCGGTGGCGTGAGTGGCGGCGCGGGCGAAGGCGAGGAAGAAATCGCCGCGGCGCTGGCCATGCGCGAAACCGAGAACAAGGAACTCAAAGACCGAATCGATGCCCTGCAGGAGCAGTTGGGCACGATGGAGCGCTTGATCACGCTCAAGGACGACGCGTTGGTCGAACTGCAGCGTAAGCTGGGCGATACCGGGGAAGTCGTTGAAATTCCTGTCGACGCACAGCCGGTTGAGCAGCCGCCTGTCGCGGAAGTCGTGCCGGAAGTGGCCGAGACGCCGTCCGAAGCCGTCGCACAAACGGAACCCGTGACAGCCGAGAGCGAGGAAGCCCAGCATGATGAATCATCCTGGATGGACTTGCTCATGGATACGACGGTGCTCGGTATCCTGGTGGGCGTGTTGCTGCTGGTGGGCGCGGTGGTCTGGATGGTTGTGCGCCGTCGCCAGCAGGAAGAAGATTTCGATGCGAGCTATCCGCCGCTGCAAGATGAATTGAAACTCCCCAGCGGCGATGCGGTACAGCTTGGCGAGGAAAGTCCGTCTTTCGGCGCCGTGCAGACCGGGTTCGCCGCGGCGGGTGCTGCGCAGGCCGCGGATGACTTGGCGGACATGGGCCTTGAAACCATGGACGCCGACGAAACCGACATCGATCCGATTGCCGAAGCCGACGTCTATCTCGCCTATCGCCGATTCCAGCAGGCCGAAGAAATTATCAAGGACGCCCTTCGCCATCACCCGGATCGCCAAGACTTGCAGCTTAAGATGCTGGAGATTTACTACGGCGCCAGCAACAAGCAGGGCTTCGAAGCGCAAGCCGAGGCGTTGTATGCGCTCTTGGGCGGAGAAGACAACGACGTGTGGGCCAAAGTGTCGGAGATGGGGCACGAGTTGTGCCCCGACCATCCCCTGTTCAATCCCAACGCGCAAGCCGGCGGTCATCAGGATTTTGCCGGCGACTTGGGCGATCTCGGTCACGAGGCGGCGACCCAGGCCTATGACCAAGGCGACCATGCCTTTGCCGCGACCGAAGAGAATCTGTTCGACGACCATGCCTTCAATGATCAATCATTTGAGTCTGGTACGGCCTCCGCTGCCGAGTCGAACCCGTTCCAATCGTCGGCATCGGATGAGCACGCCGGCGAGTTTCGTGATGCCCGCGCTGACCAGGCCGATTCGGGAGTAATTAATTTCGAATCCGGTTTGGGTAAGGGTAATCAGATCGGGAAGCGTGGCGATGACCGCGCGACGGTCGATCGCGCCGAAGTTCCTGCCGAAGCGTCTCACGGACTTGATTTCAATTTCGACGTGAGCAAGGAAATGGATTTTTCTCATGAGGAAGCGCCCGTTGCATCTCCAGATGGCAAGGCCGGCCTCGGGCATGACGAAAATGATTTTCTCAAGGGTTTCGACAGCAACGAGCTGGATAACTTTAAGTTCGAAGCGGTGAACGACGAAGATCAAGGCTTCGGCCAACCGTCGCCTAAAGCCAAGATCAAGGCGAGCGGTGGGAACGGCGGCGAGATCGAGGAAATCTTCACCGGTCTCGAGGAAGCGGAGTTCGGCGAGGATACCGACGAGCTGTTTTCCGGCACCGACATGATCGGCACCAAGCTCGATCTGGCCCGCGCCTATATCGACATGGACGATCGCGAAGGCGCGCGCGGCATTCTTCAGGAAGTGCTTGAAGAAGGTGACGATACCCAGAAGCGTCAAGCCAAGGACCTGATGGCGCAAATTGGATAAAGAGCTGACTCTGCATCCGGTTGTTCGCGTCACATCATTGATCGTCGCCGCGACGGCGATCGCGCTCGGAGACGGTTACGTCCTTGCCAGCGGCCTGCTGCTGCTGTTCGCTCTCTACTACTACCTCGGTTTCGGTTACTTGCGCGCGGCGTGGCCTTTCATTCGCCGATTGCGCTGGTTTTTCGTTTCCATCCTCATTCTTTACGGCTTCTTCGGCCCCGGCGGCTCGGGGAGCGGTTTGCAATTCTCCTGGGCGGGCGTGGGCGACGGACTGATTCGGGTCGGCGCGCTGGCGGCGATCGCGGCCGCGGTGAGTTTGATGCTCCAGACCACCGCGCGGGACGACTTGTTCAGGGCGATTTATTTTCTGGCTTCGGCGCTGCCGCTGGGCCGCGAAATTCGCGCTCGGCTGGCGCTGCGAATAACGCTCACCCTCGATGCGGTGGATCAGGTGCGTGCGACGTGGGATGCTCACCGTCCCACGCGTACGCCTGGCGAAAGAGTCACGCTGCGCGCGCGTATCGGCGAGTGGTCGGGGGCGATGTCTCAGATGCTCGATTTTGCTATCGCCCAAGCGGACGCTCAGGCGCCCCGCGAATTGACCATCGCCCAGGTCCGTCCACCGCCAGCTTGGCAGTGGTTGGTGCCGCTGGGATTGGCGGTGCTTTTCGCGGTTCTATAATTCCGCGTTCCGAGGGGGGAGCGGTTTCCTACCGCGAATTTGTGCCGGTGTTATCGGCATCGCTCGACTCAATCGCGGAATGATCCGCCGCTCCCACAGTCTTTAAGCCAAGCATTGTGGGAGCGGTTTCCTACCGCGATTCCCCCGGTCTTTAGCACCGTTTAAGAATCAATGCTCCCAACGGCGGGATCGTCAGCGACAGCGAATGAGGTTGATTCATCCATGCGATGTCGTCGCCATGAACAACACCATTGCCGACGTTGCTGCCGCCGTAGAACTGCGAATCCGAATTCAGCAGCTCCCGATAGGCGCCGCCGCGCGGCACCCCCACCCGGTAATTTGTCCGGGGCACCGGCGTGAAATTCAGCACGACGATGATCGGTTCGCCGACTTCATCGGTGCGGAAGTAGCTCAGGATGGATTGAGGGGCGTCGTGGCAGTCGATCCAATGAAATCCTCGCTGTTCGAAATCGAAGCGGTGCAATGAAGGCTCTTCACGATACACGCGATTGAGATCGCCCACGAGCTGCTTCACGCCCTGGTGAAACGGGTATTGCAGCACCCACCAGTCCAAGGCCGTCGCGTGATTCCATTCCTGTCCTTGGCCGAACTCGCAACCCATGAAGAGCAGCTTTTTGCCGGGATGGGTGAACATGTAGGTCAGCACCAAGCGCAGGTTGGCGAAACGCTGCCATTCGTCGCCGGGCATTTTGTTCAGCAGGGAACTCTTGCCATGCACGACTTCATCATGGGAGAAGGGCAGAATGAAATTTTCCGTGTATGCGTAGAGCTGGCTAAACGTCAACATGTCGTGGTGATACTGGCGGTGGATCGGACTATGGGCCATGTACGCCAGCGTGTCGTTCATCCAGCCCATGTTCCACTTCATGCTGAAACCCAAACCGCCGACCCAGGTCGGACGCGACACCATTGGCCACGCCGTGGACTCTTCGGCCATGATCAACGAGCCAGGGAACAGTTCGTGGGTCACGGTGTTCAATTCGCGCAGAAAGTCGATCGCTTCCAGATTTTCCCGGCCGCCGTATTGATTGGGGATCCATTCGCCTTCCTTGCGGGAGTAATCCAGATAGAGCATGGATGCCACCGCATCCACCCGCAGCCCGTCGATATGGAACTCTTCCAGCCAGTACACGGCGCTCGATAACAGATAGTTCTTAACTTCGTTGCGGCCGTAATTAAATATCAGCGTGCCCCAGTCGCGATGCTCGCCGCGGCGCGGATCTTCGTGTTCATATAACGCGCTGCCATCAAAGCGCGCCAAGCCGTGGGCGTCCTTGGGGAAATGCCCCGGCACCCAGTCGACGAATACGCCCAGGTCGTGGCGATGACAGTAGTCGACGAAATAGCGAAAATCGTCCGGCGTCCCGAAGCGGCTGGTCGGTGCGTAATTGCCGATGATTTGATAGCCCCACGACGCGTCCAGCGGATGTTCCGACACCGGCAACAATTCGATGTGCGTGAAGCCCAGCTCTTTTACATAGGGCACCAGGCGGTGCGCCAGTTCGCGATAGGATAAGAAGTCGCCATTGTCGTCTCTTTGCCACGACCCCAGGTGAACTTCGTAGATGGACATCGGGGTGTGCAGCCAATCCGCTTCGCGGCGCCGGCTCAACCACCCGTTGTCGCCCCAAGTGAAGTCGCTTGTCGAGCACACAATCGACGCGGTGCTGGGGCGCAATTCGAATTGTTGTGCGTACGGGTCGGATTTGACATGAATCGTGCCGTACTCCCGGTTGCGCAGTTCGAATTTGTACAAATCGCCTTCGTTCAGGCCCGGGATGAACAGTTCCCACACACCGCAGCCGCCCCGTGAGCGCATGGGGTGGCAGCGGCCATCCCAGTTGTTGAAATGGCCGATGATGCTGACCCGTTCCGCATTGGGGGCCCAAGTGACGAACAGAACGCCTTTTACGCCATCGACCTCCTTGGTGTGTGCCCCAAGAACGTTGTAGGCGTGGCGGTGTTTGCCTTCGCCAAACAAATACAAGTCGTAGTCGGAAATTTGAGCCGGGAAACAATACGGATCGTAGGCGCTCACGCGGTTCCCGTCGGCGTCGGTCCACTCCAGTTCGTAACGACTGGGCACCTCGTTGGCGGCGCCGTGACCTTCGAACATATCGGTGCCGGCGATGCGTCGCAGAGTCAGGCCCGACTGCGATACGCGCACCGATTGAGCGCCGGGAATGAAGGCGCGCAGCGTGACTTTTTCGCCGTGGACATGCCGGCCCAGCACCACGAAGGGGTCGTGATGGCGAGCCTCGATGATGCGCTGGACGTCGGTCGAGTGAGTGCGGGACGAATCGATGTGGCGTGATTCCATAGTGGCGACTTTGATTTCGTTGTGGGTTAAATCCGCTACAAAACGCGGCGATTAGCGGATGACAGACGCCCGACGAGTCAGTGTTCGCGCTCGATTAGGACGTTCTTTGTTATGAATCGTAACGCGCAAGATGATAACATACGGGCAAATAATGAGAGACAGGGTAGAGGTGTCGGGGCCGGCGTGTCGATAGCCAACGACGCGTTTAAAAGATCGGAGACAGGGCCGTGAAAGAGTTCGTTCTGGGGCAAAATCAAGAATCCCGTTTCGTCAGCCGGCTTACACGCAATACACTCGCGTTGGTTCTCGCCGGCGGGCGCGGCACGCGACTGAAAGATCTGACGCGCTGGCGGGTAAAGCCCGCGGTGCCCTTCGGCGGCAAGTTCCGCATCATCGATTTCCCGCTATCCAATTGCATCAATTCTGGAATTCGCGCCATCGGCGTGCTGACGCAATACAAATCCCACTCGCTGATCCGCCACATTCAACAAGGCTGGAACTATCTGCGCGGTGAGTTCGGCGAGTTCATCGAAATTCTGCCTGCCCAACAGCGCATCCAGGATTCCTGGTACGCGGGGACCGCCGACGCCATCTATCAGAACTTGGACATCATCCGCAGCCACAAACCGCAATACGTCTTGATCCTCGCCGGCGATCACATTTACAAAATGGACTACGGTCCGATGATTGCCCACCACGTCGAAACCGGTGCCGACATGACCGTGGGCTGCATCGAAGTGCCCCTCGAAAAAGCCAAGGAGTTCGGCGTTATGGCCGTGGCCAGCGACAATCGGGTTTTGCGCTTTCACGAGAAACCGCAAAACCCCGAGCCGATGCCGGGACGCAGCGATGTGGCCTTGGCGTCCATGGGCATTTACGTTTTCAACACGGACTTTCTCTATCAGCAGCTGATCACCGACGCCGACGACGCGGAGTCCAGCCATGACTTCGGCAAAGACATCATTCCTAAAGTCATCGACGAGTACCGCGTGAGCGCGTATTCGTTCCGCGACGTGCAGTCCAACAAGAAGGCTTACTGGCGCGATGTCGGTACGGTGGATGCGTTCTGGCAAGCCAACATGGAGCTGGTCGGCGTCACGCCCGAGCTGAATCTTTACGACAAAGATTGGCCAATCTGGACCTACCAAGAGCAGTTGCCACCGGCGAAGTTTGTCTTCGACGACGACAACCGGCGCGGCATGGCCGTCGATGCCATGGTGTCCGGCGGGTGCGTCATTTCGGGTTCTGTGGTGCGCCATTCGTTGTTGTTCTCCAACGTGCGCGTCGAAGAGGGGGCCAAAGTGCAAGATTCAGTGGTCTTGCCCAATGTCACCATCGGACGCGGCTGCCGGGTGCGGCGCGCGGTCATCGACAAGGGCTGCGTGTTGCCCGACGGGTTGGTCATCGGTGAGGATCTGGAGAAGGATCGCACCCGATTCCATGTGTCCGACACGGGCATCGTGCTGGTCGCACCGGAAATGTTGGGCCAAGAACTCCACTACGTGAGATAGCGGGAGCGGCTACTTCCGCGATTAGAATCGGTCCAAATCCCAAGGGCTGCGAAAAAATCGTGGTAGGTTACTGCCCCGCGGGAAGTAGCGCTTTCTTTATTTGTCACCATAACAAGCACCCGGTTTAACTCTCGCACGGAACGCCGATACCGGGGTGTCAAGCAAAAACGGACTTTGCATCACATGGCAGCCAGCCGGGACAATAACTGGATGAATCAGCGCCGCGCCGGCGTGTTGTTGCATCCGACGTCGTTGCCCGGCAGCGGCCGGCGCGGTGTCTTGGGCCGTCAGGCCTATCATTTCGTCGACTGGATGGCGGCCGCCGGCCTCAACGTGTGGCAGACCTTGCCCCTCGGGCCGACCCACGGCGACGGATCACCCTATCAGTGTTTGTCCGCGTATGCCGGCAGTCCGCGCATGATCAGCCTCGACTTGCTCTATGAACAAGGCTACGTCAACGGCCCGCGCCCGGTCGATGGCGAGGACGACGTGGAAGGGCAGTTGTTGTCGATCTTCGAATACTGGCGCACCAATCACAGTCAAGACGAAGACGCGCACTTTCAGAACTTTTGCGCGCACAACGCCCATTGGCTGCCGGACTACGCGTTGTTCATGGCGCTCAAACGGCACCATCATTCTCGTTCCTGGGGTGATTGGCCCAAGCCGCTGCGGGATCGCGAATCGAACGCATTGGCAGAAGCGCGCCACAGGTTCGCCCACACCATCGAATACATTGCGTTCGAGCAATTCGTGTTCTTCAAACAATGGCAGGCGCTCAAGCGCTACGCCAACGAGAAGGGGATTTTGTTGTACGGCGACATTCCGATCTTCGTTGCCTATGACAGCGCCGACGTGTGGGCCAATCGCAAGCGGTTTCTCCTCGACGACAATGGGCAGCCCATCGTGGTCGCCGGCGTACCGCCGGATTATTTCTCCGCCACCGGTCAACGCTGGGGCAACCCGCTGTATCACTGGGAGACGTTGGAGGGCGAAGGGTTCGAGTGGTGGCTGCAGCGGATTCGCACCCAGCTCGACATGGTGGACATTCTGCGCATCGATCATTTCCGCGGCTTCGAGGCCTACTGGGAGATCGACGCCCATTGCGCCACCGCCGTTGACGGCCGCTGGGTCAAGGCGCCCGGCGAAGCGTTGTTCAAAGCGCTGCGCAAGAAGCTCGGCAAACTGCCGCTGGTGGCCGAGGATCTGGGTGTCATCACGCCGGAAGTGGATAAACTGCGCGAGAAGTTCGGCCTGCCCGGCATGAAGATTTTGCAGTTCGCCTTCGGCGACAACCATCGCAATCCGTACTTGCCTCATCATCATCGCTACGACTTCGTCGTCTATACCGGCACCCACGATAACGACACCACCGTGGGCTGGTTCGACAGCTTGGATCAGGGCAAGCGGGATCACGTGTTGGAATATCTCGGCCGACCGGGCGAAGCCATGCCATGGCCGATGATCCGTGCGGCGATGGAATCCGTTGCTGTCATGGCGATCGTGCCGATGCAGGACTTCCTCGGACTGAATTCCCAGCACCGCATGAATTCGCCCGGCACCACCCAAGGCAACTGGGGCTGGCGCTTTCAGTGGGACATGATCCCGGCGGATTTGGCTGCGCGCATTCGCCAGCTCACTGATCTATACGGGCGGTCCTTGTAGGAGCGGTTTCATCCGCTTGTGGGAGCGGTTTCCTACCGCGATTCTTCGTCGAATTCATCGCCAACGCGTGACTCAATCGCGGAAAGATCCGCTCCCACATCGAACGGTGCGACTTGGTGTGGGAGCGGTTTGCTACCGCGATTCTTCGACTTCCTCTCAATCTCGATCGCGCCGCAACCGCACCCAAAACGTGCTGCCTTTGCCGGGCGAACTGTCCACACCGATTTCGCCGTCCATCAACTCGACGAAGCGCTTGGAAATGGCCAAGCCGATGCCGGTCCCTTCGATGCCCTGCTTGTCGGCGTCCAGGCGTTCGAATGGGATAAACAGACGATCCTGCTGCTCCGGCGCGATGCCCGGACCGGAATCGCCGACCGCCAGTGTTACCCAATCCTCGCCATCGGCTGCGCAAGTTACTTCAATCGCTCCACCGCTTCGGTTGTACTTGACTGCGTTGGAGAGAAGATTCACGAGGACTTGCCGCATACGGCTCCCATCCCCGCGCACCTTCCGCGCCGTTGATGTGATCGGAGTGATTTCGATTTTAATGCCGCGCTCGTTCGCCATGGTCCGTACTAGAGCAACCGCTGCGTTGAGGGTCTGCTCCAAATCGATCGTCTCGATGTTCAATTGCAGTCGTCCAGACTCTATCCGCGCCATGTCCAGCACCTCGTTGATGAGCCCGAGCAAGTGTTTCCCCGCGATGAGTATCTCTCGCACCTGGCCAGTCTCGCGCTCCGCCAGGGGCGGCTCGGACCCTTCCTCCAGTAATTGCGCGAAACCAAGTATCGCATTGAGCGGTGTGCGAAGCTCATGGGACATACGGGAGAGAAACTCGGTTTTGGCCGCATTGGCCCGTTCGGCGTCCTGTTTGGCGGCGATGAGTTCCGCGGTGCGTTCTGCGACACGCTGTTCCAGGTTCTCGTTCAGAACCCGCAGCGCGTCCTCTGCCCGCTTGCGTTCGGTGATGTCCTCCGATATGCCCAACAGGTAGCGCGGTTGGCCGTGGTCGTCCCGCAAAGCGATTTTTCGCGTGTGAAGAAAGCGTCGACCGTGCTCGCGTGTATCAATGGGCTCTTCGGGAATGTCCACGACATCTTGCTGGGCCAGCACGGTGCGATCTTTCGCGGTGAAGAAGTCTGCCTGTTCCTTGGGGAAGAAGTCGTGGTCGTTCTTGTTCAGTAGATCTTCCCGCTTGACGCCGATGAGCTGTTCGCCGGCGCGATTGAACAGAGCAAAACGCAGATCGTCGGCGCGCTTGAGGAACACCATGTTGGGAATGTTCTCGACGATGGAGTCAAGCAGTTGAGTGGTTTCCCGCAGTTGCTGCTCGGCGCGCACCCGCTCCGTGATGTCCTGCACGGTGCCGATGGATCGCAGGGGCTTGCCTGCAGCATCGAACATGGACTCGCAGCGCTCGCTCACCCATTTCACGCGGCCGTCTGACATGCGCAGCCGATGGGTGATCTCGTAAGGCGATCTGTTCTTCAATGAGTCCAAATAGGCGTTATTGACTGCATCGCGATCATCGGGATGAATGGCGTCGAGGAAGGCCTCATAGGATGCGCCGAAGCGATTCTTGTCGACCTCGAATATACGAAAAATTTCGTCGGACCAGATTAGGGTGTTCGTGACTAGATCCAACTCCCAACTGCCGACTTTGGCGATGCGCTGCGCTTCGTTCAAACGGGCCATGCTCTGAGCCAACTGGGCGTCGACGACTTTGGTCGAGGTGATGTCGCTGATCAAGGCGTAGAAGCCGCGCACCGCGCCGTCTTGCATATCGGGCACGTATCGAACGAGGATCTCGCGCCGGTGGCCGTCGGGGTGCGGATACTCCAACTGGTAGCTGACATCTTCCCCGGCCAGGGCCCGGCGTAGGTAGGGTTCGAGCAGCGCGTAGCGCTGCGGCCCCACCACATCCCGCACTGAGCGGCCGATGACCTGGGAGAGCGGAAGGCGGTACCATTTTTCGTAGGTGGCGTTGGCATAGCGATAGATTTCGTCCACGTCGACGTAGGCGAGCAGTGCGGGCAGATGGTCCGCGATGGCTTGGAAGTTAAACGGTGGAGAGTTGTCTGCGCGGTGATTCACGGACGGGTCGCGGCGGCTCTGGTATCGAATGCTGGCAAAGCTAACACACCTCGCCCCTCCCTTGTGTGAATTCCGCAGTTGTCGATTGAATCACTCGGTCGTTCGGACGTCGGACTCCCAAAATCGCCAGGCCATAAAGAGGCCGCCGGCTATGTACGAGTTTTCTTCCACCAGCGGGCTATCGAGAAAAACCGCGTCTGCAAGTGTGTCATATCGCAGATAGGTGCCCACCGTGAATTTGCTCCAGCGATAGCGTAGAACGACGCTGAAGCGCGCGCCGCCGTATCCGCCTTCTGCCGCGTACTCCGGTCGGTTCGATCTGGCGTATTGGCGTTCCACCTCGTAAAAATAGCGATGGTAATCGTCGTTGGCAAATAGGGGGCCGGCCGTGAAGCTGATTTTCAGCTTACCGTTGGTCTCCGAATACTCGAGGTACGGCGAGAGCAGCCAGCCGTGATAGTCGATGCGCAAGTCGTCGAACGAAAAGGCCGCCCGCAGCGGCAATTTTCCCCACAGCTCGCCGCCGCTGTCGTCGTGCCAAAAGCGGTACTCGAAGGAGGGGCCCAATTCGAGTATGGTTTCCAATCGCGGCATGCCCGCACGCGCCGGCAGCGACGCGTCGGAGACCGGCACGCCCGACGACAGGCTCACATTCACGCGCGCCTGATCGCCGCGGAAGATGTTGCCGCGCGCGCCGCCTTCGCCAACATTGAGCCGGTCGCTGCGGTAGATGAAAAACGGGAACGGGAAAATCAACTGTTCCGATGCCGCCGAGCCGCGATAGGCATTGAACTCCGCCGCGGAAAACGCCAGCCCAAGTTCCCACCGTGGCAGCGACTCGGACCTCGCGGGTTCGGTCCAAGACAGCAACAGCGCGGCCAATATCGCAGTGACTCGACGAGCACGTCGGAAGCGAAATCGATTAATCAATCAAATTCCTCTGACCTTGTCGCGGGTTCACAGTGCTGTGGGAGCGGATCATTCCGCGATTCTTCGCCAGATT
>JAKACW010000051.1 GCA_021821045.1 Pseudomonadota bacterium
GATCTAAAGTGAGTTAACGAGGGACATAATGAGTGCTCATCAGCGTGAAAGCAGCACCCTGCGTTTCCTTCCGCTGACATTTCGTCACGGTATTCATCCGCCCGAGCACAAGGACGACACCAAGGCGTTGCCGATTCAGCAATTCCCGTTTGCGCCTGTGCTGGCCGTGCCGTTTCTGCAGCACGTCGGAAAACCGGCGAAAGCAGTGGTATGTGAAGGGCAGGAGGTTGTTCGCGGGCAGGTGTTGGCGGAAGCAGACGGCGCGATGTCGGTGCCCGTTCATGCGCCGGTGTCCGCAGTGGTGAAGCAGTTGACGCTTATTCCTCTCGTAGACGGATCCAAAGTCCCTGGTGCGGTATTGCAGGCCGATGCGGGCTCGACGCAGGAGGTCGCTGACGGCGAGCCATGTCCGCTGGATAAGGCGACCCCGCAAGAGATTCTCCGCGCTATTCAACGGGCCGGCGTGGTCGGTTTGGGGGGCGCGGCGTTTCCGTCGCACGTCAAACTGACCATTCCGCCGGACAAGACAATCGATACGCTGCTGATCAACGGCGCCGAGTGCGAACCCTACCTGACCACCGATCATCGCGTGATGCTGGAGCAGACCGCCGACATCGTCACGGGAATTCGTTACTTGTTGAAGGCGACGGGTGCGCCGCGGGCCATCATTGGTATCGAGGCCAACAAGCGCGATGCGGCCGACGCTTTGCGCGACGTTCTCGGTGCCTCGCCCGAGCTTCCCGTTGCCATCGAAGTATTGCCGGTGAAGTACCCGCAAGGCGCCGAGAAAATGCTCATCAAGTCTTTGCTCAAGCGGGAAGTGCCGGCCGGCGCCCACTCCATCGATGTAGGTGTGGTCGGTGTCAATGTCGCCACCGCCGCCGAGATCGGCCGCTTGCTGCCCCATGGTCGCGGCATGCAGGAGCGCGTCGTCACCATTGGCGGACCGGCCATCAAACGCAAGGGCAACTATCGAATCCCCGTGGGTACGCCGCTGCGCTTCGTGCTCGAATATGTCGGCGTAACGGGTGAGATCGACGAAGTGTTCCTCGGCGGGCCGATGATGGGCCACGCGGTGGGTGATCTGGACGCGCCCATCGTTAAAGGCACTTCGGGCGTGATTGCCTTTCCTAAACGGGCGACGGTGGCGGTGTACCCGTGCATCCACTGCGGCCGCTGCGTGGAGGGCTGTCCGGTATTGCTCAATCCGTCGCGCTTGGGACAGTTGGCGGCGGCGCAGGCCTATGAAAAGATGCGCGATGAATTTTATCTGCTGGACTGTTTCGAATGCGGTGTGTGTTCCTACGTCTGTCCGTCCCATATTCCCCTGGTGCAGCAGTTTCGGGTGGCCAAACGGGCCTTAAAGAAGGAAAAAGCTGTCTGATGGAGCCGCTGCGCAAAACGCTTTCCATCCATACGTCGCCCCACATCGCCAGCGGCGCGGATGTGGCCCGAATCATGCGTCACGTGATTTACGCGCTGCTGCCCGTGTGCGGATTCGCGATCTACGCTTTCGGTTGGGCGGCACTGCTTACGCTCGTCGTGGCGGTGGTGGTGTGCTGGCTGAGCGAAGTTCTGTTTTGCCGGTTGTTGCGCAAACCCGCCACGTTGGCGGATGGCTCCGTTACCATCACTGGCATTCTGTTCGCATTGACCTTGCCGCCGGGCTTGCCATTGTGGATGACCGTGGTCGGTGCGTTTGCCGCGGTGGGTCTGGGCAAGTTTTTGTTTGGCGGTTTGGCGGCCAATGTATTCAACCCGGCGCTGGTGGGGCGGGCGTTTTTGCAGGCGGCATTTCCCGGGGCGATGACCACCTGGAGTCCGGTGCTGGCCGCTGATCGGTTTAGTCAAATTCCGTCATCGTTGCTGGCCGCGCCTTTCATGCAGCCAAACTATGACACGGTGTCGAGTGCTTCGCCGCTGGCCCTGCTGAAGTTCGAACACACGCCGACGCCGCTGGGCGATTTGTTTCTCGGCACGACTGCGGGTTCTCTCGGCGAAACCAGCAGTTTGATCATTTTATTGGGTGGCGCCTATCTCATCGCGCGCGGCATGATGAGTTGGCGTATTCCAGCGGGTATTCTTGTCGCCGTGGCTGTGGTCGGCGGCATCAGTTATGTCGCGGACAGCGAACGGTTTGGTTCGCCGCTGTTCATGCTGTTCTCCGGCGGCTTGATGCTCGGCGCGATGTTCATGGCGACGGATCCAGTGTCCTCGCCCGTCACCCATCGCGGTTGTTTTGTGTACGGGTTGCTGATCGGCCTGGTGGTGGTTGTCATCCGCAATTGGGGCGGTCTTGCGGAAGGGGTGATGTATGCGATTCTGTTCGCCAATGCCGTCTCGCCGCACATCGACAATTGGCTGCAACCGCTGCCCTTCGGCCGCAAACCCGGGCACGGCAGGGAGCGTGGATCGTGATGGGCCAAGCAGGTACCGGCGCGGCACGCAACGGGACCGGGCCGTTGTTTCGGACTTTGGTCGGATTGGGTGTCGTATGTTCGGCGCTCATCGCCATGGTTTACGATTTGACGCAGCCTTTAATTCGGCAGCAGCGGCTTGAGGTGTTGGAAGAGGCGATCTTCTCGTTGTGGCCGCAAGGGCGCGCGATGCAGTCGTTGCGGGTCGACGCGGCCGGGGAATTGTCGCGCGTCGACGCCGCAGCGCCCACGGACGACGTGGCGCATGCGGTGTATGACGCGAACCAGCGCTTGTTGGGGTTTGCGATCATCGCGTCGGGTATGGGTTATCAAGATCGAATCGCCTTGCTTTATGCGTATGATGCGCGAGAGGAGCAGGTGAAAGGAATACGCGTGCTGGAGAGCCGCGAGACCCCGGGACTGGGGGATCGAATCGGCTATGACAAGCGATTTACGGCGAGTTTTGCGACATTGCCGATACCGCTCGATGACGATGGTCGGTTGATGAACAAGCTGGCGGCGGCGAAACCGGGAACGAGATCCCAACCGTGGGAAATCGACACTATCAGCGGCGCGACGATCTCGTCGCGGGCGGTGGTGGATATCGTCAATCGCAGCGCGGCGCGTTGGTTGAGCGTATTGCGTGAAGAGTCGGAGAAAGAATCGCGGTAAAAAACCGCTCCCACGGTATTTTTGTAGCGGAGGATGCGTTGGCCCACAAACCGATCAACATTCCCGTGGTCACCGCCGAGCCGGTGGACACGGACGTATTTATTAAGGGCCTGTGGCGACAGAATCCTATCTTCGTCCAGGTGCTAGGCATGTGTCCCACGCTGGCGGTGACTAACTCGGCGATCAATGCGCTGACGATGGGGTTGGCGACTTTGTTTGTGTTGGTCATGTCCTGTGGCTTGGTTTCGTTGTTGCGGCGAGTCATACCGCACCACGGGCGCATTGCCGGTTTCGTTTTGATCGTTGCGACATTTGTGACCATCGCCGACTATGCCATACAAGCGGTCAGCCTCGAGGTGCACAAGGCTCTGGGCGCGTTCGTGTCTCTCATTGTGGTCAACTGCATCATCTTGGGCCGCATCGAGGCGTTTGCGGCCAAGAATGATCTGAAGCCCGCCGTATTGGATGCGCTCGGCATGGGGTTGGGTTTTGCGGCCGCCTTACTGGTGCTGGGCGGCGTGCGCGAGCTTTTAGGCAGCGGGTCGATTTTCGGGGCGCGCCTTTTCGGCGAAAGTTTTGCGCCGTGGGTCGTGATGCTGTTGCCCAGCGGCGGCTTTCTGGTGTTAGGCGTGCTGGTGTTGGGCGTGGCGTGGCTCAAGACCGGGCAAGCGGAGGAGAGCAAATGAACAGCGATCCGTTGTGGTCGATTTTTCTCAATGCGGCGTTGGTGAATAATTTCGTGCTGGCCTATTTTTTAGGCATTTGCCCCTTTCTCGGCGTTTCCGGCAAGTTGACCACGGCGACGCGAATGGGGTTGGCGGTGACATTCGTCATGGTGATCGCCTCGGCGGCGGCGTATCTTATTCATGGCCTGCTGGTGTGGCTGAATGTGGAGTTCTTGCAGCTTATTTCGTATATCGTGGTCATCGCCGGCACGGTGCAATTGGTGGAAATGTTCATTCGCAAGGCCAGCCCCGCGTTGTTTCGCGCATTGGGTATTTTTCTGCCGTTGATCACGACCAACTGCGCTATTTTGGGATTGGCATTGTTTCAGACCAATCGGGGATATGGCCTTTTGCAGTGTTTGGTGTTTGCCCTGGGCGCGGGGGCGGGGTTTACCTTGGCTCTGGTGTTGATGGCGGGATTGCGGGAAAAATTGGAGTTGGTGACTGTTCCTCAGTTGGCCAAGGGAACGGCGGTGTCGTTGATGCTGGCCGGGATCCTGAGTTTGACGTTCATGGGGTTTGCGGGGATCGCGGTGTAGGGTGAAGAGTCGCGGAATGATCCGCTCCCACAACAGGAGTGCCACGGCGATGTGGGAGCGAATCAGTCCGCGATTGAGTCGGTGAAGTATCATGGAGCAATCCACTCCCACCGTGCATGTGCGCATCTTGTGGGAGCGGATCATTCCGCGATGGGCTGATGAATCCGGAGAGACAGGAGAATTGCCATGCGTCTGAGCGACTTTGACACGTCCCAACAATATCGCGCGACGGTGGTGAGCAGTTCGCGCATCACCCCGGTCGAAGCGGCGGAGGACGTTCGCGAGCTGGTGCTGGAAGTCGATGCGGATGAGTTTCCCGCCGCCCCGGGGCAAGTCGTCGGCGTGCTGGTGCCCGGTCCCCATGCGCTGGGGCACAAGCAGCACTTTCGCGTGTACACCGTCGCCGACTTGCCCAAGCGGGCGGAGAACGGCAAGCCGCGCATCGACATCTGCGTCAAGCGTTGTCATTACATCGATGACTATAGCGGCGAATCCTATGACGGCATCGCGTCCAATTATCTGTGCGATCGCGCGGGGGGCGACGTCATTACCGTAACCGGCCCCTATGGTCTGCCGTTTACGGTTCCCGAGGACCGCTCGGCAAATCTGTTGATGATCGGCATGGGCACCGGCATCGCGCCGTTTCGGGCGTTTGTGCGGCACATCTATGAGCATGTGGGCGAATGGCGCGGCAAGGTGCGCTTGTTTTATGGCGCGCGCAGCGGGTTGGAGTCCCTTTACATGAACGACGAGCGCGACGATTTCGCCAACTACTACGACAAGCCGACGTTTCAAGCCTTCAAGGCCTTAAGCCCGCGGCCCCATTGGGGCGTGCCGATCGCGCTTGAAACGGTGTTGATGGCCGAGAAATCCGAGATGTGGTCTCTGCTGTGCGACCGCAAGACCTATGTCTATGTCGCCGGGTTGAAGGAGATTGCGGCGGTTTTGGACAAAACGCTGGCGAGTATGGCCGGCGGCGAGGAGAAGTGGGTCGAGCGCAAACGGCAGATGGTCAGCGAAGGTCGCTGGACGGAGTTGCTGTATGGGTAGGGCCCCGGACCTGTGTACCGCTTTGATGCACAGATCCCCCGTTCCAGCGTAAAATGCCCGCTTTCGCGTGGGAGGATTTGGGTTCGTGCAGCCAATAAGACCGTTAATGAAGGCGCATCAAGTGGCGGCTCTGGAGCAGACATTGCTCGCCCTCGGCAAGGATAAACCCATCGATGTGCTGGAGTGGGGCGCCGGCAGCAGCACGGCCTATTTCACGCGGATGCTGCGGGATCATGGCGTGTCCTACCGCTGGCTGAGTTTGGAACATGACCGCGGGTGGTATGAGAAAGTGCAGTCCGATCTCGCCGGCGATCCCAACGTGGACGTGAAGTGGGTCGAAACCGGGGCTGATGCAAGCAATTGGCGCAAGATTCCCATGGACGACTACGTCAATTATCCCGCCACCTTGGGACGCCAATTCGATTTCATTTTTGTCGATGGCCGCAAGCGCCGGCGCTGTCTGCTGGAGGCCAAAAAGCTGCTGAAACCGGGCGGCGTGGTGTTTCTGCACGATGCGCACCGCCGCTACTATCATTGCGCGCAGGATTCCTACCCGGACAACCGCTTCCTGGATCGGGAATTGTGGCGTGGCAGCAATGCGACTGTGTCGGCCGGGCAGCGGCTGATCAACGCGCTTAACCGCATTTACTACCGCAATATCGCCAAGACGGTGGAGAGTCTGTTGCGGGCCAAAGCGCTAAAGCGGATGTTGGGCGTTAGTGCGTCGTGACGGCGTTCCCGCGGGCGCGACGATGTAGCGTCTCATCATGAAGGTCGGCATTTTTCAGGTCACCAGTTCCTTCGCCGTCGGCGGTTGCGAAACCTATTCGTGGAACCTTGCCCGCTATCTTCAGGAGCGCGGTCACGAGTGCGACATAATCGCCGGTGCCTCCCCGAAACCTATCCATCCCTTTCCTCAGGTGCGCCTTTTGACCGCGCCCTATGTCGCCCGCGATCGCCTGCCGGATCTCGGGTCGCGTTTTCGCAAGTTCGGCGAGCGCCTCAGCTTCGCCTGGAACGCCCGCGACATTGTGCTCAATGGCCGTTACGACCTGCTCAATATTCACAAACCCTACGATATTCCTGCCGCCTTGTGGTTCAGACGGCGCACGGGCTGTCGCATTGTCTGGCGGTGTCACGGCACCGATTTTTATCCCGGACTCGGCCGACTGATCGGGCGCATCGATGCCATTTACTGTGTCAGTCGGTTTGCCCGCGACACGCTGCAAAAGGCCTATTCGGTGCCGGCGGAGGTGATCTACACCGGCGTCGATAGTGCGTTTTTCGCGCCGACGCGTAATGCCGCGGCGTCGGCCGCGCCGCGCATTCTGTATTTCGGGCGACTGGAAGGTTGGAAGGGCGTGCGCTCGTTGGTGGACGCGCTGGGCCTGCTGGCCGAGCGGCCGTGGACGGCGCGCATCGTCGGCGATGGTCCGGAGTACGACAATCTGCGGCGTCAGGTTCGGGAGCGCGGCCTCGAGCAGCGTGTTTTGGTCGAGCCTGCGGTGAAAGGGCGCGAGCAGGTCAAAGCGCTGTTGGCGGACGCCGATGTGGCGGTTTTTCCGGCGGTTGGTGTTGAAACCTTCAGCAACGCTTTATTGGAAGCCATGAGCATGGAATGCGCCGTGATCGCCAGTCGGGTCGGCGGGTTCCTGGAGGTTGTCGAGGACGGGCGCAACGGACTGCTGGCGGAACCGCGCAATGCGCGAGCGCTGGCGGAGGGTTTGGGACGATTGCTCGATGATGCCGCTTTGCGTCAGCGGCTGGGCGTCGCCGCGCGGCGCGATGTCGTTGAGCGCTTCGACGCCACGGCCAGTTTTCAACAGGTCGAAGCGTTGTTTCAGCGTGAAATAGAACGCAATCCTCTGAATTGAGCGACTTAGTGAAACGTTTTCAACGTCGATCGGGTGGCATGAAAGAAAATCAGATTGCGATCAATATTTTCCGCAAGGAACTGCACGCCAACCCGAAAGTTTTCTTGCAGTTCGCTGGTGCCGACGGGCAGGGCCTGGCGGCGACACCAGACAATGCTGCCATCGACCGTTACCGCCCAATCGTCGGCGGCGAATGTGAGGCGGACCGGCGTGCCGATCGCCAGCGGTTGCGACAACATGACGCCGGCGCCCGAAGTCGAGACATCGTTGATGCGCATGTATTGAAATTGTTTGTCGCCTGCATGCAGACAAAACGAGCCGGCAATCTCTTCGAGATGAATGCGATAGCGTTCAGTTTTGCGTGAGTCCATAGTCCCCCGTACCCCTTTGGCTAAAACATACAGCGAATGCGATGTCGGCGACGGACCCGCTGTGTTATCCACCCCGGCATCGCAACGCGCTCGGCCATCGGATGGGTAACCAACTGCTCAAAACTTCGCCCTTTTCGTGGTCCCCTTGATGGTTTAAACGCCATCCCACCACGATCAGGAGAGGACCGGATTGCACCGTGTCACTCAGGGTCCAATAAAAAAGATAGCTCAATTAAACAAAAAGCGCGATGTGCTCGTGCTATAAATTAACAATATTGGGAACCGAAGGGAAATTATGCGGCGTGGATGTCTATACAGCCATCTTGTTGGCTTTTTGACGCATCGTCATAGGGTTAGATCGGCTTAACTAGACTGTGTCTGAATTCGGTCATCATGCTTGCGCTTTTGTCGCGCAAGCATGCGCAACAGAGTGAGCAACAACTTACTGTGCAATATGCCGATAATGTTGTAACCCTTTGTATCGGCATTTCAAGCGCGCGTTTGGACAAATGCGCCCTGGCGTGAAAGTAACGGCGGCTTAGCATAACGACGGGTTTGACAGGTTTCGCGCCGGCTGTGTCAAAATCCCTGTAAACATCGCGCCGAGGAGGCGTGGCAGCGTGAATCAAACATGTAATACGAGTGATGTTTCAATAAGCGGCGCTGCGATCGCTCGTCGTCGCGTGGGTAGGGCCCGTGCCGGCGTCGTCGCATTGATTTTGGTCGGCATAACATTTCTGGCCGGTGCAGCGTGGGCGGCCGACGCTCCGCCGCAACTCGAGCAAGGGCGCGAGGCGTATTTCGCGGGCAAGTACGAGCGAGCTTACGATCTCTGGTTGCCCCTGGCGGAGGCGGGCAACGCCGATGCGCAGTTTTTCCTCGGTCAGTTTTATCGCGAAGGCAAGGGCGCCAAGCAGGACTATCGCCAGGCCGCCCGCTGGTACGAAAAGGCGGCGGTGCAGGGCCACCCTGCGGCTCAACACAATTTAGGTTATCTGTACATCAATGGCCTGGGTGTGGTGCGCAGCCTGCCCATCGCCTATAAGTGGTTAAACCTGGCGGCGGGTGCGGGGCACGAAGAAGCCCAAAAAGGCATCGAAGAACTGCAGAGCCAGCTTAAGCCGGAGGAGATCACCGAAACCGAGGCTAAGCTGGGCTGGATGTATCACACGGGCTGGAGCGTGCGGCAAGACAGCAGCGAAGCCGCGGTGTGGTATCGCTTGGCGGCGGACAAAGGTCATCCGGCGGCGCAGTACAGCTTGGGTACGCTTTACGCCGTGGGCGACGGGGTTGAGCAGAATTTCTCCGAAGCGCTGTTTTGGTTTTCCGCCGCGGCGGTGCAAGGGCACGGTCGCGCCCAGTTGCAGTTGGCGCGGATGTTCTTGCGTGGCACGGGGGTTCCTAAGGATTTTGCCACCGCGTATGCCTGGAGTTATCTTGCCGCGCAGGGCGACATCGGCGAGGCAAAAAGGGAACTTGTTCTGCTGGAGCGTCAGCTCACGCCCGAGGAGTACGCCGCGGCTTCGAACCGCATCGGCGTTTTTTTCCATCAGGGCGTCGGTGTGCAGCAGGACCACAAGGTGGCGCGGCAGTGGTATGAGAAGGGCGCGGCCGGCGGTTATACGCCGAGCTTTTTCAACATTGGCCTGATGCATCACTACGGTTTGGGCACCGAAGTCAGTCTGGTCAAGGCCGAGGAGTGGTACGCGAAGGCGGTCGAGCGAGGCAGCGCCGACGCAGCCAACGGCATGGGCGTTATTTACCAACGCGGTTTGCGGGGCAAGGCCGACTACCAGGAAGCCAAGAAGTGGTTCGAGAAGGCTGTTGCCATGGGGTCCGTGGCGGCGGAGTATAACTTAGCGCTGATGAGCTACCTGGGGCTTGGCGGAAAACCCGACTACAAGGCCGCGCTGGCGCGGACCGAGAAAGCCGCCGAACAGCGTTATGCGCCGGCACTGGAATTGTTGGGACGCATGTATTTCTTAGGTCACGGCGTCGAGCAGGATTTGGTGAAGGCCTATGCCTCGCTGCAAATGGCGGCGGCACTGGGCAATCTGAATGCGCGAGCCGGCTTGGCCACGGTGGCGGCGAAACTCACCGAGGAACAACTCGCCCAGGCGCAGGAACAGGCGAAGGCCTGGCTGGCGCAACGCGCTTCCGATGAGTCTGGCGGCCAAGAGAATGCGCCGCGGAGATAACGAGGAAGCGTAGAAGTTCGCCAGGTTGTGGGAGCGGTTTCCTGCCGCGATTCTTCGCCCGACTTATCGCCTCAGCCCGATTCATCGCGGAATAATCCGCTCCCACAGCCGCTCTGCCGCTAGACTGGCGCACTGTTGTGGGAGCGGTTTCCTGCCGCGATTCTTGGCCAAGTTAATCGCGGAATGATCCGCTCCCACAAGCGAGAAGCGAAGGCATTCGCCTTTAGTGATTACTTCTTCTGCGCCGCGAGTTCGGTCTTGATTTGCTGCATCCGCGCTTCGATGCGCGACAGCTCGTAAAAATAGCGTTCTTTGTTTGACTGTTTGTCCACCAGATCTTTGGCCAGCTTTAGTTGCTGCAGGGCGGTGGTGGCTTCCCCTTCCAAATAGTGCTGTTCGGCCAACGCCATGTGGGCGTCGATCGGATAGCCCGACTCCCCGGCCGCTCGCGCATAAAGCTTGTGAACCGCGGGATCTTGCTCGCGCTCCTTAACGTGGTTGCGCAGCAGCCGGCGCGCCTTGTCTTGCTGTCCGGCGTTGATCATCGCCTCGCCCAAGGCCATGGTGAGCGCGTGATGGCGGGGGAACAATAACAGCGCGTCCTCGAGCATCTCGATGGCCGTGTCGAATCGACGATCGGCGCTTTCCACTTCGGCGGCGGCCAGGACGAACGTGATGCGTTCCTGGTCATCCTTCAGTAACTCTCCGGCGTGCTTGCGCGCGGCGGCAAAGTCACCGGCCCGCGTCAATGCCAACGCATAGCCGTAGTGCGCCACCCGCCGGGTTTCCGCGTCGCCTTTGTTCAGTCCGGCGGCAAAGTAGTCCACCGCGCTGCTGGCGCTGTCTTGAGTGAGCACGCGCAGCTTCGCTTGAATGAACGGGAACGTCGTGAGTCCGGAGGGCGCGGGCGCGGGGAAGAGTTCCGCCCGGGCGCGGGAATCGGCGATACGCGACGTGGTCACCGGGTGAGTGCTGAGAAATTCAGGCAGGTTGTTCTCATAGAATCGATAAGCTTGCTGCAGCCGCTCGAAAAAGCCCGGCATGCCGCGAGGGTCGAACTGCGCGTTGGCCAACAGTTCCATGCCGATCCGGTCGGCCTCTTGTTCGTTGCCGCGGGTAAAGTTGATGCGCGCTTGTTGGCTGCCGGCAAGGGTGGTGGCCAGCGCCGCTTCGGTGATTTCCGAATTGCCCTGGCCCAGCACCAACGCGGCGATGAGCGCGGCGGTGGTCGGGATGCTCATTTTCGAAGCTTCTTCGATGGCCCGCGGCAGGTGGCGCTGGGACACATGCGCGATTTCGTGGGCGACCACTGCGGCCAGTTCGTCTTCCGATTGCGCCGCAGTGATCAAGCCGCTGTGAATGCCGATATAGCCTCCCGGCGCGGCGAAGGCGTTGATCACCGGGTTTTCAACCACGAAGAACGTGTATTGCAGGTAGTTATCGTTGAGGTGGGACGTCAGTTTGGCACCGAGATTTTGGGCATAGTCGTTGACCTCGGGGTCGCTAACCAGCCGCAGCGAGCGCCGCACCTCGCGCATGAACGCTTCGCCCAATTGCTTTTCCTCATGGGGCGAAATGACGGCGGCGGATGAATCGCCCATATTCGGCAGATCCACCGCGGCCGCAGGCAGTATTGCCAGGGCAGCCGCGAGGCCGCACGCCTGAGCGCTGATTGTTCGGAACGTCGGTCGCTTCACAATAATTTTTGTGTGGCTGCTTTCAGGTATCTAGAATGTTAATACGTTTTATTTGCAGCGCCGTCAGTATACGCTATCGGTTCGTTAGGAGTTTGATTGACAAATGGGAACGGGGTTCCAAGGAGTGGGCGTTTGAACGATGCGGATGTAACCTTGGATGCCCGGGGGCTCAGTTGCCCCATGCCGATTTTGCGCACTAAACAGGCACTGGCCAAGATGACCTCGGGCCAGACTTTGCACGTCATTGCCACCGATCCCGGCTCAATGAAGGACTTCGACGCATTTTGTCGCGCCACCGGTAATGTTTTGCAGCAAAGCCGGGCGGAGCAGGGCGAGTTTCACTACGTGCTGCGCAAGGCCTAATACCATGTCGACGAAGAAAGTTGCCATTATCGCTTCGCGCGGAACCCTCGATTGGGCTTACCCGCCATTTATTTTGGCGTCGACCGCCGGTGCGCTGGGTTACGACGTCAAGATGTTCTTTACGTTCTATGGTCTGGAGTTGATCAAACGCGACCTGGATTTGAAGTTTTCCTCGCTGGGCAACCCCGCGGTGCCGATGCCGTTTCCTGTGCCGACGTTCGCTCAAAGTCTGCCCGGTGTTCAGAAGCTCATGGCCGCGGCGCTGAAGCAAAAAATCAAAAAGAAAAACGTGGCGAGTATCGAAACCTTGCGCCAGCTGTGTCTCGAGGCGGGCGTGGAACTCATCGGCTGCCAGATGACCATCGACCTTTTCGATTACCAGCGCAGCGACTTCATGGACGACGTGACCATAGGGGGTGCCGCAACGTTTTTGGCCTACGCCGCGGACACGGATATCAACTTATTCATTTAATAACCTTACTTCTTTTGAAGTTGAAAAGACGTATATTAGAAGTTACTAATATGCAATGAGCAAATTCAATTCATTGAACACGTTGGGCGGGGTTCTGGCGGCGTGCGCGTGGGTGTGGTCGGCCGGCGCCGAGGAGCGTTATGAAGTGCGCGAGATCGAAGTCGCGTACGAACGGGTGTTTGACGGGGTGGTGGAGTCGGTCAAACAATCCACCGTGTCGGCTCAGACCAGCGGCCGCGTCGAGGAAATCAGTTTCGACGTAAACGATGTTGTGCCCAAGGGCAATATCTTGCTGCGCATCGACGACACCGAACATCAAGCCCGCGTGCGCCAGGCCGATGCCGATGTGCGCGAAACCAATGCTCGGCTTAAAGAGGCGAGTGATGATTTCGAGCGCATCAAGAACCTCGTGAGTCGTCAACTCGCTTCGCAAGCTGATTTGGACCGAACCCGCGCCCAGTTCAACGCATCCCAGGCTCGGCACGATCAGGCCCAAGCGCGATTAACCGAGGCCAAGCAACAATTGAAGTACACCGTCGTCAGCGCACCCTATGGCGGCGTGGTGGTCGAGCGTCACGTGCAGGTCGGCGAATCGGTGCAGATCGGGCAGCCGCTGATGACGGGGTTTTCGTTGGACGAATTACGGGTGGAGACGACCATTCCGCAAGACATGATCGCGGCGGCGCGTTCCGCGGCGCGGGTACAGGTGCTTCACGATGGTCAGCGTATCGACAGCGACAAGATTACCATTTTTCCATTCGCTGACGCCGCGTCCCACGGTTTTCGGGTGCGGGTTGGGCTGCCCGGCGGTAGTAAAAGTCTCGCGCCGGGAATGTTCGTGAAAGTGGCGTTCCCGGTGGCGACGCAAATGCGTTTAGTGGTTCCCCGCGCCGCGGTGGTACAGCGCGATGAAGTCACCGGCGTCTACGTGTTGCCGCGGGACAGCGCGGCGCCGGCCTTTCGCTACGTGCGCCTCGGGCGACCGCAGGCAGAGGACATGGTCGAAATTCTCGCCGGTCTTCAGGCGGGCGAAAGCATCGCGGTCGATCCGCAGTGGGCCGCGACGGTCAGCCGGGAAAGCCGGCAGTGAGCTTGGGCGTTTCAGGACGGATCGCCGCGGCGTTTCTGACGTCGGCCATTACCCCGCTAATCGCCGTGACGGGCCTGCTGCTTGGCGCGTTTGCCTTGATGGTGACGCCGCGGGAGGAAGAGCCCCAGATCGACGTCACGTTCGCCAACGTCTTCATTCCCTATCCCGGCGCCACGGCGTCGGAAGTCGAGCATCTGGTCAGCACGCCCGCCGAGCAGGTGTTGTCCGAATTGCTAGGCGTCAAACACGTGTATTCCATGTCGCGTCCCGGGTTGTCCGTTATCACAGTGGAGTTTGAAGTCGGCGAGCCGCGCATGAACGCCATCTTGCAGCTTTACAACGCGGTGTTTTCCAATCAGGACTGGCTGCCGGAGAATCTGGGCGTCGGCCAGGCCATCGTTAAGCCCATGGGCATCGATGACGTGCCCATATTGAGCTTGACGTTCTGGTCGGAAGCATCCGGTTGGACGGGCCAGGAACTGCAAAAAATCGCCCATACCGTCGAAACCGAACTCAAGCGCGTTGACGGTACCCGGGATATCTACACCGTTGGCGCGGCGCAGGAAACGGTGAGTGTGTTGATCGATCCCCAGCGGCTCGCCGCCTACGACATGGGTTTGAGCGAGTTGGCGCGGGCGCTGCAGGCGGCCAACTTTTCCCGCGAAGCCGGTGAGTTTGTCCGCGCCGGCGAAGAGATCACCGTAACGGCGGGCACGTTTCTCAGTCGTCCCGATGAGGTGGCCAATCTGGTCGTGGGCGTGCGCAACGGCGGGCCGATTTTTCTCAGCGATGTTGCCGACGTAAAACGCACCGCGGAGCCCGCCGATCGCTATAGCTGGCTGGCCACCGGGCCGCAGGCCGTTGCCAAGGGCGTCACTGTGCAGGGCATGTTTCCTTCAGTGACGGTGGCGGTTGCCAAAAAGCCGGGTTTCAATGCCGTGGACATCGCCGACACCGTGCTGGCGCGGGTCGAGCAACTGCGCGGCGTGGTGATTCCGGCGGATGTTCACGTCACCGTGACGCGCAACTACGGCGCGACGGCCCAAGACAAAGCCCAAACGTTGATGACTAAACTTATCTTCGCCACGGCCAGCGTCATTGTGCTGGTAGGTGTTTTTCTGGGCATTCGCGAGGCCGTGATCGTCGGGGCGGCGGTCATCATCACCTTGGTGGTGACGTTGTTTGCGTCGTGGGCGGTCGGCTTCACACTCAACCGCGTTTCTTTGTTCGCGTTGATTTTCTCCATCGGCATCCTGGTGGACGACGCCATTGTGGTGGTGGAAAACGTGCATCGCCATTTGCAGCGCGGCGCGGCCAACATGAAGGAGGCGATCATTGCGGCGGTGGACGAAGTGGGCGGCCCCACCATTTTGGCTACCTTCACCGTCATTGCCGCATTGCTGCCGATGGCGTTCGTCAGCGGTCTGATGGGGCCGTACATGAGCCCCATCCCGATCAACGCCAGCATGGGCATGTTGATCTCGCTGGCCATCGCGTTTGTTATTACGCCGTGGATGGCGAACAGGCTCTTGCACGCCGGCCATGTGCACGCGCAGGCGGAAGGCGGCGCCGTCTCCCGCGGCTTCAATACTGCGCTGCGGCCGTTCCTCGGCCACGCCCACGGCCGGCGCAACCGTTGGTTGATGCTGGCTGTGGTGTTCGGATTGATCGGCGTGGCGGTGAGTTTGCCGGTGGCTAAGTTGGTCGTCCTGAAAATGCTGCCATTCGACAACAAGTCGGAGTTTCAAGTCGTCATCGACATGCCGGAAGGCACACCTTTGGAGCGCACCCAGGAAGCAACCCGCGCTTTGGCGGACTACTTGGTCACCGTGCCCGAAGTCACCGATGTCCAGGCCTATGTCGGCACGGCCTCGCCGATCAACTTCAACGGGTTGGTGCGGCAGTATTATCTGCGCGACGGTTCGAACGTCGCCGACGTTCAAGTGAATCTGGTCGACAAGGCCGATCGCGACCGCAAGAGCCATGACATCGCGCGGGCGGTGCGACCGGAGCTGCACGCCATTGCCGACGGTTACGGTGCGGTGGTTAAGGTTGTCGAAGTGCCGCCGGGGCCGCCGGTGATCGCGCCGCTGGTGGCGGAGATCTACGGCATGGACTACGCCGAGCAGGCCAAGTTGGCGGGGCTTGTGAAGGCCGCGTTCGCGAAGGCCCCGGAAGTGGTGGACCTGGATGATTCATTGGAATTCCCCGCCGAGCGTTTGGTCATCGCCGTTGACCGCGAGCGCGCCGCGCGTCTGGGGATTGATCAGGCGACCATCGTGAACGCCGTCGCGACGCTGGTCGGCGGACAGGATGTGACTTACCTGCGCGATCCCGGCCGCAAATATGCCGTGCCGATCCGGCTGCGGATGAGCGAAGCCAACAAAACCGATATCAACGTCTGGCTCGATCTCAAACTGGCCGATGCCGCGGGCGGACCGGTGTTTCTGCGCGATGTCGTCCGGGTCGAGCAGGCGCAGCGCGAACCCGCCATCATTCACAAAGACCTGGTGCCGGTGGTCATGGTGACCGGCGATGCGGCGGGGGACACCGACAGCCCGCTGTACAGCATGTTCCAGATTTCGAACCGCTTGAAGGACGAGGGGTCTTCGCTCAAGCAGTATTTCATCAGCGCGCCGCAGGATCGCTACAGCTATTCCCTGAAATGGGACGGCGAGTGGACCATCACCTATGAAACCTTCCGCGACATGGGCATGGCGTACGGCGTGGGAATTATTTTGATTTATCTTTTGGTAGTGGGGCAGTTCCGCTCTTATGTGGTGCCGCTGATCATCATGGCGCCGATTCCACTGACGATCATCGGCGTGATGCCGGCCCATGCTGTGTTGGGCGCGCCGTTCACCGCGACATCCATGATCGGCATGATCGCGTTGGCCGGTATCATCGTGCGCAATTCGATCTTGCTGGTGGACTTCATCAATGAGGAAGTGGCCGAAGGCGCGGCGTTGGAACAAGCGGTGCTGCAGTCCAGCGCGGTGCGGGCCAAGCCGATCGTGTTGACCGCGGTGGCGGCCATGTTGGGGGCGTTTTTCATTCTCGACGACCCGATCTTCAACGGGCTGGCGATTTCGTTGCTGTCGGGCGTGTTCGTGTCGACGCTGCTGACGTTGGTGGTGATTCCGGTGCTGTACTATGCGTACTTGAGCGGCCGCAAACCCATCGCGGAATGATCCGCTCCCACATCAACAGCGCTTCGCTGTGGGAGCGGTTTCCGATGCACAGGGATGTGCGAATGTCGCGAAAGGGCAGGATGCCCGTAGCGACTACCGCGATTCCCGATCAATTTCACTGCCCCGGCCGCAGCACGAATCCCAACTGCACGCTGTAGTTCGGTTCCAAATACACGTTCCCCGCCAACCAGCCCTCGGTCTTCGCCTCCAACTGTGCATACGGCGCCCAGTTGCCAATGGCCTTGTAGCCGCGGAGCGTGAGCGCGCCGCCCCACTTGCCGTCGTCGGCCGTGAACGCCAGCGACTGGGGTTGCTGCCACAACGCCATGCGCCAATCCAGTCGCCACGTCGCAGCCAGCCAACGCGGGGCGTCGCGAAACTGCTGCCACTCCAACCCCAGCCATGCGTCTTTTTGATTGCGGTAGCTGTGCACCGTTACCAGGCGCTGTGATGCGGCGCTGAGCAAGAACAAATTGGCGCTCACGTCGTAGCCAAATGGCGTAAGGTGGTGCCGCAGTGTCATGTTCCAGTGGAAATCCCCCAGGCGACGGTGCTGTCCGCGGAACTGATTCCGGCCAAACAAAAAGGGATCGACCAGATTAAGCAACGACAAGTCGCGCATGTGCTTTAAATAGTCCTGCTCGGCACGGGTCAAGTCGCTGTAGTCGCGATAGCGATCGATGCCGACGCCGGAGGGGTGCGTGCCCCGGTCGGCATACGGCTCCGCGGGGCGATGCAAGTCATACACCCAGGCGTTGCAGTCCAAACCGGTGAAGTCGCGCGCCGAAATGTCGGCGCCCTCGCTAGCGGTTTCTTCCCGTGTCAGCTCGTCGGCGTCGCGACTGGCGCAAGTGTCCAGATAGGCGATGTTGTTGAGGGTGTTCATCCACAGCAGCAGAATGTGCCAGCCGCCGGCGCGGGCGAAGAAGGTATCCTGTTCCAAGGCGTGATTGAGTTCATATTGGGCCTCGAGACCGGCCGAACTGAGGCGAATGTGATCCGCCGGATGCTGGTCTTTCAAATGCACCAGTTCGGCGTCGTCGACGTCGTAGACTTTTATGACTTCCTCGAAGTTGAAGTCATAGATTTCATTGTGGCTGTCGATGCCGTAGCGGCCCATCACGGCACGATGCCACTCTTCGTGCAGCCACGAATTGCCTAAAGGTAGCCACGTGGCGATGAGATCGAAACCGATTAAGGTCAAATAGCCGGCGCGCGGGCTATCGGCAAAGTCCTCGCCGATGGCCTGGTGACCGTATTGATAAAACGTTTTGGTCAGCGCCAGGGATTGCGCCATGCTCGGCATGGCATAGGGCGCCTGGTTGACGAACGGGTGATCGATGATGGGAATCGGTGATTCGAGGGTGACGGCGTGCGCCGGCGCGGTGACGAGCAATGCCGTCCCGGCTGCGAGCGCATGACACTGTCTTCGCAATAATGGTGGCATCCGTGCTCACCGTGAAAAACGAATAACAAGCGCCGCGCAGCAACGCGCGGGGCTTGTTATTTATCCTACCAGGGCAATCTACGCGGGTTCAGCGTCCCGTGCCGGAACCCTGCAAATAAGATTCGACTCGCGAATGCACGCTTCCTGCGCTTTGTCGAAGATCCATTCCTTGCGCCGGTGTACGCACTCCATGTAGATAAAGTCCAGATACTCTTGAGCCTCGTCGTCGCCACTGGGCTGTGTCATTTCCAGGTACGCAAGTTTTAGGTACTTGGCGGCACAGCGCAGTAGTTCAGCGTCCTTGTATTGTTTTAGCTCTTCCTCGAACTCGGTAGTTACCATCGGCACATACCTCCTGCTCGTGGTGATCGTGATAAGCGCCTTGCCCAAAAAAGCATGGCGCGTCACTTTAGCTAACGGAAAATTTTCGGCGTTCTTTAGCACGGCGGGTATGGGTAAACTGTGATGCGGGTCACACTAGGGGCCCTCATCTTCCAATGACAAAAGACGGGTATTTCCGCCCACCGCCGCCACGTTGTTGGACACGGTTTTTTCCGTGCAGAAACGCAGCAAGTAGTGGGGGCCGCCCGCTTTCGGGCCCGTGCCGGAAAGCCGTTGTCCGCCAAACGGTTGCACGCCGACCACCGCACCGATCATGTTGCGGTTGATATACACGTTGCCGGCCGGTGCGCGGGCGGCGATGTGGCGGGCGACGGCATCGATGCGCGAATGCACGCCAAGGGTTAAGCCGTAGCCGGTTGCGTCGATGTCCGCGAGCACCTGATCCAAGGCGCTAGCGGCGTAGGTAATCACATGCAGGATCGGTCCGAACACTTCGCGACTGAGTCGATCCAAGCGGTCGATTCGGAACGCCCGCGGCGCGAAGAACACGCCATGCTCCAAGTGATGCGGCAGCGGCGCACTGGCGATCGGTTGGCCGAATGTCTCGAGATAAGCCACATGCTGGGCGAGGGTCTGTCTGGCGTTTTCATCGATGACCGGGCCGACGTCCGTGTGCAGCAGATTCGGTTCACCTACTCTGATCTCGCGCATCGCGCCGGCCAGCAGTTCGAGGACTTTGTCCGCCACGTCCTCTTGCACGAACAGCACGCGCAGCGCCGAGCAGCGTTGTCCGGCGCTGTTGAAGGCCGAGTTCACAGCATCCACTACCACCTGATCGGGCAGGGCGGAGCTGTCGACAATCATGGCGTTCTGGCCGCCGGTTTCGGCGATGAAGGGGATAATCGGTCCCTTGCGGGCGGCGATGAGTTCGTTGATCGTCCGCGCCGTTTCGGTCGAGCCGGTGAAGACGATGCCGGCGATGCGATTGTCGCCGGCCAGTGTGGAGCCCAGCACGCTGCCGGCACCGGGCAGGAAGTGCAGTACGTCCGTCGGAACGCCCGCCTCGTGCAGCAGGGCCACCACGCGATGGCCGATCAATGGGGTCTGACTTGCCGGTTTGGCGATAACGCAATTGCCCGCCGCCAGCGCCGCCGCCACTTGGCCGGTGAATATTGCCAAGGGAAAGTTCCATGGGCTGATGCAGGCGAACACACCGCGGCCGATCATGCTCAGTTGATTCAGTTCGCCGGTCGGGCCGGGCAGTTTGATCGGAGCGGCGAACAGTTTTCGCGCTTGCGCGGCGTAATAGCGGCAGTAATCCACCGCTTCCCGCAGTTCCGCCACGGCATCGGGAACGCACTTGCCGGCTTCGCGAATGCACAATGCCAGCAGTTCGGCGTGATGGGCTTCCAGAAGTTCGGCGGCCTTGTCTAAACACGCGGCCCGCTTATCCACCGGCACACGCGACCAACTGGAGAACGCCCGGTGCGCCGCTGCAAGTGCATCGTCCACCATTCCTTCATCGGCCGCCCCCACCGTGCCCAGCGGACGCTGACGGTTCGCCGGCTCGAAAACTGCTTTGGTCGGTCCTTCGCCGGGCGCGCCGTTGATGATCGGTTGCGCGCGCCACTCCTGGTGTTGCCATTGACCCAACGCTTCATCGAGCGAATTTAACGCCGGCTCATCGGCCAGCAAATAGCCGCGGGAATTGCGTCGCTCGCTGAACAGCTCGGGTGGCAAGGGAATCTTCGGATGGGCGCCCGGCCGCTCCGTGCTTTTTGCGACGGGGTCGGCAATGATGGATTCCACGCTGATGTCCGCATCCACGATGTGATGGACGAACGAGGTATTGGCGCCGTTCTCCAACAGGCGGCGCACCAAGTACGGCAGCAGCTCGCGATGGCCGCCCACCGGCGCGTAAACGCGGCAGGGAATATTCAACTTGTCGGATCCGACGATCTGTTGGTAAAGCGCTTCGCCCATGCCGTGCAGACGCTGGAATTCGAATGCCAGGTTCTTCGGTCTGGTTTCCAAGATGTAAGCCAACGTGTGAGCGTTATGAGTGGCGAATTGGGGGTAGATGGCATCGGCCGCGCCCATCATGCGCCGGGCGCAAGCGAGGTAGGCCACATCGGTGTGGTACTTGCGCGAGTAGACGGGATAGTGAGGCAGGCCTTGTTCCTGCGCCCGCTTGATTTCGCTATCCCAATAGGCGCCTTTCACCAGCCGCACGGGAATGCGCTTGCCGGCTTCGCGCGCTTGATCGATCAGCCACTCCAGCACGTGGGGCGCGCGCTTTTGATACGCTTGCACGGCCAGTCCGAAGCCGTGCCAGTGCTGCAATTCGGCAAGATTGAAAACCGCTTCGAAAATATCCAGCGACAATTCCAATCGCTCGCTTTCCTCGGCGTCCACCGTCAGCGTGATGTCCGCCGCTTTGGCGTGTTCGGCCAGTGTTTTCAGGCGCGGGATGAGTTCCGCCAGCACGCGTGTGCGCTGCGCGACACTGTAGCGCGGATGGAGCGCCGACAATTTGATGGAGATGCTGGGCGCGGAGAACAGGTCATCCTCGGCGCGCCGCGCCTCGGCCAGCGCGGCGATGGCGTGCTGATAAGCCTCGAAAAATTGCTCGGCGTCTTTTTCCGTCAGCGCCGCTTCACCGAGCATGTCGAAGGAATGGCGATACATTCGATTGGCGGCGTTGGCGGAACGGTCCAGCGCCTGCTCGATGGTCTCGCCCATCACGAATTGATGGCCGATGATGCGCATCGCTTGGCGCATGGCTAAACGCACCACCGGCTCGCCGGTGCGGGCCACGAAGCGTTTGAACCAGGCATCGGGCTGGCTGACCGCCTCTTTCTCTAATTTTATGAAGCGCCCGGTAAGCATCAAGCCCCAGGTTGAGGCGTTCACGAACAGGCTGTGACTGTGACCGAGGTGATCGTCCCATTCGCCTTGGCTGAGTTTGTCCTGGATCAGCGCATCGGCGGTGCGGTCGTCGGGAATGCGCAGCAGCGCTTCCGCCAAGCACATGAGCATGATGCCTTCCTGGGACGACAAACTGTATTCATGGAGAAACGCTTCGATGCCCGCGTCCTGGGTGCCGGCGGCGCGCACGTTGTTCACCAACTCGCGAGCGCGTTCCTCGACGCGTTGCTGAGCCGCGGCATCGATTTTGCCGTGGGCCAGCAGGGCCTTCACCGTGTCGGCCTCATCGGCCAAGTAGGCGGCGGAAATGGCGGCGCGCAGGGGTGAGCGGGTCGGGAAAGGGGTATCGAGAATCATGTTAGGCCATGGCGTCCGTGCCGGTGAAAAAGTGTGGGAGCGTAACGTGGGTCCATCCTTCTGCCGCCAAGATCATGAATTCCAGACGGTTACCGTTCCAATGCTTATCTAAAGTATTGCCAATCGCCGGCAAACCGCAAGCCCCGCAGAGAAATTTGCAAGTATTTGAAAAGTGGTTTAATCTTGCCGCCTCTTTCGCTGCGCGTTGGGTCGATTGCCAGCCCACGGCGCAGCAATCAGCAGTACCCCCGGAGAGGTGGCCGAGCGGTTGAAGGCGCACGCCTGGAAAGTGTGTGTACGCTAACCCGTACCGAGGGTTCGAATCCCTCCCTCTCCGCCATATCATTGTCGATTTGCAAACACTTCGGGACCCGCTCGCGGGGCATTTGCTCGTTGATCCAGGAGATGACGTCATGACCAGTGAAAAGAAGAAGTTGGATGAATTGATGGCGGAATTGCGGCAGCACCGCGATGAACTGCGGGTGCAGATGCACTTGGCCAAGCAGGAAGCCAAGGAAGAGTGGGGCGAGGTCGAGAAGAAATTCGACATGCTCGAACGAAAATTCAGCGCCGCGAAGAACGAAGCCGGTGATGCGGCGGGCGATGTCTTTGCCGCGGCGCGTCTGCTCGGCGAAGAAGTCGGTTCCGCCTTCAAGCGTATTAGAAACAGACTTAGCTAGGGTTCGCGCTCGTCGGTAAATTGGGCGCCCCGACGACGCGAACGAAACTGAATCGTTCGCGTCGTTGTGCGTTAGACTACATCTCCTTACTTGCCATGCAGCGTAGGGGGAGGTTACATCAATCCACTTCTAGCCTTGATCTGCGGCGCATCCTGTATCGCCTTGGCGCCGTTGTTCGTCAAAGTGTCCGAGATCTCACCGGTAGCCACGGCGTTTTACCGCATCGCCTTGGCGCTGCCGGTATTGTGGCTTTGGCATCGCCACTCGGACCAAATCACCTCGGGCACGCCCCATCCCCGCAAGCATAGGTTGATGCTGCTGGCGGGTGTGTTCTTCGCTTGCGATCTTTCCGTCTGGCACTGGTCGATCAAAATGACCTCGGTGGCCAATGCCACGCTGCTGGCGAATTTCTCGCCGGTGTTCGTCACACTCGGCGGCTGGCTTCTGTTTCGCGAGCGCGTATCCGGCTGGTTCGTGTTCGCCGTTGCGCTCGGAATTTTCGGTGCGGCGATCGTCATGGGCGACAGTCTGCAGCTCAAGGGCAGTTACCTCACGGGGGATCTGCTGAGTCTGCTTGCGGCAGTGTTTTACGGCGCCTATCTGCTCACCGTTAGCCGTCTGCGCCAGTATGCCTCGACGCCCGAGATCATGACGTGGAGCGGTCTGTCGTGCGCCGCCGTGTTGTTCGTGATCGCCGTGACGACGGAAGAGGACTTGATCCCGCTCACTGCGCAGGCCTGGGCCATCCTTGCCGGCTTGGCCTTGATCTCCCATGCCGGCGGTCAGAGTCTCATCACCTTCGCGCTCGCTCATCTGGGTGCGGCGTTTTCCTCGCTCGGTCTGCTCCTGCAGCCGGTCGTTGCGGCGTTGTTGGCCTGGGGATGGTTGAATGAGAGTTTGCGACCGTGGCAGCTCGCGGGCGGCTTGCTGGTGCTGGTCGCCATCGGCATCGCCCGTTACGACCAGACGCGGCGTCCTTAAGCTTCAAGTAACCATGACGTGATAGAGTGCCCACGAAATGGTCGCCGGTGCACAAAATTCAGGGAATTCACCGGCGCGATCCTGCAGCAGGAGGAGCGTTGCGATGAAAGATAAACTCTGCACGTCCTGTGGTTATATCGGCAAGCCGACGACACAAGGCGTTGGCAGTTTCGCCGTCGATGCGGTGATCTGGCTGACGGCGTTGGTGGTGTCGTTCTTCACCGGCATTTTTGCCTTCATGTTCATCGCGCTGGCCTGGACGATTTATCACCTGGCGTTGTACCGAACGACGACCTGTCCCAAGTGCGGCAATATCGCCATGGTGAGTCAGACGAGCCACAAGGCGCAGGAATACCGCGAACGGCCGACGATTGCCACGGTTTACGAGAAGCGTCCGCAACAATAGGGCGGTTAGTTCTTCACGTCATGCGGTGCGCTTGATCAAGATTGCCGTTCGATCGTCCACGACTTGCGCGCCTGCCCCGAAATCCACCAGCGCCGCGCGCAGCGCGAACATCATCTCCGCCGCGCTGCGTCCGCGCTGATCGAGAATCAGTTTCTCCACGCGTTCGCGGCCGAACGTCGCGCCGTCGCGGCGCTTGAGATCGTAGATGCCGTCGGAGCACACCACGAAAATATCTCCCGGCGCCAACTCAACCGGTTCTGGAAGACGAATGTCCAGGTCGGAGAGGATGCCCAGGGGCGGCGCGTCGGCGTCGAGAGCGACAAAGCGCTTGTCGGCATGACGGTAATGCAGCAGCGGGGCTTGCCCTGCGCTGAAGTAATCGAGGACATGGGATTTGGCGTCGAGGGTGCCGAGCCACGCCGTCACAAAACGTCCTTCGCGCAGATCCTGCACCAGTTGTTCGTTGAGGTGGCGTGCCGCTTCCGCCAGCGGCGTGCCGGTGCGCACGGCCATGCGCAGCATGGCGCGGACCTCCGCCACGGATATTGCCGGTCCGACGCCGTGGCCGGTCGCGTCCGCCAGCAGGAACGCCGCTTGATGGGCGCCTTTCACGTCGATCTCCACCGGACCGTCTGCCTGCCTGCGGCGAAAGCCCACCACGTCGTAGCTGTCGCCGCCGGTTTCTTCGGCCGGGTCGCTCCAGGCGCTGATGTCATAGCCGGCGAGACGCGGCAAGGCGTCCGGAAATGTGTTCTGCTGAATCTGGCGGGCCAGCTGCAAATCCCGTTCGAGCTTCATGAGTGATTGCAGATTGTGCCGCATCTGCTCCTGCGCGCCGGCCAGGCGGCGGATTTCTGTGATATCCGACAACACCGGAGGACCCGGTTCGAGATTGCCGCGGCTGATGCGCTCGTTCTGCTCGGCAATGGCTTCGATCGGCCGGCTAAGGTGTCGCGACAGCGCCAACGAGCGTTCGAACGCGATCGCCAGCACGATCGCGATCATGACCGCCATGGCGATGAGCATTTGGCGGACGTTGCCGAGCAGGTCCACTTCCGGCACCAGCACCACGGTGATCAGCGGCATGTCGTTGTTGAGTTGAAACGTCTTCGCTTGCCCCCACCAGGCTTGCCCCTCGCTGCGAAAGCGCAGTGCGCCATTGTCGCCCGGCGGACGTTGCGTGAATGCGTTGGCGGCGTCCGTCGCCAGCGGAATGCCCAGATCGCGCGGGCTTCTGAGCAGGGCGTCGTTGCGCGCGGCGGCGTCGAGAAAGCGCGGATAGCGCGGCAGCCCCACGATGCGATTGTCGCCGGTCAGGACAACCACCATGCCGTGCTCTTGGATGTTGAGCTGAGTGGTGAACGCCGAGATGTCGGAGAGCAGCACGTCGAACCCAATCACGTGTTGGTGGCCATCGCCCGGATCGAACACCACGGACGCGGTGATGCCGGCCTCTTTGGTGGTGAAGAAAATGTAAGGCTCGGTCCAGTGGATGCTGTTGTCGTCAAGCGGCGAGTCAGTGGCGGGCGGCTGGGCGTGGCGTGCGATCGCGCCTTGGTACCATGGCCGCAGGCGCGGATCGTAGCCCAGATCGGCGTAGCGCTCGTTGGGCGCTTCGCCGTTGCGCCATTCGATGATGCGGCTTTGACTGCCCCATTGATCGTGGCGGGTCTGGCGGTTCATCCATTTGTCGCCGCTGCGCAGCAGCATGTGTTCGCGGCCCCGGGAGTCCGCCACCAGCGCCGAGGAAATTTGCGGGTGCTCGTTGATCAGGGGCGCCAGGATGGTGTTGAGCGCGTCGGAATCGTCCGTGTCGAGCAGGCCGGCGTTGCCCCATTGGCGTGCCAGTTGTAACTCGCGGATAACCGGTTCGAAGAACTGGCTCAGTCTGAGTTCGGTTTGCGCCAGGGTGTGGTCGATCAGGTCCGCCGACAAGCTGCGTACCATGCCGCGTGTGCCGATGAAGGCAATGGCGGCCATGATTCCGCCCAGCGCGAGCACCGCCACGAGCAGGATGGTGAATAGGCGGGTGCGCATCGACATGGGTCGGCGCCGTGCGCGCAGCGCGGTGCGAATGATGGAACGACTGATGGTTCGGGTCATGGCTCGGGTCATGGACGCAATTGTGCCAGCGCACATGCCCGGGATTCTATAGCGCCGAAGTCACCCTGGGCGGTGCGTTGTTTAGTTCATCCTCAGCCAGCGTGAAATAGAAAACCGCCCCGGAGCCGGGGTTGCCCTTTGCCCACACTTCGCCCCCGTGGCGGTGCACGATGCGTTTGACGGTGGCCAGGCCGATCCCCGTGCCGGGAAACTCATCGGTGCGGTGCAGCCGCTGAAAGGGGCCGAAGAGCTTGTCCGAGAAAGCCATGTCGAAACCCGCCCCGTTGTCCCTCACGAAGAACGCTTTGCGGCCATTCTGCGTTTGCGCGCCCAGTTCGATTCGGGGCTGAGCGGTCTTGCTGGTGTATTTGATTGCGTTGCCCAACAGGTTTTCCAGCACGATGCGCAACAATGCCGCGTCGCCGTAGGCGGTGAGGTTGGGTTGAACGATGATCTCGGCCGGCTGCGCTGTTTGCTGTTTGTCCAGGCCGGCCACGATCTCCCTGGCGAGCGCGGTTAAATCGACCGCAGCGAGGCGCATGTCGGCCCGGGTGACGCGCGCGAGTCGCAGCATATCGTCGATAAGTACGCCCATGCGTTGCGCGGCGGCGCGCACCCGCCGCAAATAGCCGTGACCGTGGTCATCGAGATGCTGTCCATAGTCTTCGATGAGCGCCTGGCTGAAGCCGTCGATACTGCGCAATGGTGCCCGCAGATCGTGGGAGACGGAATAGGAGAATGACTCCAGTTCGCGGTTGGCCGCTTCCAGCTCAGCAGTGCGGCGTTCGGCCAGCGCCTCGGCGTGTTTGCGCGCGGTGATATCCATGGCGTACGCGACAATGCCGCGCGGATTGCCGGCCTTGTCGTGCAGCTTGGACAGCGATGAATGCACATAGAACAGTGCGCCGTCCTTGCGACGCATACGGGTCTCGACCTCGTGAGGGGTGTTGGCCATCAAGGGCGCAAAAACCCGCTCCCGCACCAACTCGGTGTCCTGCGCAGGGTAAAGCACGCTCATCGGTTGCCCCACGATTTCCGTGCTGCTGTAGCCAAACAGACGTTCCGCGCCGCGGTTCCAGGTGGTGATGTTGTTGTCCATGTCGGTGGTGATCACCGCGTCGTGGATCTCGTCGATGATGCGGGCTTGCTCGCGCACCTGTTCGGTGCGTTGTTCGACCCGCTGTTCCAACTGGCCGAGCGTCTGATGAAGTGCTTCTAGCGCTTGGGACCGTTCCTGTTCCGCGGCGATCCGCTCGCTGATCTCTTCTTTGAGCGCGGCGACCGTCGTCGCCAGGTTGCCCTGCATTTTGTTGAATCCGCTGAGCACCCAATCGAACTCATCGGGCGCGGACCCGGCACGTTCCGGCCTGGCCAGGGTCAGACGCTCGTCCAAGTTGGCGATGCCGAGGCGGCCGGCGAAATCGGCGATCCGTCGCAGATGGCGCGTCACCAGCCAATGAAACAGCCACAACATGAAGCCGGCGACGAAGAACGTCTTGATGCTGTTGGAAATCAGAATGACCCAGAACTTGTCCATCAGCCGCTGGTACACGCCGTCCATGTCGATTACGACCCGCAAAGTGCCGATGTGCTGAACGCGGCCCCGGTGCAGCTGGGTCAGGGAATACTCGCGGCTTTTGATCGCTTTGGTCTTGTCTGTTCCGGCCTGGCCCCAGCGTTCTTGTCCCTCGGAGACCTCGACGTACCGCACGTCGGGCAGTTGCACTAGTCCATCGAGCGCGATTTGGATTTCGTGGCGACTCGTCGCCCACAGCGCGTTGGTGATGGTCGGGAGATAGGTTTGACTGACCTGTTGAAAAGTTGCCTCGATGGCCCCCAAGTCGCGGCGATAATCCATGTAGAGTTGAACCGCGGTGGCCAGCAGTGCCACGGCGGTGCTGAATGCAACAGTGGCGGTTACCAAGCGCCGGGCCAGCGGCGAGATGGGGCTCGGCTTGGCGCGCGCGCCGGGCGAACTTATGGTGTCTGACATTGTGTCGTGTCGCCGACCAAGGGCGCGAATTTTTCCTCGCATACCCGAGAGTACATTCCTTCCGCCTTGATGGCCCGCAAGGCATCGGCGAGTTTCGGCACAGCCCCGGCGTGCCGTTTATGTAGATAGACATACATAGGTCGCTCGGCCAGCGGTGGTTCGAGAACGCGCACATTCGCGATGGCCATTTTTTCCGCCAGGGCAAGGCCGAGCCAGCGTTCATAGAGCGCGACGTCGATCCGGTTTCTATTCAGCATATCGAACAACTGCTCCGCCGTATCGACGACCGTGACACGGCTGCCCGGTGGAAGATTTTGCTCGAAAATCTTCCATCCTCGTATATGACCCACGACCAGTGGCGCAATGGCTGCCCAGTCGGCGCGCGGAACTTCGGCACGTTGAGTAAACGCGACAAAATGGAAATCAAGAATCTTCTCCGGCACTTGAACCAGATTGGGATAGGTTTTCTCCAGCCCCGCGATGCGCGCTGAGACGCCGTCTTCAATGCCGGCGTTGGCGTTCAACAGGGCGCGCTCGGGCGGCACGCGTACAAACTTCAAACTCAAACCGGCCCGGCGGAACGCTTCTTGGGCGACGATGTCGAGAAAGCCGTCGCCCGCCAATGTGGTGTAGGGGGTTTCATACGTGTCGCTGAGGATGAGTTGTGGCGGTTCGGCGGACGTCGCCGAGTTCCACAGCAACACCAGGGTGAGCGCGGCAAGCCATTTCCTGACATCGACGAAATATGCCCTAACAGCGCGATGGCAAAGGCGACTAATCGGAGCGGGGGTGTCGGTTATGTGCACTTGGGTCCCTATGAACAGTCTCTCGCGAAAGTGTAGACCATCGGCGGTGTTAGAGCTAAACGCGCGGCGGTCGGCTTGACAGTGACGGAGCCGGCGAACGGTGGTTTAACCGTTGCGCGCCCCGTCGTTTCAAACAATGTAAGTAATAAGTCAGGTAAATATAAGAAACGCGAAATGATTTTGTAAGGAAAGCGTAAGGGCCGGGTAAGGTCATTCCCGCATCATTCCTCCTAACGAAACACAGCAACGACGCACCTCTGAGGAGAAATGATTATGGTACGCAACGTTATCAAAACGGTAGTTCTGGTTGGCGCTCTGGCATCTGCTCCCGCGGCTTTCGCCGGTATGGGCGGCATGGGCGGCATGGGTGGTATGGGTGGTATGGGTGGTATGGGCGGCATGGGCGGCATGGGTGGAATGGGTGGTATGGGTGGTATGGGCGGCATGGGCGGCATGGGCGGCATGGGTATGGGCACCGTCACCACGGGAACGACTAATACCGGTGGCACCGTAACCGTTCGATCCATGGGTGGCATGGGTGGCGGAATGGGTGGTGGCATGGGTGGCATGGGCGGTGGCATGGGTGGCATGGGCATGGGCGGTGGCATGGGAATGTAATTCAATCCCAGCCATCACTCTGCCTGCGCAACGTTTGGGGGTCGTAAGGCCCCCGCTTTTTTTAGGCGTTTGACTGGCCGCGGATTCGCTGCGGCTCGACGCGTTTGTTCGCGACGGCACTGGGGAACTCAAGCTCGATGCAAGGCTGTTCGGCCGTATTGCGGGCCACCGACAAACGCCCGCTGTGCAGCTCAACAATACGCTCGACCAACGTCGAACCGGAACGGCGTCCGTGACTCCAACGTGACTGCGGCTGTTGACCGCTGTCCACGTGCAGGCGCGCGGGCGCGCGTTGCGGCTCGGCTGCGTTGGTCGCGGGCTCGCCTCCTCGACCGCGCACGGCGAGGCGGACAAAATCGCCTTGCTGCGTCACGCTGATTTCGATGTGGCGCTTGGACGGGCTTTTCATCAGGACGGACTCCAAAAGCTGTCGGATCAGAACCGACAAGAGAATACCGTCGCCCCAAATGATCCCCTCGCATGGCGTGGCAAGACTCAAGACAATGCCGCGCTCGTGGGCGCCGGGCTCCAGTTCCGCGGTAACTTGCTCGCAAATTTCGCACAACGCGACCTGCCGATTGAGGGTGGGCACCTTGTCCCGCTCCAGACCGATGACGGCCGCCAGCGAATCGAGCAGGGATTGCGCGCGGTCGGTCGCCCGCAGAATGTTGTTCAACGTCAGGGCGCGAATCTTTGGATCATCGCTGCGCAGGGCCAATTCGGCTTGGAGTTTTATCGCATTGAGCGGCCGCCGCAGGATTTGCGCGGTTTCGGTGCAGACGTTGCGCTCGTGATCGAGATCCTGCTGCAGGCGTTTGAATATCTGATCTAGCATCCCGAGCAGCGGCTCGAACTCGCCGGGACCGTGTTGCGGCAGGGGATGGCCAGCCGGTTGTACTTCCCCCGTCGGTTGCGCCACGGCTTCTCCGCTGATGGCATAGCCGACGCCGCGAACGGTGCGGATAAAATCGGCCCCGAGCTTTTTGCGCAAACGATGGACATGCACTTCCACCGCATTGCTTTCGACTTCTTCGTCCCACGCGTAGAGGGTTTCCTCCAGTCGTGACTTGGATACGATCCTGCCGGCGTTTTCCAGCAGCACTTCGAGCATGGCGAATTCGCGCGGTGTCAGGTCAACGGCATTCCCGTGGACGGAGACGTTGCGCGAGGCGGGATCAAGGCGAATGGGTCCATAAATCAGTTCGGACGCCGGGCGCCCCGCCTGGCGACGCACCAGGGCGCGGATGTTGGCCCGCAGTTCGTCCAGTCCGAAGGGTTTGAGCAAGTAGTCGTCGGCGCCTGCATCCAGCGCGTTGATGCGCGCGTTTTTGTCCAGGCGATCCCCGAGCGCCAGAATGAGCGCGTTGCTGGACTTCGTCTTGCGCACATCTTGAATGAGGTCGAGTCCGGTCGAGTCGGGCAGGGCGAGGTCCACGATGAGCAGGTCGTACTGCTCTGTTTCCAATGCCCCGCGGGCGGATTTCGCGTCGGGAATCCAATTGGCGGCGTGGCCTTCTTGGCGCAGCGCTTGCTGCAGCGAAAGTCCCAGATTTTGATCATCTTCGACGAGTAGTAAACGCATGTCCGTAAAGTCACACAATGGGCTTTCGGGGCCTATAGGTGAGATTGCGTACTTTGTCGTGGCCGTCAGTGGACCACGGCGTCAAGTGCTTTTTGTCGTTAAGGGTTACTTAATTAATGTCGTGGGACAATGCGCTCTCAGTGGTTTCCGCTCGCCGGAGTCAACAATTAATTCGCACCGCGGATCGACGATTGACGCGATGAGTGGGGTGCGAGTAGGTTGTGGGGCTCGTCACTCCCACGAGCAGAGAAAGACAATGAAAACAACTGATAATTCAGATCGATCCGCCATCATTGTGTGGGACTTGCCGACCCGCGTTTTCCACTGGTTGCTGGTGGTCGGATTTGCCTTGGCGCTGATCACATCCGACGACAGTCGATACCTGTATGCCCATGTTTATGGCGGTTATCTTTTTGCCGGCTTGCTGGCTTTTCGCTTCATTTGGGGCGCTGTCGGCAGCCGGTATGCCAAGTTTCGATCGTTTGCTTATGACTGGCCTTCGGTAACGGCGTATTTGAAAGGTCTGATCAACGGCCAGGCGTCGCGTTACATCGGACACAATCCGGCCGGAAGCTGGGCGATTTTCGCGATGCTGCTACTGGGGCTGCTGGTGGTCATCACCGGGTTGGTCGTTCTCGGCGGTGAGGAGCGCCACGGCCCATTGAACGGTCTCATCAGTTTCAAAGTCGGTAAGGGCACCAAAGAGATTCACGAGTTACTGGCGTGGTCGATGTTTGGCTTGGTCGTGCTGCATCTGTGCGGAGTGATTCTCGAGAGCGTATTCCATAAAGAGAATCTCATCTGGGCAATGATCACGGGTCGCAAGGAAGCGGCCGCTGGCACGCCTGGCGCGGCCGGCCATCACCTTCTCGGCGTCACTCTTTTGTTCGTCGGCGCGGCATCGGCTTTGAGTTATTTTCACGGGTATCTGGTGGAAACGGCCGATAGCCCGTATCGGCCGTTTCGCGGACCCCAGCTGCCGGACAATGCGGTGTGGCGCGAGGCCTGCGGCGAGTGCCATCTTGCTTACCATCCCAATTTGCTGCCGGCGCGGTCATGGCAACTCATGATGGATGAACAAGCCGAACATTTCGGCGACGACCTTGGGCTTGACGAGGAGACCGTCAAGGAAGTGACCGACTTCCTGGTAAAAAATGCAGCGGAAGCCGGCATGACCGAAGCGGCGTGGGAAATGATGGAATCCATCGGGCCCGACGAGAAGCCGCTCAGCATCGTCGAGACAAAATACTGGAAACATGAGCACAAAGAAATTAGTGATGCCTATTGGAAGAGCGAGAAGGTCAGAGCCAAAGGTAACTGTGCGGCGTGTCATCTCGACGCCAAGGAGGGTACCTTCGAGGATTCCAGTATGAGACTCCCCGATTTGTCGAAGAGCGAGAGGAAACCATGAAGAAGAAACTCACATTGTTTGCCGCCGTTGCCTTGTCGTTAGGTGCAACAGCCGCGAGCGCGGGTGCGGTGGATGAATTACTGCAGCAATATCAAACCCAAGGCGCGGGCGATTTTAGCGCCGAACGCGGCAAGCAGCGCTGGCACGAGGATCATCCCGATCCCGAGCAGCCCGGCAAGGTGCGCAATTGTTCCAGTTGCCACACCAACGATTTCAAAGCAATCGGCAAGCACGCCAAAACCGGGGAAGAAATCGACCCGCTGGCGCCGTCGGTCAACAAGGAACGACTCACCGACAAGAAGTTCATCGAGAAATGGCTCAAACGCAACTGCAAATGGGTCATCGATCGTGAGTGCACGCCCCAGGAGAAAGGGGACTACTTGGTATTTCTGCGTGACCAATGATGACCAAACGAATAGCGGAGGGAACGACCATGAAATCAACGCGGGAGAAACTTGCCGTCCTGACATTGTGCATCGCCAGCGGATCTGCATTGGCGGGGAAGGATGTCGCGCCGGTTGACAACCAGGATTATGCAAAAGAGTGCGGATCGTGCCATTTCCCGTACCAGCCCGGCCTAATGCCGGCGCGGTCGTGGGAGAAGATCATGGCCAATCTGGCCGACCATTTCGGCGACAATGCGGAGTTGCCCGCGGACGAGCAGAAAATGCTGACGGATTACTTGGTTGCCAATGCGGCGGACACATCTAAATACAAGCGGTCGGTCAAGATTATGAAATCCATCGCGGCGGGGCAGACGCCGACGCGCATCACGGAGATTCGATATATCATCGAAAAGCACGACGAAGTGCCGAAGCGGCTGATTGTGGACAATCCTGACGTAAAAAGTCTCAGCCGCTGCGACGCCTGTCATATCAAAGCGGCTGAAGGGTCCTATTCGGAAGGGGAGGTTAAAATTCCGGGCGC
>JAKACW010000052.1 GCA_021821045.1 Pseudomonadota bacterium
CGATTCCCAATGCTTTAAGCTTCATCGCGGACCCTCCTTACTCTGTTTCAGATGAAATTCACATTCTCATCTTGGCCCAATTTTAGAGGCCGTTTAAGAGAAGGACGGGTCCATTTCATTTCCTACAATGCCTTTTCGCCGTAGGAGCGGCTCGGTTTACTTGTGTTTTTTCTTAGCCGACGACTTTTTCTTGGTCGCCGATGCCTTCTTGGTCGCTGGCTTGGCGGCCTTCTTTTTCGGCACAGGTTTCTTCGCGACAACCTTCTTAGTCGCGGGTTTCTTTACCGTCGCCTTCTTGGCTGCCGCTTTTTTCCCACTGACTGGCTTCTTGGCGGCTGCCGCTTTCTTCGCTGTGACCTTCTTCGCCGTAACCTTCTTCGCTGTCACCTTTGCCGTGGCCTTCTTGGCCGTTACCTTCGCCGCCGCGACTTTCTTCGTAACAACTTTCGCCGGCGCTTTTACGGCGGGTTTCTTCGCGGTTGCTTTCGCCGTGCCGGCCTTGGCTTGCTTGGCGGCCGCCTTCGCCGCTTTTGCTTCGTCCGCAGCTTTCCTTTCCCGGGCCGTCCTCACCGCAGACAATACCTTGGCCTGCAAATCCTCGACGGTAATCGATCGCCTCTTGGTGGTCGCGGCTTTGGGTTTCGCGGGCTTGGGCTCAACGATGGTCGTGACATCCACGGGCCGCTGCGATGCAACCATCTCGTTGATCGCCTTGTCGATTGCGGCAAATATGTCGGGAATCTCGCCAACGCCTTGGATCACTCGCAATTTACCCTGTGTCTTGTAGTAGGCGATGACCGGTTCGGTTTGCGCTTCGTACACCTTCAGCCTGTTGGCGATCGTCTCTTCATTGTCGTCGGCGCGATGGCGCAGATTGCCGCCGCACTTGTCGCAACGCTCATCCATCTTTGATGGCGAAGTATAAATATTGAATACCGCGCCGCAGGACTCGCAGGTCCGGCGACCAGTCAGGCGCTGCATGAGTTGGTCGAAGTCCACTTCCACCAACAACGCCATGTCCAAAGGTTGGTGCATCTTCTCCAACATGCGGTCGAGGGCTTCACCTTGGGGAATATTGCGCGGAAAACCGTCGAGAATAAATCCGTTCTTGGTATCCGGTTGGGAGAGGCGCTCTTTGATCATCGCCAGAACCAACTCGTCCGAAACAAGCTGGCCAGCCTCCATCGCGGCCTTGGCCTGCATTCCCAAGGGCGAACCGGCTGCCACCGCGGCTCGAAGCAAATCACCCGTCGAGATTTGTGGGAACTGATACTTTTCGACCAACAATTGGGCTTGGGTACCTTTTCCCGAGCCGGGGGCGCCTAACAGTACGATTCTCATGGTGTTATTCCGCTCCTCGAAACCGTCAATAAAAACCAGCCTATGAGAAAAACTCCGTTGAGTCAGTGAGTTAACGCCTGGCTGCCCCGTCCTTGCTCGCTCGCGTCGCAGCCGCGCTAAATAACCGTGCTTAACCTACCCCTTGCGACGCGCTAAGTCAATGAACCTGAATAAATTAATCGACAACGTGACAGGTTCGCTAATGTAATTTCGTTGTCAGTAGGCGCGGCCAACCATTTGTGCCATGCTTACCGGGCTCAAATTCTAAGTCGGCAGAATAATACGGATTAGCCGACAACCACCAGGCGAATGGAGGGACCCATGGCCAAAGCAAATGCGTTCTATGCCCAGTCGGGCGGCGTGACGGCGGTGATCAATGCCACGGCATGCGGCGTGATCGAAACCGCGCGCAAACATAAGGACAAGATCGGCAAGCTTTACGCCGGCCGCGACGGCATCATCGGCGCGCTAACGGAAGATCTGATCGATACAAGCAAGGAACCGGCGTCGGCGATCGCCAAGTTGCGCCACACCCCGGGCGGTGCGTTCGGGTCCTGCCGCTACAAACTCAAGAGTATCGAGGACAACCGCGCCCAGTATGAACGGCTGATCGAAGTTTTCCGCGCCCACAATATTCGTTACTTTTTTTACAACGGCGGCGGCGACTCGCAGGACACCTCGCACAAGGTGTCCCAGATCGCCGACGCCTTGGGCTACCCTATCGTCTGCGTGGGCGTACCGAAGACAGTCGACAACGATTTGCCCATCACCGATGCCTGCCCCGGCTTCGGCTCGGTGGCGAAGTACGTCGCCGTGTCGACCAAGGAAGCGGCCTTAGACGTGCGCTCCATGGCGCGGACTTCGACCAAAGTCTTCATTCTCGAAGTGATGGGCCGCCACGCCGGCTGGATCGCCGCCGCCGGGGGCCTTGCCGGCGATCAGCCTGGCGACGCGCCGCATGTCATTTTGTTTCCGGAGATCGCATTCGACAAAGCCGCCTTCCTGAAGAAAGTCTCGGACTCAGTAAAAAAATCCGGCTTCTGCGTGATCGTCGCTTCCGAGGGCGTGCGCGACGCGAGCGGGCAATTTCTTGCCGAAAGCGGGCTCAAGGACGCCTTCGGTCATGCTCAACTCGGCGGCGTCGCCCCGCGCCTGGCGGAGATGGTCAAAGGCGAGCTGGGTTTGAAATATCACTGGGCGGTGGCGGATTACCTGCAGCGCGCGGCGCGCCACATCGCGTCCAAAATGGACGTGCAGCAAGCGTACGCCTTGGGCAAGGCCGCGGTGGAATTGGCCTTGAAAGGCCACAATGCCGTCATGCCCGTGATCGTGCGCAAATCAGACAAACCCTACAAGTGGACGATTGGTCACGCCAAGCTGAGCGATGTGGCGAACGTCGAGAAAAAAGTCCCGCGCAACTACATCACTAAAGACGGCTTTGGCATCACGGAAACGTGCCGCAAATATTTGCAGCCACTCATTCAAGGCGAAGACTACCCGCCATACAAAAACGGCGTGCCGGTTTATGTGACATTGAAAAATGTCGCCGTACCGAAGAAACTCAAAACTAAATTCGACATTTAGGGCGCGACAAAGCTCTCGGCCGGAACAAAGTCGACAGTCAATCTCCGATGCGGGCGTTTCAATGGGCGTCGAATTCGTTATTATCGACGCCCAGCGAAACGCCGTCATCAAGGAGGAACCTATGCGTGGAATCGCTCTAGTCGTGCTCGCGGGCATCACTCTTTCCGGCCCAGTTCAAGCCGAAGACCTGGGCCCGCGCTTGGCGGCAAGCCGCGCCGCCGTTAAAGACTTTTCCGAAACGCTGCGCAATGCTCTGCAGGGCGCAATCAAGGAAGGCGGGCCTATCAACGCCATCTCGGTGTGCAACAAGCAGGCGCCCGGCATCGCGGCGACGATCTCCAAATACCAAGGCCTCAGCATCGGCCGCACCTCCCTCAAGATCCGCAACCCCAACAACGCGCCCGACGAGTGGGAATTGGCGGTGCTCAAGTCGTTCGAGGAACAAAAAGCCGCAGGCATAGACCCGGCGACCTTGGAACACCACGAGGTAGTTGAACGGGACGGCGTGCGTTTGCTGCGGTACATGAAAGCCATTCCAACGCAAAGCGTCTGCCTCAACTGCCACGGCTCCAAACTGGCGCCGGACGTGGCGGAGAAAATCAAGGCACTGTATCCGGATGACAAGGCCACGGGGTTCAGCGAAGGCGACTTGCGCGGGGCGTTCACGATTTCTCAGCGGCTGTAGTCGCCCGGGAAAAAACCGCGTTTTTCACGAGCGCCTAGTGCTTGCGATTGCGCTGACGTATGAATTCCACCAGAGCCTCCGCAGCGAGAGGTTTTGCATATAGGAAACCCTGGGCTTCATCGCAGGCACGCGCGCGCAACAATTCTTCTTGTTCCACCGTTTCCACCCCTTCGGCGATAACCTTCAAATTCAGACGATGAGCCAAACCGATGATCGCATCGGTTATGGCAGCGTCGTTTGTGTCTGCCTGCATCTCGCGCACGAATGCTCTGTCGATCTTCAAGCGATTGATCGGCAGAAACTTAAGCGAGCTTAGACACGAGTAGCCCGTGCCAAAGTCGTCGACCGCCAGGGACACACCCATTTTCTTAAGCCTCTGCAAAGCGCTCAAACAATTACTACCGCTTTGCAACGTGCTCTCGGTGACTTCGATCTCCAACTGCCCGGCTGGCAGCGAGTATTGGTGCATCGCACGTTGCACGGCGTCGACAAACCGATGATCGCGCATTTGCCGCGGCGAGACATTAACCGCCACGCGCAGGAAAGGGAGTCCCGCCTCGTTCCATTGGCGCGTCTGGTCGCAAACCGCGCGCAACACCCATTCCCCGATATCCACGATCAAGCCGTTGTCCTCGGCAATGGAAATGATCTCAGTCGCGCCCAGCAGTCCCTTGGTCGGATGCTGCCAGCGAACCAAGGCCTCCACGCCAACCATTTCGCCGGTGCGCATGGAAAATTGCGGTTGATAGTGAAGAACGAACTCTTCCCTCTGAAGCGCCCGGCGCACCTCTTGATCCAATGCAAGAGAGCGCGCGGTTTCAACCGTCATCTCCGCCGTGTAGAAAGCGTAACGATTGCAACCATGTTCCTTCGCCGCATACATTGCCGCATCGGCCGCCCTGATTAGATCATCGAGATCGCCGCAGTTTTCCGGAAACAAGCTGATGCCGATACTCGGGGAAACGGACAAGCTGCAGCTTCCCAGATCGATTTGCTGGTTAAGCGTACTGATGATCTTCCTCGCGACGATGACGACATCATCAACGTCATCGACATGGTCAAGAATCACCATGAATTCGTCGCCGCCTAGACGGGCCACCGTATCTTCGCTGCGAACGCAGCCCTGCATGCGCAGCGCTATGGTGCGCAATAGCTCATCCCCAACGCTATGGCCAAGCGTATCGTTTACCCGTTTGAAGTAGTCCAAATCAATAAACAGCACCGCGACTTGGGAGTGGACACGCTTGGCCCGCTCCAGGGATCGCTCGAGCCGCTCACGCGCGAGAAGCCGGTTTGGGAGTCCCGTTAGTGCGTCGTGATGGGCTAAATAAAACAATTTCTGCTCCGCACTGCGCACCGGACTGAGATCGGAGAACACGCCGACATAGTGGGTCGCGCCACCGCTTTCGTCCCGCACCTCGACCAGCTTGGCGAGTAATTGATACTCGCCGCCGCCTTTTCGCCCCGCGACAACCTCGCCGCTCCATTGGCCGGACTTTCGCAGCGAACGGTCGATCTCTCGCAGTTTCGTCGGTTGCACGACTTCCTCTCGCATCAGATCGGTCTTGTTGCCGGCAATCTGGTCCAACGGCAAATCCACCAACTCGCAATACCGGGGATTCGCCGTGACGATGCGGAATTCTTGATCCAGCACCGCAATTCCATCCGGGCTGACTTCGAATACTGTTGCGGCCTGTCGCAAGTGCTGGTCCGCGAGCTTGCGCTCGCTGATATCCTGGATTACTCCGATGACTCGGCTAACACCCGTGTCTCGACGCGGCGGAAACACCTTGCCTTGCACCTTTAACCAGCGCAGATCACCGTTGACTTTTCGACTGCGAAATTCCGCCTGGAAGAGCGTGCCGTCGCCCACAGACCGGTCAAGTGCTTGGGATACCATTGCGCGATCGTCCGAATGAACGCGACTTAGAAAGTCGTCCCACGTGGCGGTGAACACTTGCTGCGTCGACCCAAGCACACTATCCGCGGGTCCGATTCGCAACAGTCTGCGCGATGACAAGTCCAATTCCCAGGAACCCATCTCCGCGGCTTCCATTGCAAGCCGTAGGCGCTCCTCATTTTCCTTTAGCGCGATGTCAGTGTGGCGGCGCTCCAAGGCCATTTGAATGGTCGCATGCAACGCACGCTCGGAAAACGGTTTGACCAAGTAGCCGTAGGGCCGCGTATCTCTTGCACGCTCCAGCGTGGCGTCTTCCGAATAAGCCGTAAGATAGATAACAGGTATGTCAAGCTCGGCCGGGATGTTCTTTGCCGTTTCGATGCCGTCCATTGACCCTTCGATGTTGATATCCATGAGCACAAGATCCGGCTGCAGGTCCCGCACTTTCTCCAACGCTTGTTCGCCCGATGCGACAATCGCCGGCACCTGGTATCCAAGCTTTTTGAGTCGCTGCTGGAGATTCAAAGCGACAATCCGTTCATCCTCCACGACAAGCACTTTACAACTCAGCATGCTGGGCCTCGTACTTTCCAGGTTTGAGATGTTCACTCGACAGAAGAAAGCGCAATACAAACTGCGTTGGATTGGATCGGTTAACCGTCAGATCGCCTTCCACCTGCTGGGCGAGGAGCGTTACCAACTTAAGACCAAGACTGGTGGTATTTTCGAAATCAACGGTTTCGGGAATGCCAATGCCGTCGTCACTGATCACAAGGCACACATAATCGGCGCTGTCCTTCTCGAGCCGGATGCGAACCTCGCCGCAGCGGTCATGGGGAAACGCATGCTTGAGCGAATTGGTAACCAGCTCGTTAACAAACAGTCCGCACGGTATCGCGACGTTGAGGGGGAGCAGCACATCGACCGTGTCGATCGACAGAGCAATTCTGTTCTGATCGATGCCATAGGAAGCGGAAAGTATCGGCGCGAGGTTGTCGAGAAAATGCCCGAAGTCGACGCCGGAGAAGTCTCTGGATTGGTACAGGGTCTGGTGGATAAGCGCCATGGACTGAATTCGATTTTGGGTTTCCCGCATCATTTCCAGAACGGTCGGATCATCTATCCGCGTGGATTGAAGGTCGAGGAGGCTGTGTACAATCTGCAAATTGTTCTTGACCCGGTGGTGAATCTCGGCAAGGAGCACATCCTTTTCCCGCAGGGCAGCCTGAATGCGATCTTCCTTGATCTTGCGATCGGATATGTCGACGATCGCGGAAAGAACCATCGTTCCATCCTCTGTTTCGATCGGATTCAGGCCGATCTCCACCGCAAACTCGCTGCCGTCCTTGCGCAATGCAAACAAGTCACGACCCGCGCCCATCGGGCGTGACAGTGGCTCGGAAAAAAAGTGGCGGCGGAGTCCCGGGTGGTGCTTCCTGAAACGCTCCGGCACCAAGATCTCCACCGGCTGGCCCAATAGCTCCGAGCGCGCATAGCCAAACGTGCGCTCGGCTTGCAGATTGACCATGGCGATGCAACCCGCAGCATTGATCATAACCATGGCGCTCGGCGCCGCTTCGACGACTCGCCTGAAGCGCTCTTCCAGTTGCTCCCGTACCGAAAAATCGCGGAGAACCTGTCCGTATCCGCGCACTGAGCCGTCGTCGGTCCGCAACGCGGTAAGGATTGACCGCGCGAGAAATCTCGACCCGTCCCGCCGAACGCGCCAGCCCTCGGATTCATGCGTCCCGTCAGCCGTGGCGGCCGTTAAATCGCGCTGGGGCAGACCGTGGGCAACGTCATCCTCGGTATAGAACACTGCGAAATGGCGTCCAATGACTTCCTCGGAGCCGTACCCGACGATGCGTTCAGCGCCGATGTTCCAGGAACTTATCCGGCCCTCTTTATCGAGTGGGATGAGCGCGTAGTCCTCGACATTGGTAACCAGAAGGCGGTAGGTTTCTTCGCATTCCCGCAGCGAGACGCGCATGCGCTGAAGAAGGCTTTCTGCGGATGAACCGACAATTTTGTTCATAACGCTCGGGCTTCCCGTTGGATCTCATTGGCACCGAAAAAAGTGCGCGCTCGCAAGGCCGGGCCAGCGTCGCTGACGTTCGAAAGAGGACACAACGGTAACTCTAGTACACATTTTTGGATCGGCATAGCCGCCAGTGCGTCCTCGGGCCATCCGAAAATCCGGCAAAAAACTACAACTGTCGGCGGGATGGAACGCCCGCGCGCCCCTGCACCAGATGCACAAGGGCGCGCAGGCGTTATCGGTTTACGTCTTATCGGTTAGTCTTTATCCGTCAGCGGTGAACGCAAAGGCTGATCGGGCGTTTCAGGCTCACCGGAAAGATTGCCTCTCGGCGCGTTCCGTTCCTGGTTTAGAATGGTGTCGCTGTTGGCTTCCGCGAACTGGGCATACTCCTCCATGTTCACTTTCTGATCGCCGTTTACATCGACTCTTTTGAAGTCCGCAATCAACTGGATCTGGCCTCTCGCCTCTGACATGGAAATGGTTCCGTCATCGTCGGCATCCAGACGTTTGAAGCCCATGCGAATCGTTTCCGTGTCCTTACCGCTTTCTGAAGAGGCGGCGTCCCCCGGCGACAACTGTTGCTCCTGCAATTGATTGACCGACGAGCCCTCGCTTGATCCCGCTGGTGCGCCTGTCTCGGCAAGTGCGGTGGCTGAAAACAAAGACAGGACAATCGCGCCTGACAGTGCGGTTAACGTGTTTTTGGCGTACATAAAATCACTCCTTCGTGTATGACGGGTCGATTGTGTTCGATCCTCACTCCCGCGAGCGGAGCTGCTCTTCAGAGATGAACAACGCATCTCGCGGGTCCTAAACACGACGTTGCAATTGCAGTGCCAATTGAATTATGTCTTAGACGACAATCACATAGAGATCGTCCGAGGGAAAATGTCGAATCAAATGGTTGCAGACACGCGACAGGGACGACGATTTCCACCATTGCTGACTGAACCGACCCTCAGATCGAGCACACTGACATCACGTATCAGCTTCGCTGCGGCAAGGCACGCGGCACTTGCGCGAACTGTGCCAAGGAACGGCCGAGTCCTCAAACTGCGGCCGCATCGGGGCCAAGGCGATACTTCTTGATGCGGTAGCGTATGGTTTCCCGTGTGGTTCGCAGGGCGGCAGCGGTCGCCGCGACATTACCCTTCTTGCGCTTGAGCATCTCCGCGATGATATGCCGCTCGACGTCCTCCAGCCCCATGGAGCCATCAAGCGGTATCAACATTGAATCGTCATTGATCCTGGCAGCGCTCGGCGTGTCGTTGTTCGCGGGTCTGAGTTGCAGCCATTTCGTCGACACCGCACCGTTGTCGGAGAACAGCAACATGCGCTCCAACACGTTGCGAAGTTCGCGCACATTTCCCGGCCAGTCGTAACTTTGGAGCTGAGCCCAGACATCCGATGGAATGTCGGCGACAATTATTCCAGTCTGTTTGGCCAACCCCGCCAAGATGTCGGTGACGAGCGGCTTCAAATCGTCTACGCGGGTGCGCAAGGGAGGCAAAGCCAGGTTAAACACATTCAAGCGATGATACAGATCTTCCCTAAACTCACCGGCCTCGATCGCTTTGACCAAGTCTCGATTCGTCGCCGCAACGATCTGAACGTCGACCTTGACTTCCTTCTCGCCACCCAAGCGACGGATACTTCGATCCTCCAGAGCCTTGAGCAGCTTTGCTTGCAGACCGACGGGCATTTCCCCGATTTCATCCAGGAACAGCGTTCCTCCGTTCGCCTGCTCGATCAATCCGCGGCGGCGCCCCTTCGCGTCCGTGAAGGCGCCCGCTTCGTGTCCGAAAAGTTCCGATTCCAATAAGTCCTTGGGTAAAGCGGCACAGTTCAATTCGATCAACGGGCCTTCGCTGCGAGGCCCGCTGTAGTGAAGGATGCGGGTGACCAACCCCTTGCCCGTCCCGCTTTCGCCGCTAATGATGAGCGCGCTCAAGGGGATGTCCGCCAAACGCGACAGCGTCTCGCGAACTTGGGTTGCCGCTTCGCTCCGTCCGACAAACGCCTCGATTCGGTATTTGACCGCTTCGGTGCGCGACTGGTCCGAAAGTGTACGCTGAGCTAAGGCACTGCGTCGTGCGCTCGTGACAATGACATCGAGGCGCTCCCGCTCGCAAGGTTTCTCGAGAAAGTCATAGGCTCCCAACTGAATGGCGCGAACGGACTCGGGCACGCCGCCATAGCCGGTTAGAAAGATCCACTCTCCGTGAATCTTCCGTTTGCGCACGGCTTCCAACAGATCAAGACTGTTGCCGTCCGGCAGGTTCATATCCGCGATAACAACCAGAGGCGCGAGCCCGTCCTCGAACAGCAGCTTGCGCGCGGACGCCAGGTCCGACGAAACCGTCACGTCCCATTCCTGCCGGCTGAAGTGACGTTTCAGTTCATTTCCGAACAACGGCTCGTCTTCAATTATCAGCATCGATTCATTCATGACCCGTACACTTCTCCGTTGGAAAGATGATCGTCACGATTCCACCGCCGTGTTCGCCATTAGCCAGCCTCACCGTCCCGTCCTGACTCTGCGCAAAGCGTCGCACCGTGGCGAGGCCTAAACCCGTACCATCACCACGCTGGCTATTGTACGGTCTGATACCGTTGCGCAACAGATCTTCCGGAAACCCCGGTCCGGAGTCGTGAACGGAAATGGACAGTGCGCTGTCGTCGCAGCGCGCGTCAACAACGATTTCGCCGGGCTTTCTTCCGATCGCACCGGCGGAATTGAGCAGCAAATTTAAAATTGCCTGGCGAAGTCCTGACTCGGGCAAGCGCGCTGTGATATGGTCTGCAATGTCGACACGTATGACGATGTCCTCGGGGATCTGGTAACGCGCCAACTGAACAAGGGACTCGATACAGGTTCTCAACTTCACAAGCGCGATCTTCTCTGGCCTCATTTTCGCGTCAGCCAAAAAGTTATTCAGCAGACGCTTGACCCGATCAAGCTCATTGACTACCAACTCGACGCGCTCGATCAGCTCGGGCTCTTTCAGATCGTCCCTGAGCGACGCCAGGGCCATGGCCATCCCCGCCAACGGATTGCGAATCTCGTGCGCGATGCTCGCGCTCAGCTCACCCGCCGCGGCTTGCTGCTGCGCGCGAGACAGTTCAATGTGTTGCTCCAGCAGCGCCCGGCTGGCGCTGCGCACTTCCGAAGCCAGGGCGTTTTGACGGCTTCGATTGACAGCCTCGTGTTCGGCAAGGCTGCTGACCATCGCATTATATTGGGTAACCAGCGGCTGCAGCAGGGTGTCCACGGAATCGTCCGAGAACGATGCGTATTCTCTGCGTTCGATTTTTTGCAAAAACTCGCGAAGGCTTTTCAGGGGGCGAAGGATGCGCCCTTTCAACAACCACACAAGGGAGGCTACCGCGATGGCGAGGCAGATCACGAGCACAACAGACACGCGAAACAGCCAGGCAGACCTATCCTGAAGCTCTTTTAGTAACTTTGTACGAAAGACAATCTCGGCTTCAAGCGCGCGCCGCAAGTGAAGCACGCCTTCCTCGATGACCGCCTCGCTTATTTCGCCCTCGCGTTGCGCTAGAGAAAGTTTCCATTGGGCAACCCAAAAAAGACTGTCCGCATCCGGCGTGATACCGAAGTCCTCTTTCCGTTGGGTGAGGTCATTGACCGCGGCGATCAAATCTTCCAAAGGTTGCCGTATGTCGCGCAAGGTTGCGGGCGTCTCATCGCCGACCATGCGTTCGTCTAACGTATCGATTGCTTTATCAACCGCGGAGGAACTGGCGAGATAGCCGTGAATCGGTGTGAGCGCCGCCGCCAAATACCACGCAATGACAACCAACGCGACCGTCGCCACGCTGGCGGCAACGATCAATGCGACGCTGATTTTGATCCAGGATCGGAATATCAAAGTCTTGCTGCCCTCTTCAGTAGTCGAACGCCAGTGCGTTACAACCAGAAGCGAGTATTGTGCCAAAAAGAAAAGTTGTTGATTGTTTTAAATAAAGGATGTTCACTAAAAAGAAAGTGGGTGTTTTGCCCCACTGGGACGCGCATTTTCACCCACACGACGGCGCAACAACCACGCTTTTGACGGCGCGCAAACCGATAGGGTATTTCACATGGCGAAGAATTCGGGCGGGCGCATGGCGTCTCGAAGGGCCGGGAGAAGTCGGCGAGACATCTCCCGGCGTTTAAACGTTCAACTCCGTCGCCGGTTTCGCGCGGGCGGGTTCCTATGCGAAACCCGGCTGGGCGACCGCGTGATAACGCCGCTCTTCGCGGCGTAGCGCATCGCGCAGCTGAGCGTATTGGTCGGCCGCCATCGGATTGGTATCGATATCGAACAGATCATAGAGCGGTTCCCAGCCGAGAAAGGCCGTCATTGTGGGATAGATCCCCAGTAACGGCACCACCGACCACCACTCGAGCGGTCCTCCCAGGGTCACGCTTTCCGGGCTGACGAAGTAGGCGGAAATAATCATCGCCAGACCTGCGACGAGGCGGATAACCCTATCGAGGTAGCCCACATTTCGATACGAATCGATTTTCAGCAGCGCCTCATGCGTGACGATAGCGTCGAGTGTCTTGGATGTCATGTGTTCTGTCATAACTTCTCCTTTCGCATTTTCGAGTGTGATTGACTCTTTGCTTGGTAACGCTGTTTGCATTAAACGTACCAGGCGCCGCATTCACCTCGCGTCAAAGAACCAGGAAGAACAAAACACCGTAGAGCAACGCCAGAAGCGTTACATCATCCCAAATTGTTCTCTTGATCTCGTTGGTCTTCATCGCACGACTCCTTCTTCTGTTCAACCTCGCCACCTAGCGTTCGCGTTGCAAAACCAAGGCCTGCCTCGAAAACAGCATTCATCACAGAATGTTATTGACGTTCGAGCTGAAGCGTCGACGAGACTCTGGGGATATTTCACACACCGATGGTTCGCAGGGCACGTTGCCGCGGCGCGCCGGCGCCGATGAAAGCACCACACCGCATCGACGATATGAAAACAAGCAATGCACGAATGGGAACCACCGTGGTGGTTGTTTTCCACAACTCACCGGTCCGGGGATGTGTGGCACTCGCCCAATAGACGCCTCCGTTTGCAGATTTGGTTCCGTGCAGCAGCAAATCGCGTTCGTCGACGTCTTGGCATGAGACCTGCAACGGATCACCGTGACGTTCAGCGCAACGCAAAAGCGCGAAACTGGAAATCACAATCACCGAGGAGAGTAACGATGAACACGATCACTAAGCGAGTAGATGTATCGACGGTCGCTCTTTTTGCGAGCGCTTTGGCGTTAGCCAATCCGACTCTCGCGGCCGAGCAGGACACGCCGACTGCGAGCGATACGATTACATTGTCTGCAGGACCCGCGGGCAGCGCTGATCCCACGACCCGTACCGACAACGCGCCGCAAGCGCCAAACTTGAACGCGCCCGGCGAAGCTGCGTCCGGATTCGAGAATCAAACGCCAAACCCGGATGATCCGCAACGCCCGGGCATGGCCGCGACAAAGCCAATGGCGGTGGACTCCAATCAGCTGGTTTCCTCCTACCAACAGCTCAAGACCGGCGGCGCTCTGCGCGGAGGCGCCATCATTGGCAAGAAGATTGTCGGCGCAAACGGAGAGGACATCGGCAAGGTCGCAGAGATCGCGGTTTCGCCGGACGGAGGCATCTCCAATGTCGTCGTATCGGTCGGCGGTTTTATGGGCGTAGGCGACCGCTTGGTAGTGCTCCCATGGGAAGCGTTGGAAATTTCCCCCTCCAATGACACCATCAAGGCCTACGTAACCAAGTCGGAAATCGCCCAAGCACCGTTGTTCGACGAGATTTCCGATAGCGGAATGCAGCTTGAACTGGAGGAGCCGAAGTAACAATCGATGCCGGCACTTGGTCGCGCATACCGCACTCATGCCCGGCGATTCAATGCGGCCCCTCAATTCGAGGGGCCGCCGATCCCGTGATCACGGCACTGATCTCATCGCTCCAGCACCTGCAATTCCACTTCCCGCCTCTGACCGTCACGGTTGAACGACAACGCCACGGTCGCCCCTGGCATCAAATCACGCAGCAGCCGCGCATAACCCGCCAGGTCGTCAATAGCTTCCCGATTGATTGCGACAATGATGTCGCCGCCTCTTAGACCGGCGCGCGCGGCGGGCGAATCGACCACGACATCGGTGATGCGAACGCCGGGCCCGCCGTAGGCGAAATCGGGCACAGTCCCGACGCTGACGCGGCGACCTTGAACCTGCCTTTGCCCGTTGCCCGATTGAGCGACCTTTGCGGCGTCGTTCGATATAGTCGCGCTCAGCGGCTCGGGGCGCGAACTCAAATATTCCGCGGCCTCCTTGAGCACCGCGGCGACTTTCACCAGTCCTGCGCTATCGACTTTGTCCGCCGTGTCACGGGGCGAATGAAAATCGCCGTGCACGCTGCCGAACAATTGGACCGACGGCACGCCGGCCTGAATGAAGCTGGTTTGATCGCCGGAGCCGAAATCGTCGGCGACGGCGTTGACGTTGACGCCCGTAACGAACTGCGCGCCGCGAAAAATGTGCACCCATTCGCGGGCGGTACCCGTCCCGAAAATGGTCACCGGCGCGCTGCCCAGGCGGCCCACTGTGTCCAGGTTAAACAACGCGATGGCTTTTGCGGCGGGATAGGCGTCATAGTTTTTTACGTAGTATTGCGATCCCAACTTGCCGGCCTCCTCGCCGGTGAAGGCCACGAACACCAGCGTACGTTCCGGCTTCCACTCGCTTGCCGCCATTCGCGCCAGCTCCAACATCACCGCCAGACCGCTGGCGTTGTCGTCGGCGCCATGGTGAATTGCGCCTTCGTTGCCGGCGCGCACGTCGGGCCAGCCGCGGCCCAAATGATCATAGTGGGCGCCGATGACAACGCTCTCCCGCGCCAATTTCGGATCGGCGCCGGGTACAACGCCGATGATGTTTTTCATGGTCACGTCCCGGTCCAATCCTTCCACATGTTGCGTCCACTCTTGAATGTAGCTGTCGCTGTCGGCAAAGCCCGGCGCGAGCCCCGCATCGCGAAACGCACCCGCCAGATAACTTGCCGCCTTTTCCAACCCTTCACTGCCTAGGCCGCGTCCGTCCATCTCATCCGCCGTCAAGGCGCGCACATGGTTCATCATGCGTGCTTCATCGAACACGGGGGGCAACTGAGCAAGCGGCGTGCGCGGAGCAAGGCGGCCGACGATGACGTTGACCTGCGCGTTGTCTTTCTGCGTCACCGCCATTTGCATGGGCGAACGATCCACCGGCCATTGACCCTTGGCGGTGTTGGTCGGTTCGTCGCCGGTGAAAGCGAGGTAGCTGTATTTTCGATAATGCGGCAATTTGCGGCCAAGACCCGCAATTGCATTGACGTTGTCGGTGGCGACCCAGGCGATCGCATGCTGCGGATTGCCGGGATTGGGCGCCGTCACGACCACCGCATGCTGCGCTCGCAAGAATGTATCGCTGGCGATGACGAGCGCATCTGAGCTCACAGTGGCGTTGTAACGCCCGAGGGCGTCGTTCACACCAGGCAGAAAACGATTGGTCCACCCAAACAGCCATACTGCACGATCGTCCGGCAAGCTTGCGATCTCGTTGTCCAGCTTGACCTCCACGCCGCTTTCCTGCGTGTTCTGCCATTCATCAGCCAATTCGCGATAGCCCTTGATGAGACTTGCATCGGCATTGGCGGGCAGCACCAACAATGCCTGATCCGCGCCGAATGCCCGCGACAGTGCGGCCGGAATTTCATCGCGGTCGAGGCGGCGAAACAAGTCAAACTGAGGATCGACCGCCAAGTGCACCGGACGTTTGGCGACATCGAGAGTGAGCGCAAGGCGCTTGTCACGCATCGCGACAGTCGTTTCCAGCGCCATCTCCTCGCCTTCAAGGGAGATGGCCACGGGCACGTCGAGCACGTAGGCGGCGCCGTCTTGAATTTGCTCGATCTCGGCGGTCAGGCGAAAACCCTGATCGATCGGTTCGGCGCTGGCCGCTCGCAGTACCAACTGCGGCGACCCAGTGCGTTTGACCCATTGGTCGAACATGCCGTTAAAGTCGATTTCCGCGACACGGCTGAACACGCGCTGCAGATCGTCGAAGCCCGCCGTTTTGAATTTGTACTGCATGAAAAACTGATGCAGCGCTTTCTCGAACAACTGATCGCCCATTTGCCGGCGCAGCATGTGGAACAGCATTTGGGTTTTGCCGTAGCCCACCACTTCGGTTACCGAACTGTGGCGCGAGCGAAAATCGGTCAGTGGGAAATCCTTGTTGGCGTCGACAAAGTCCGCGTAGTGTTGCAGCAGTTGCCGGCGATGCTGGTCGCCCAAACCGCGCTGCTCTTGAATCAGATGATCCGCCAAGTACGCGGTAAGCCCCTCGGCCCAGTTGCCGGTGGCATAGTCGACGTAAACGCCGTTGCCCCAATAGTTGTGGAGAATCTCGTGGGGATAGGAGCTGTGAATAATAAACGGCAAGCGCAGCACCTTCGACCCGAGCAACGTAAATGACGGCATGCCGTATCCCGTCTCCCAGAAATTCTCCACCAGCGCGAACTTAGCGTAGGGATAGGGGCCGATGAGTTGCCGGTACATTTCCAGATACTGGGCCGTCGCTTCGAGGTATTTGCGAGCCAAAGCCTCATCCTGGTCGCGCAGATAAACCATGGCCTGTGCCGCACCCGCGGCCTGGGTGTACACATGGAATGGCGCGGCGATCAAATAGATCTCTTCCTGGGGCGTGGATTCCGTCCACCGGATGCGATTCTGCGCCCCGGTTGGTTGTTCCACGAGACGTTGCCCCTGACTGACCGATTCCCAGTTCGGCGGCAAGCGGGTTTCGAGATCGAAGGTGACGGGTTGATCTTCGATATAGGGATACCAAAAGGATGTTTGAGCGAGAAACACGCCGTCACTGCTGATGGTACCCGGTGTCTCGCCGAAGCTTCGCGCGTATTCTTCGCCAAACTCGGCGACCGGATGGTGAATCGTACCGTGGTAGCGCACAGTAAAGCCGCGCTGACCCTCGGCGAGCATCACATGATACTGGCTCAACGGCACCGCAACGCCAGCATTCACGTTAGGGCCGGCCTCCACGCGCGCGTCGGGCGACTCCACCCGCAGGTTGGCGTGGAGAATGAACTCGACCTTCGTGGCGGGCGCATCAAGTTCGATGCGGTCTTCTACCTCCAAAGTGTGATTGGCGGGGTCAAGCGACACTACCATTTTGTGCTTGACCGCCCCCTGGGCGGGAATGGCGACAAGCAGCATGCCTAATATGATCGCCGGGAAAATTCCGCGAAGTAGTAACACGACAAGATCCTCGTTATTGATTGACGCGCGCCGTTACAGTGACGTTTTCAACTTGCGACCGCCGGTAATGGCAAACCCTTCCCGCTCGTAAAACGCCAATGTCTTGTCAAACTGCGGCAGCGGCGGCGTGGTCACTTCCAAGCGCGTCCAGCCGCGCGACGCGCCGAACGCCTTGACGTGAGCGAGCAATCGACCGCCGACCCCCGAAGAACGAAAGGCCGGACGCACGTAGAATTCCGCAATGGTTCCGAAGGCCCCTTCCGCGTACAAGGCGTAACTTTCATAGAGCGTCGCGAACCCGATCGGCCCCTCTTCTTTGTCACTCGCCACAAAGACAAAGTATTTGTCACAATCAAGAAAGTCGCCGAGCCGTGACGCCGTTTCGTCCAGACTGAAATTGAACGCCTTAACGCCCACGGTACCCATGATCTCATTCAGCAATTCGCCCACCATCTCGGCCACGTACTTCGAATCACCGCGCGACGCTCTTTCTATTTCCACTTGTTTAGCTACGAACACCTTCGTCTCATTTCGATTCGACGCGCTGAGCGATGATATAGACGTGGAGCTCGGGATATTGGTCATACTCGAGATGGCGGCAGGCGCATTTCGCGTCATGAAGGGCGTCGAGCACAGCGGGAATGCCGATAGCCGCATGATACATCGGCTGGCCCAGACACGGATTCGTCTTTTCACCTGCGCTTTCGACGCCGCCGGTCGTAAAAATCAAGACTCCACTCGGTTTGAGCGCCGCGCAGAGTTTTTGAATGACCAATCGTTGCTGCGAAAGAGGAACGTGCCAGATGCTATCCCATGCCGATATAAAGTCGTATTTCCTGGGGAACCCCCAAGTACAAATATCTGCGTGGTAAAACTGCACGTCCGGATGGCGTCGCTTGGCGAGCCGCAACATTTCATCGGATAGGTCCAATCCCTCTACTTCGAGCCCCCTGCGGCGAAGAAGTTCGATGAAACGGCCACTGCCGCCGCAACCCACGTCAAGGGCGATGCCAGGACCCGTTCGAAATCGCAGTGCCCGCTCATGTTGGGCGATGCCGTTTTCTCGATTGAACTGCGGACCGTCCCAATGGGACGCAATCCGGTCATAGCTGCCTGCAACATCTTCGGGATTCATGGCGCAACTCTAACTCGGCCGTACGGCACCGGCCCCTCACCTGCGCGGGACCGGTGCTTGTTGACAACAAATTATCCCAACAACGGCGCGATGACGAGACTCACAATCGCCATGACGTTAATCAGAATGTTCATGCTGGGACCGGAGGTATCTTTGAAGGGATCACCGACAGTGTCGCCGACTACCGCGGCTTTGTGAACCGCCGAACCTTTGCCACCGAGATTGCCTTTCTCGATGTACTTCTTGGCGTTGTCCCACGCGCCGCCGGCGTTGGCCATCATCAGGGCCATGAGCACGCAACCGAGCAACGCGCCGCCGAGCATGCCGCCCAACGATTCGGGGCCGAGACCGAAGCCCACCACCACCGGCGCGGCAACGGCCAACACGCCGGGCAATACCATCTTGCGCAGTGCCGCTTGGGTCGCGATATCGACGCATTTGGCGGTATCCGGCGTCCCGGTGCCTTCCATTAGACCGGGGATTTCGCGGAACTGACGGCGGATTTCATGAATCATGTCGAAGGCGGCGTCACCTACGGCGGTCATGGTGATGGCAGAGACGAGCAGGGGGAAAATCCCGCCCAAGAACATACCGGCCAAGACCATCGGATTGTTGAGCTTCAGCTCGAAATCCGGCACGTGGACATGCACCGTTTCCACAAACGCGGCAATAATGGCCAGGGCCGCCAGGGCCGCCGCACCAATGGCAAAGCCCTTGCCGATGGCTGCGGTGGTATTACCCAACTCATCCAACGAGTCGGTGATCTTGCGCGTCTCCGGACCGAGCCCGGCCATCTCGGCGATGCCGCCGGCGTTGTCCGCTACCGGACCGTAGGCGTCGATGGCCATGGTGATGCCGACCGTCGACAACATACCCACCGCCGCGATGGCCACGCCGTAAAGACCGGCGAAGTAACTCGCGATGATGATAATGAAAGCGATGGCGACAAGCGGGATGGCTACAGACTGCATGCCCACGGCAAGGCCGCGAATCATGACCGTCGCCGGCCCGGTTTCACCCGCTTGTGCAATGCTGCGGACGGGTTTTCCTCCGGTGTAATATTCGGTCACCAGGCCAATGATGATGCCACCCGCGGCACCCACCAACACCGGTATCCAGACTTTCATCTTCACGCTCACCAGCGCGATCAATACAAACGATGCGACCATGAATATCAACGAGGCGCCGACGGTACCGATGCGCAGCGCGACTTCCGGCGATTTGGCGCTGTATTTGCGCACGAGCTGTATGCCCGCTATTGAACACAACAACCCCACCGACGACAAGGCGAGCGGCAGAAACATGAGATGGGCCCGGCCTGTTTCGACGTTGGTGACGATGTCGGTCACCTCGATCATGGCCAAGGTGGAGGCGATGGCGATGGAAGCGATCATGGCGCCGCAGTAGGATTCGAAGATGTCGGAGCCCATGCCGGCCACGTCGCCGACATTATCCCCGACGTTGTCGGCGATCACCCCCGGGTTGCGCGGATCGTCCTCGGGAATGCCCGCTTCGATCTTGCCGACGAGGTCGGAGCCGACGTCCGCGCTCTTGGTGAAGATCCCACCGCCGACACGGGAAAACAGCGCCACCGACGAAGCCCCCATGCCGAAGCCGTGAATCACATGAGCGGTTTCCGGATCCCCGCCGAAAAGCAGATAAAGAAACCCAAGCCCCAGCAAACCGATGCTCGCCACGCACAGTCCCATGATGGAACCGCCAAAAAACGCCACTGTCAGTGCCGCGGCAGCGCCGTCCTTATGCGCGGCGACGGTCGTGCGGCTGTTGGCCTGGGTGGCCGTATACATTCCGATGTATCCGGCCGTGGCGGAAGCAAACGCGCCGGTAAGAAACGCGAAAGTGGTCGCAAACCCCAATGACATCCACAACAAAACACCAACGACCGCGACAAAGATCCCCAGAATTTGGTACTCGCGGCGAAGAAAGACCATCGCGCCGAGATGGATCTGCTCGGCGATCGCGGCGACTTTGCCTTCGCCACCGGGGTATTCTTTGACTTTTCCGTAGACTCTATATGCCGCGTACATGCCGACCCCGCCCAAGGCGAGCGGAATAATCCCTGCAAAGCTCATGTTTCCCTCCCTGATGCCTCTTGAAACTGAACCCACTGGACTGCCAGCCGCGCGGACCCTCATCGCTGCAAAATAATAGGCTTTTTCGAAACCGCTTTAGCATAAACGATTAGCTGCCGAACACAACCGCAACGGGCAAGGCTAATCCCGCCCTATGGACCCGGAATTTGGCCGCGGCTATAATGCGCGCTTTTTAGAAGAACGTTAAAGGCTTATCCCCATGAATCTAGATCGTGTCACCAGTGGCAAGGACGTCCCAAACGACGTCAATGTCATTATCGAAATCCCGGCTCACAGCGACCCCGTGAAATACGAAGTAGATAAGGATACGGGCGCGATGTTCGTCGACCGTTTTATGGCGACCGCCATGTTTTACCCCTGCAACTACGGCTACATCCCGCACACGTTATCCGAAGACGGCGATCCCGTAGACGTGCTGGTGGTTGCACCGGTCGCACTGATCAGCGGTTCGGTGATTCGCTGCCGCCCAGTCGGCATGCTGAATATGGAAGACGAGTCCGGCCGGGATCAGAAAGTTCTCGCCGTTCCGGTGAACAAGCTGTCACCGACCTACGCCAACGTCAAAGGCCCGCAGGACGTGCCGGAGCAACTGCTCCGCCAGATCTCACACTTTTTCGAGCATTACAAAGATCTGGAAAACGGCAAATGGGTCAAAGTCGAAGGTTGGGTTGGCGCCGAAGAGGCCAAGACCGAGATCCTGGCCGCTGTGAAACGATTCAACAAAGCGCCTGAGAAGCCCTTTTTCTAATCTCGCCGCAATCGTCAGTTGTTCACAGGAGCGCTCGCATTGTCGAGCGCTCTTTTTTTTGTCAGAGTCGAGGCGTCACGCCGTGGGGCGCCACCCGCTCGTAACGGTCTTGACACCCCAGGCAGCGTATCGCTGTGGGCTGGGTCGACAAACGCGCTGCCTCGATGCGTTCCCCACAGGTATCACAATAGCCGTAACCTCCCTGCGACATGCGGCGCAGCGCTTCCTCGATGTGCCGCAGCTCGCTGATATGACGATGAACAATGGCCGTATCGACATCGACCAAGAGGTCGGCGACGGACTCATCGCCGGCATCGTGCACCCGTCCGGCCAAGTCGGCGAATCGGCTTTCATCGGACCGAATCAGTTCCTGACGAATGTCCTCGAGCAGTACGGCACGGCGCTCGGTGAGTTTCGCTTTCAGTGGCCTGATTTCGTTATCTGGGAGATTATTGACCATACACACCCTCCTTGCGTCTAAATTTATAATACGCCGCGTACTACTGTGAGGGAACCTTTTAGTGCCGCTGAGTCAGTCACCCGGAAATTGGCTACCGTCGCACCGGCGATGGCGCGGCTGCCGTAGAATACCCTGGAGCGGGTAACGATTCATATGAGCCTGCATCACCACAACGAACATGGGCACAGTCACGATCACGGCCACGATCATTCCAGCCGCAATCGACTGCTGTGGGCGCTGGCCGTCACGCTGGGATTCGCCGCGGTGGAAGCAATCGCGGGCTGGTGGTCAGGATCTTTGGCGTTGCTGGGCGACGCGGGTCATATGGTGTCCGATGCCACGGCGCTGGGGCTGGCGGCCTTCGCCGCGATACTGATCAACAAACCGCCGACCACCCGCCTCTCTTACGGCATGGGGCGCGCCGAAGTTTTAGCCGCACTGGTCAACGCCGGCCTCATGCTGGCCATCGTCACCGGCATCGTAATCACCGCCATCGGGCGGTTCAGCGCACCGCAGCCCGTAGCGGCGCCCGTCGTTATTCTTGTTGCCCTCATCGGTTTGGTGATCAACATTGTCCTGGCGGTCATTCTCAGCCGTGGCGAGCAAACGCTTAACATTCGCGGCGCGCTGCTGCACGTCATAGGCGATCTGCTGGGCTCCGTCGCGGCACTCATCGCCGGGATCGTGATCTATTACACCGGATGGACACCCATCGATCCGATTCTGTCGCTGCTGATTTGCCTGCTCATTCTTGCATCGGCACTGCGGCTATTGCGGGAAACGCTGCACGTCATCATGGAAGGCGTGCCCGCCCACTTAAATCTGCGCGACGTCGGCCTGGCCATGGCGGGATCACCCAATGTGCGCTCGGTCCACGATCTGCACATCTGGACGGTCTCGTCGGGCCACGTTGCGCTGTCGGCCCATGTGGTCATCGACGAACTCGGCCTGTGGCCGAGGATCCTCGACAACCTCAATCAGTTATTAAAGGAACGGTTCGACATCAGCCACTCGACACTGCAGCCGGAATGCAACACGTTTGTTTTGCACCGCATTCCCGAGCGCAGTGCACCGCCATAGTGCCCATGCTACACTCGGGCGTCATGGGGAGCCCTTAGGGATTGGCATGCGGTTAAGCTTCACCAAGATGCACGGCCTTGGCAACGATTTTGTGGTGATCGACGCGACCTCCCAAAACGTCCAACTCTCGCCCGAGCAAATCCGCTTTCTGGCCGACCGGCATTTTGGCGTCGGCTGCGATCAAGTACTGCTCGTGGAAAAAGCAACGACTCAGGGCGTGGATTTTCGCTACCGGATCTTCAACGCCGACGGCGGCGAAGTGCAGCAGTGCGGCAATGGCGCGCGCTGCTTCGCCCAATTCGTGCTGCGCCGCGGCCTGACGACCAAGCGCAGCATCGCGGTGGAAACCGCCGGCGGCATCATTCATCCGCGGATCGAGCCCGACGGATTGGTCACGGTCAACATGGGGATCCCGCGGCTGGAGCCGGCCGAGGTGCCGTTCATCGCCGACAAGCGGGCCAACAGCTATGAGCTTGAAGCGGGCAACCAAGTATTTGATGTCGGCGTCGTCTCCATGGGCAACCCGCACGTCGTGTTACGCGTGGACGACGTCGATGAAGCGTTGGTTGAGCCGCTGGGCGCATTGATCGAGCATCATCCGCGCTTCCCCGAGCGGGTGAATGTCGGCTTCATGCAAATCATATCCGGCGACTCCATTCGTCTGCGGGTGTTCGAACGCGGCGCCGGCGAAACCTTGGCCTGCGGCACCGGCGCCTGCGCCGCGGTGGTTGTGGGACGCCTGCAAGGTTTGCTACAAAGCCGGGTGTCGGTTGCATTGCCAGGGGGGGAACTCGCCATATGCTGGGACGGCGAGGGAGAACCCGTGTGGATGAGCGGTCCAGCGACATTCGTATTCGAAGGGACGATAGACATATGAGCACGCAAAAGGAACAGGACAAGCCCGTCGTTTCCGGCGACGAACAACGCATCGCCGACTATTTGGCTAGCCATGCCGACTTTTTTAACCGCCATCCCGACCTCGTGGAGTCCATAAAGGTCCCGCACCGCTCGGGCAACGCCATTTCGCTGATCGAACGCCAGCTCAACGCATTGCGCGAAAAAAACAGCCAGTTGAAACGCCAGCTTCACGACTTGATCAACAATGCCCGCGAAAACGACCGGCTCGGCGAGATGCTGCAAAAGCTGACGCTGCTGCTGCTTAAGACGAAGAATCTGGACGCCAGCCTGCTGGTCATCGCCAAGCATCTGTCCACGCAGTTCCCCAACGACGCGACGTGCGCCGTGCTCTATGAAGAAATATTGCCGGAATCCACCGTCCGCACACTAACCGCGCCGGTGAGGGCCGTTTCCCGCCACGATGTTGGCTGGCAAGAGCTTCGGCTGGTCTTGGATAGAGGCACGCCGCTGTGCGGTCGATTCAAGAACGGCCAGCTCGGCTTTCTGTTTGGCGCCCGCGCGGATTCCCTGCAATCGGCAGCCCTCATCCCGCTGCACCGACTGGACAAAGCCGGCCAGTCGCCCTTTGGCATCATCACTGTGGCCAACGCCGATCCCGCCCGCTTCCAAGCGAACATGGGCACGGTCTTTTTAACCCACATGGGCCAAACCATCAGTTGTGCTTTGGAGCGCTATTTGCCCAACGGCTAAGCCAATGGACGCCGCGGGTAAAGAATGGATCGCGCGTTATTGCGCCTATCTCGCGAGCGTGCGCCGGTACTCCCCTCATACCTTGAACGGCTACCAACGGGACCTCGGCGCGTTGGCCGCATTCTGCGAACATTCCGCAATTGTGCGCTGGCAGGACGTCACCAGCCACCACATCAGGCAGTTTACCGCCAAGTGTCACGGCAATGGCCTGCAAGGCCGTAGCTTGCAGCGCAGACTGTCAGCCACCAGATCATTCTTTCGCTTTCTCATCAAAAACGGCGCGGCAAAGAGCAATCCGGCGAATGGAATACGCGCGCCGAAAACCCCGCGACGGCTTCCCGCTACCCTGGACGTGGATCAAACGGCCCAACTGCTGGCGAGTGACAATCAAAGCGATGTTGGCCTGCGGGATCTCGCTCTGATGGAGCTGATTTACTCCTCAGGTTTGCGCCTCAGCGAGGCGGTCGGTCTCAACCTCGCCGATATGGACGCTGGCTCAGGCACAGTAACCGTAGTCGGAAAGGGCAAGAAGACCCGGATCGTGCCCGTTGGCGCCAAAGCGCAAGAGGCGATCAAACGCTGGTTATCGGTGCGCGCCAGCTGGCCGGGCTCGCGAAGCGACGCCGTGTTCATCAGCCGACGCGGCAAGCGCATCAGTCCGCGCACTGTTCAATCCCGCCTCAAGCTGTGGGCAATCAAGCAGGGTCTGGCGGTTAACCTCCACCCCCACATGCTGCGCCACTCTTTCGCCAGTCACATTCTTGAATCAAGCGGGGATCTTCGAGCCGTGCAAGAACTGCTTGGCCACGCCAATCTTTCCACCACCCAAATCTATACTCACCTGGATTTTCAGCACCTTGCGGACGTCTACGACAAAGCGCACCCGCGCGCGCGCAAGAAAAAAACGCCTTAAGCAACCGCGGCAAACACACTCTGCCGACGCTATATCCGCACTCCAACCGCCCTTAATATTCCCCTGGGACGCTCGATACCAATTCCGCAATCACGACTTTGATCGTTGATTTGTAACTAATAATTTCACACTGGAGAAGTCACATGCTTACGTCGATCACCCGCCTCGTCGGCGCAACACTGTTCAGTCTCGTATTCGGCACGGCCACAGCACTGGCCGAAGGAAAGGAAGCGCCAGAAAGCATCCCGGGCACCAACAAGGTCACTGCGGAACAGGCCGTAGACCTCATCATGAATACCCCCGACCTGGTGGTTATCGATTCCCGCAAGTCCAGCGATCGGGAGGCCTCCGGCTGGATCGAAGGTTCCGTTGCCCTGCCGGACTACGACACAAGTCCTGAATCGTTGGCCAAGCACCTCAAGAGCAAGGACACGCCGGTGCTGTTCTACTGCAACGGCGTTAAGTGCGGCCGCAGCGTAACGGCATCCAACGTCGCTGTTGCCGCTGGATATTCCAAGATCTACTGGTTCCGCGGCGGCTGGGAAGAATGGACCGGTAAAGGCATGCCCGTTGCCAAATAACAAACACGCGCCCGCGGGCTGACTTCGCGGGTACAACAAGGGATGTTGACGCATGTTCGCCATTGAACGACTGTCGATCAAAGCTCTTACCACGCTTATTCTGTCGACGATCGGCGCAGCGGCGATCACCTTATCGGTGGTCGCCGTTGTGCATTTTCGCGGCGCGGCCCTGGAATCGCAGACGCGGACACTCACGCGCGTCATCGAAGTCGCGACCGCCGACACCGTCGGTCAGCTCGGGACGCTAGCGGTCGACCTCGGCGACTACACCAAGCGCTCCGAAGGCTTCAATACCGCGGCGAACAACCTCATTTCAGACCCTGCCTCAGGCGAGGCCCGCAGTGAAGTGGCACGGATACTCGACGACCAGTTCCGTCAGCGCTACGTGACAAGCAACATTCTCGACCTTGGCAAGCTACGCGTATATGACATTAACTTCAGCCTGCTGGCGGAAAGCAACGAAGGCGAGCGCGGTCTGCCGCGCACCCTGCCAAACTTTTTGTTGGACGATGCCCGTCACCGCCAAGGCGCCGATCGGTTGAAAGTTCTCAGCGGACTGGGGGTGAGCGAAAGTGGAAATGCCTACTTCCATGCTCTCATGCCCGTCGGCGGTCTGCGCCTCATAGGCTACTTGGAAGTGGTGCTCAGGCCGGCTCACAACATGCAGGCCATCTCCGGCAAATTGCGCCTGCCGCTGACGATCAGCGCCGACAGCGGAAAAGTTCTGTTTCAGAGCGAAGATTGGGAAAAGAAGGTTCGCCAAACAAGCCTACCCATCGAGTTTGTCCTGCACGATCGAAACGATCAACCCGCGCTGCATTTCAAGGTGCTCGAAGACATGGCGGATCTCTACGCCAGCATGCAAAAGACCCAGCTGGCGATCATTTCGGCGTTCGTCGTCCTCATGATTGTCGGCATGGCCATTGCTCTGGTTCTGCTCAACCGCTACTTGTTCGAGCCGGCGCGGGGACTAGTCGAGGCCATGGAGCGTTGCGCCAACGGCGACCTTACGGTCAAGATTCAGAAGCACGGGCTGAAAGAACTCAACATGCTTGGGACCGGACTCGATGCGTTGGTCAACGCGCTGCGAGCGCAGGTGCGGGAGATCACCTCCGACGCCGATAAGTTGGCGGCCTCAGCGGGAACCTTGTCTTCAACGACCCAGGAAACGCGCGAGGCGGTACTGCGCCAGCAATCCGAAACCGATCAAATGGCCAGTGCGATCAACGAAATGACAGCCAGCGCTGTCGAAGTCGCGCGCAACGCCGAGGGCGCCGCAGCCGCCGCCGTCAAGGCCAAGTCCGAGGCCGACAACGGGCGCCGCGTGGTATCCCACACCATCGACGCGATCAACAGTTTGGCCGAAGAAGTGGACCGGGCGTCGACGGTTATCCAGTCATTGGACAAAGACAGCGAAAGCATCGGCGTCGTGCTCGATGTGATCAAAAGCATTGCCGATCAGACCAATCTGCTGGCATTGAACGCAGCCATCGAAGCCGCTCGCGCGGGCGAGCAGGGCCGAGGGTTCGCGGTGGTGGCCGATGAAGTGCGCACGCTTGCGGGGCGCACTCAGGTGTCCGCCAAGGAAATCGAGCAAATGATCGTGAAATTCCGCGCCGGCGCCACGGAAGCCGTGGGCGTTATGCAGACCGGCCGCGAGCGGGCGCGAGCCAGTGTGGACCAAGCCGCCAATGCGGGCGCGTCGTTGGATACCATCACCGACGCGGTGTCGCAGATTTCCGATATGAACAACAGCATCGCGACCGCGGCGGAGCAGCAAAGCGCCGTCGCCGAGGACATCAACCGCAGCGTGAGCAACATCAAGGCACTGGCCGACAGCACGGCCGAACGGGCGGACCAGACGACGCAAAACAGCGAAGACTTGTCAGGCTTGGCGACGGAACTAAAAACGCTCGTGCAGCGATTTAAGGTCTAGCCCAGAACATCCTGAACGCCGCGCTCGTAGGAGCAGATTTATCCGCCATACGAATCGGCGACGTCAATCCTTTGGGCGGCGCATCGCGGTTAGTACCGCTGCTGTCGCATGCGGATCGATCAGGGTTTAGCTACCCTATCCAGATCGTCTTCAAATTCAAAAACTCGTGCATGCCATAGAATGAAAGCTCTCGGCCATAGCCCGAGGCTTTGATGCCGCCGAAAGGCAGTCGCGGATCGCTCTTCACCATGCCGTTGACGAATACCGCCCCCGCCTGAATTTGCCGCGCGACATTTTCTCCGCGCGCAACGTCCCGCGTCCACACACTGCCGCCCAACCCGTAGCGCGACCGGTTAGCCAATGCCACGGCGTGCGCATCATCTTTGGCCGCAATAATAGCGGCGACCGGGCCGAACATTTCTTCCTCGAACGCGGTGCATCCCGGCGCGACATCATCCAGAATCGTCGGTCGATAAAAGAAACCAGGTCGATCGACCTTCGACCCGCCGCTCACGAGGCGCGCTCCTTGGTTCACGCTCGCACAGACTTGGCGATGTATCTCGTCACGCAGATCGTCACGGGCCATGGGCGCAAGGGTTGTCGCGGCGTCCGTCGGATCGCCGGGGCGCAGCGCTTCGATCGCCGTCTTGAGCGCGGACAAGAAATCATCGCGCACCGACTGAACGACAATGAATCGCTTGGCGGCGATGCAACTCTGGCCGGCATTCAAGAAACGCGAGGCCATAGCATTCTTCACGGCGTGATCGAGATCGGCATCTTCCAACACCACGAAGGCATCGGACCCACCCAACTCCAAGACGGTTTTTTTGAGATGCGCGCCGGCAGCGGCGGCGACTTTGCGGCCGGCGTTCTCGCTGCCGGTCAGCGTCACGCCATGAATTCGATCATCGGCGATGACTTTCTCGACGTGTCCCGCATTGATCAACAGCGTTCGGAACACATCGCGAGGAAAACCCGCTTCGACGAACACCTTCTCGATGGCCAGCGCGCACTGGGGCACATTCGATGCGTGCTTCAACACTGCGCTATTGCCCGCAACAAGCGCCGGCGCGGCAAAGCGAAACACCTGCCAGAGCGGAAAATTCCATGGCATGATGGCGAGAATAATGCCCAACGGTTGGTGGGCGACGAAACTGCGCGAGGCGTCGGAAGGCAAAGCCCGGTCAAGCAAAAAACGCGGACCGTGCTCGGCATAGTAACGGCACGCCAAGGCGCACTTATCGACCTCCGCCAACGCTTCCGCGCGCAGTTTTCCCATTTCCAGGGTAATCAACCCTGCAAGCTGTTCCCGCTGCGCACCGAGTACTTCGCCAGCGCTCTCGAGGAGACGGCAACGCTCCGCCAATGGTCGACGACGCCACGCCGCTGACGCGTCATCAACGGCCGCCAACGCCGATTCCAATTCATTGTCCTGCCAATCCGCGATCGAACTGACGCGCTCGCCCGTCGCGGGATTTACTGTGGAATATGCCATGGTTCCTCCACTCTGACCGCCCTCAGCGCGGTCTGCTATTATATGGGTTTTCCGCTATTCGTTTGAAAAAGTATCACGGATCTGGGACTAAGCATCTATATGACAATACCAACAATTTGTGTTCTTGGCGGCTCGGGTTTTGTCGGCTATCACTTGGCGAATCATCTCACCCGGGCCGGCTACCGGGTGCGCATTCCGACACGCCGTCGCGAGCGACATCGCGAATTCCTCGTCATGCCCACGGTCGACGTCATTAACGCGAATATCCATGACCCCGCTCAACTGAATCAACTCGTCGCGGAGTGCGACGCAGTGATCAACCTTACCGGGATCCTAAACGAATCAAAACGAGGCGATTTCGACAACGTCCACGTCAAGCTTGTCGAGAAAGTCATCGCCGCATGTCGCGCGCGCGGCGTGAAACGCTTGCTCCACATGAGCGCGCTCAATGCGGATGCGGCACGCGGCACCAGCCGCTACCTGCGCACCAAAGGCCAGGGCGAAGACCTCGTGCACGCGGCAACCGACCTTGCGGTGACAAGCTTTCGCCCCTCGGTCATCTTTGGACCCGGCGACAGTTTTTTCAATCGCTTCGCCCGATTGCTGCGCGCGTCGCCGCTAGTTTTTCCGCTGGCCTGCGCCGGCGCCCGCTTCGCCCCCGTGTATGTTGAAGACGTCGCGAAAGTGATGATTGACGCAATTAGAAATCCATCTGCGGTCGGCCGACGCATCGAGCTGTGCGGACCCCAAGCTTATACGTTGCTGCAGCTGGTGGAGTACGTCAACAAGACCAGCGGCCTGAACCGCACCATCGTCCCGCTTGGCGACGGCGCGTCGGCCCTCCTCGCCCGCGTCATGGGCGTCATGCCCGGCAAACCGCTCACGACGGACAACTTTCTGTCGACCAAAACGGACAGTGTTTGCACCTCTCGGACCCTCATACTCGGCCAGCCCGCAACCGCGGTGGAAGCAGTCGTTCCGCTCTATCTTGGCAGGCGCGGACAACGGGAGCACTACGATACGCATCGCGGCGCGGCGCGACGCGACGACGGAGCAACGAGTTGAAGGTCTATCGCGTCGGCGGCGCGGTTAGGGACAGACTACTCGGAATTCCTCATGCCGACAGCGATTGGGTCGTTGTCGGCGCCACCCCGCAGCAACTTGTCGCTCTCGGTTACAGAGCGGTGGGAAAAGATTTCCCCGTATTCCTGCACCCGCAGACCCACGAGGAATATGCCTTAGCCCGCACCGAACGCAAGGTCGCGCCAGGATATAAGGGTTTTACATTCCACGCGGCGCCCGACGTCACACTGGAAGACGATTTGCGTCGGCGCGACCTGACCATCAACGCCATTGCCGAAGCGGAAGATGGCACGATCATCGATCCCTTCGGCGGTCGACGCGACCTGGAGCAACGACTACTACGCCATGTCTCCACGGCATTCAGTGAGGACCCGGTGAGAATACTCCGCGTCGCGCGCTTCGCCGCGCGCTTTCATAAACTCGGATTTCGCGTCGCGCCCGAAACAGAATCGCTGATGCGGGAAATGGTTCAAGCGGGCGAAGTCGATGCGCTCGTGCCCGAACGCGTCTGGCAAGAAACCGTGCGCGCCCTCGGAGAAGAAACTCCCTCTATTTTTTTTACCTCGCTTCGCCCAAGCGGGGCATTGGCAAAACTGTTTCCCGAAATCGAGCGACTCTTTGGCGTGCCGCAGCGCCCCGAGTATCATCCCGAAATCGATTGCGGCGTACATACCATGATGGTTGTCGATCGGGCGGCTCAAATCAGCGCCGACACGCGCGTTCGATTCGCCGCACTGGTTCACGATTTAGGCAAGGGAACCACACCGCAGGAGCTGCTGCCCCGTCACCATGGTCACGAGCATCGAAGCGTCGATCTGGTGGAAGACCTCTGCCGGCGAATACGCATACCGAACGAGTACCGCGAGTTGGCCGCGATGGTCGCGCGCTATCACGGCGCTTGCCACACCTTTTTCGAACTCAAGGCATCGACGGTGGTGAAGACGCTGCGGCACTTGGATGCGTTTCGCCGCCCCGAACGACTCGGGCAGTTTCTGCTCGCCTGTCAGGCCGATGCACAAGGTCGACTCAACAAGACCAACGAACCCTATCCGCAAGCGCCGGCGTTCGAACAATGTTTTCAAGCGGCGCGTGCCGTCGATGTTAAAGCACTCGTCGCCCAGGGGTTGCGCGGCGCCGCACTGGGGCAAAAACTGCATCGCGCGCGAATTGCGGCCGTTGCCGGCGTGTTGTCGGCAATAAAATCCCGCGCTTCATCTACCGCCTAAAATCATAACGCTTCAGCCTGTTTGGTTTTTGCGGCCCCCGAGTTTTTACGTACAAATACTCGAGTAATGCCCTGCGTTGACGAAGCGCGAATCCCGTGCCATTCTTCAAAAACAAAATGCACCGCTCAATACGCTGAACAGCAAGAGCAGCAACAACAGCACGATACGACCCAGTTGCAAAGACGCACAGGCATCGTGCAATAGATCGAAGCGGGCATAGCCAAAATTTCAAACGATCATAGCAAGCAGCCGCTGTACCGCGGCCACGACGGATGCGCTGTCTTTACTGATCCGCTGGAGGAGGAAAATTCGGTCCGTTCATTTCTTGATACTTTCTGAAACAACGAGTGCTAATCCATGGAGGTACCCCATGTTCGGTGTGCGTCACAATCTAGCAGAAGAGTTTTCGGAGTTCTCGCGTGAAATGAATTATCTCAAGGACAACGACAACACGTTCGCGGAGCTACTCGACTCCTATTACCGAGCCGATAAAAAAATTTACGGCTACGAACGCAAACAGCGACCGGTCGACGATACCTACATGGGAACGTTGAAGAAGTGGCGCGTTAGGTTAAAGGACGACATATACAGACGACTGCAACAAACCGCCGTCGCATCGGCAACGTAAACATTTTTCCGTCAACTCTACTAACAATGGAGGCGGGAAAGGGGCACGGCACGTGCCCCTTTTTCGATTGCGGTTTGGGCAAACTACCTGTCGCCTTTTAAGGCCGCTTTCTCCGCTTCGACCAATCGCTCTTTGGTCCCCACGTCGATCCAACATCCCTGGTAGAGCTCACCCGTCACGCGGTTATCGTCCATTGCCCGGCGCAGCAGCGGCGCAAGGGGAAACGCACCCGGCTGGCAACCCAAGAACAACTCGGGGTGGTACAAACCAATGCCGCTGAACGTGTAAAGCGTCGGTCCGCCGCTCAGCACGCGCTGGCCGTCCAAACCAAAGTCGCCGCGCGCGTTATGGGGCGGATTGGGAACCAAAACGAGATGAGCAAGGCCCGTTAACACCCGGGCGCGCAGTTTGTCGAATGGGTAATCACACCAAATATCCCCGTTCACCACGAGAAACGGCCGGCTCCCGAGCAACGGCAGTGCTCTGAAAATGCCGCCGCCGGTTTCGAGCGCCGTTCCCTCGCGGGAATAGCTGATGGACAGGCCCCATCGCGCGCCGTCACCCAGCGTCTCCTCGATTTGATCGCCCAGATGAGCGTGGTTGATCACCAAGTCTTTAAAGCCGGCTTGAGCGAGACGCTGGATGTGATATTCAATCAGCGGGCGGCCGGCGACGGGGAGCAGCGGCTTGGGGGTGGTGTCAGTCAGCGGTCGTAGGCGCTCGCCTCTGCCTGCCGCCAATATCATCGCTCGCATTAGATACCTTCGGCCTTTTGCTCGCGCTCCAGCAGATGCCGCACCGCGACACGGGGCGGCAGGTTCTCATACAGAACCGAGTACACTTGATCGGCGATAGGCAATTCGAGACCCAACGCCACACCACGGCGCTTAACTTCGCGCGCGCTGGCGAACCCCTCGACCACCTGTCCGATTTGCCGGATCGCCTCGTCGGTACTCACGCCCTTCCCCACCGCCAATCCGAACCGGCGATTGCGCGATTGATCATCTGTGCAGGTCAGCATCAGATCGCCGATGCCGGCCAACCCTAAGAAAGTATCCCGCCGTCCGCCCAATGCTTCTCCTAGACGCACCATTTCCGCAAGCGAGCGAGTGACAACGGCGACACGGGCATTGGCGCCAAACCCCAGGCCGTCGGATATGCCGGCGGCGATGGCGTAAACGTTTTTCACCGCGCCGCCCAGCTCAACGCCGATAATGTCGTCGCTGGTGTAAACGCGAAAGT